>JBBAAN010000076.1:0-10755 GCA_041658225.1 Actinomycetota bacterium
AGCGGGACCTGGTCGAGGAGATGCTCGCGGGCGACCGCCAGCTCAGTTCGGCCTCGCGACGCGTCCTCTCCTCGCTCGGTTTCAGGCCGTCGGCCGAATGTAGAGCGGTGGTGGCCGCGGTGAGGGAAGACGGGGGGTGCGGGGAGGCGGACGCCACCCGAATGGCGATGGAGGCGATCGACAAAGCCCTGGCGTGTGGCGGCGAAGCACCCCTGATCGTCGCCCGCCACGCCGAGGTATTGGCAGTTGTCCTCGAACACGCCTTCTCGACCTTCCTGGAACGTCTCGCACAGACGGCGAGCGACCTGAAGCGCACACGCGGGATCTCGATCGCGGCGGGAGCCAGCCTTGTTTGCCAGGGCTTCGAAGGCATGCCCGTTGCCCACCGGCAAGCACAACTCGCGCTTCGCCAAGCGCGCAACGGTCAGGTTCTCACCCTGTCGGAGGCGTCGCTCTTGTCGTACCTGGTGTCCGCGGCGGATGCGACTGGGAGAGCTATCGTGCCACTGGAGGTCAAGGAACTCATGGCCAAGGACGTCCGGTGCAGAGGTGCATTGCTAGAGACACTTCTCGCCTACATGGACGCCGACCTCAACGTCGCACGCGTGGCCAGGACGCTCTTCGTGCACCCGAACACCGTGCACTACAGGCTGCACCGGATCGAGAAGATCACCGGCCGAAGCACGCGGAGCTTCCGCGATCTCGTGGAACTGCTTATCGCGATCGAGACCCTACGTTCGGGTTCAGACTCCACGGCGCCCGAGCCAGGTCGGACTCCCAGATCGCCTCGATCAGGGCCAGCCGGTTGATCTGGTTGGTGCCCTCGTAGATCTGATTCAGCCGAGCGTCGCGCATGGCCTTCTCGGCCCGGTTCGCCGTCAAGTACCCGTGATCGGCCATCAGTCCCATAGCCCGGGTCGCGACCGCGAAAGCCCGGTCACCGCAGAAGGCCTTCGCGGTGCTTGACACCCCCTGCGCCGGGGTCCTGCGCCGAGCCGACTGCCACACCAGCCCTCGCATCGCCATGACATCCATCCAGAGATCGGCAATACCAAGCTGGATCTCCTGGTAGGAAAGCAGGGGCTTGCCGGCCAGCCGGGTCCGGCGAGCGAAGTCGGTGGCCGCTTCCACGGCGCCGCGCGCGATGCCCAGGCCTATGGCCGCCACGGGCAGCCTGGAGTAGTTGAGGACGTTCCGGTTGAGCGCCCACCCGGAGCGCTCCGTCCCTATGAGGTTGCGTGCCGGCAAGAAGACGTCATCGAAGAACAACTCCGTGGCGTCGCACGCGCGCTGTCCGAGCTTGTGCTCGCTGCGCCCCACCCGGTAGCCCGAGCGGTCGCGCTCCACCATGAATCCGGTGAAGTCGGCTTCGACGCTCCCCCTGGTGCCATCGGGCCGCTCCAGCACGGCGAAGACCGAAACGACATCGGCGTGCCTTGCCCCGGAGATGAAGACCTTCTGGCCGTTGAGGACATAGCCACCCGGCACCTTGCGAGCGGTTGTCACGACCCGGGCTCGACGGGCACCTGCGCTTTCCTCCACGTCGGAGCCCGCCGAGGGCTCGGTGATAGCGAAGGCCGCCAGCACCGGACTGCCCCGGCGATTCGAATGGGAGATGGGCAAGAGCCAGCGCCCGATCGTGGGCAGGTGGCCCGACAGCAACAGCGGCGCGATCCCGAGGTCGTGAGCGAGCAGGGACAGTCCGATGCCGCCGCACGCCGCGCAGAACTCCTCCGCTTTCAGCACGGCGTGGAGAACCTTGCCTCCGGTCAGGGCCAGCAGCGGCATGGTCCCGAAGGGAGGCACAGCGAACTCCGACTGGAAACCGCGCCGGCCGGATTCGAGGAGCAGCGGCCGGGGATCGTAGTCCTCCGGGTCGCGGTCGGCTTCGGCAGCCTCAGGCGCGATGCACGTTCGCGCAAAGCGGAGGTAGGCGCGGCGGCGGCGGCGAAGGTAGCCGGGCAGGGTTGCCGTGTCCCTCTCCCACAGTGTCCGGGGACCCCGGTCGTAGAGCAACCGTCCGATCGGGGCAAGACGATCGATCGACTGGCGCAGTGCGCTGTCCATCAGCGATCTCCCCCGGGGCTCGCCATGTCCTCGAGAAGCAGCAGGAGTTGGTCGGGCCCGCCGTGCAGCGAGGCAAGCACTCCGACATCTCGCAGGCGCTTGGACAGCCCGTAGTCGTCCATGTAGCCGTAGCCCCCGAAAACCTGCAGACAGTTGGTGACCGCTCGCTGCGCATGCTCGCCCACCGCCAGCCGGGCGCCTATGGCCCAGCGAAGCAGATCCTCCGGCCGCTGCGAGTCAAGCGGCCGGTCCGCGTGTTCGTCCAGGACCGAGGCGAGCAGGGCCGTGTCGTGCTCTGCCTGAGCAAGAAGCAGGCGTATGGCGGCGTGCTCGATGATCATGCGTCCGCCCTGGTAGCGGCCACCCGCATAGTCCCTCGCATCGTGAACCGCGCGGCGAGCGGCGCCGAGCGCAATCGCGGCCTGGCCGAGCCAATCGCAAGCCATGACCCTGCTAAGCAAACCGGAGGCGTCGGAGCCTTCGACCAGCACCCACTCATCCGCAACGCTCGCTCGCTCGCACGTCACGTGCCACTGGCTCACCGCCCGCAAGCCGAGACGAGACCCGACCTGCTCCAGGTTGATCCCCCGACCGGAGGCGGGAATCGCCAACGCCGCCCATCCATTCGCGCCCTCGTCGCGAGCGAAGCAGACAAGCCAGTCGGGTCGGCCGCTGGCCAGGATGAAATGGGCCCGGCCCTTGAGATGCTTGCCACCGGCGTCCCTCTCGATATGCAGGACGTCGGGCGCGGTGCGCCGATCGAGGGCCAGTCCGAAAGCGGGCAAGAACCCCGCCCCGACCGTGGCGCCTGAGGGAACGCATTCGCTCCCATCCAGCGCCAGAGCGCCGATCCCCTGGGCATGCACCGCGGTCGCCAGGCCGGCGCACACCTCACCGAGCATCGAGAGAGTCAGGAGAGAGAGCCGGCAGCCTTCACGCAAGATGTGCCTTCCCCACACCCCGATTTCGTGGCCCGCCCGAAGGGGGCCGGCATCCGCCAGGATGTCCATCCCCGCGGCTTCGGCGATGAGGTCCGGGACCGCGTCGAGGTTGCCGTCGGGGGCATCGCCGGAGAAGAGCACGGCCTGAACATGCTCCCCGAAACGCCGCACCGTCTCGGCCGCCAGATCGAGATCCTCGCTTTCCGGGCTCATGCCCGTGCGGCGCCCTTGCCCGCAGCCTTGCCCTTGCCCTCGCCCGTCCCCTTGGCGCTCGCCTTCGCGGGCACCTTGCCTGCGACCTTGGCGGGCACCTTGCCTGCGACCTTCCCGGCGCCCTTGGCTGCCACCCTCGCAACGGCCTTGGCTGCCACCCTCGCAACGGCCTTGGCGGGACCCGAGTCCGGAGCAATCTCCTGCTCGGCTGAGGTGACCACCATCTCCACACCGTTGTCGTATCGCACGGTATGGAGCCCGCTGACTCGCGCGGATCCGGCAAACCCCTCGTAGGCCATGTCGGCAGACCCCAGCACCTCTCCTTCGGGAAGGATCCCGGCATGGGCGAGGTAGCTCTTCGTGAATGACGCCGAGCTAGATAGCGCAAGCGCGCGCAGCTCCTCGGCAACAGGGTGGTCTCCAAGTACCAGACTGCCGCCCATTCGCCGACCGACGCCCATCTGGTACACCGCGCGCCACGGCATCACGGTCCGGATGAGCTCTCCCTCGCGAACCGTGAAGGTGACGAGGGGGCGCTTGTCGGTGACCTTGGGTCCGCGCCGGGGCACGGTGAGCGAGAAGATGTCCTTCCCGCCCTCACGCATGTCGACACTCTGGTACTCCGGCATGAAGTCGAAGGCCATGTCGGCCACGAACTTCGGGTAGCCCCATATGGTGCGCCCGGCCTGCCGGGCAATACGCGTGGTGACCGGCAGGTGGGCGACGAACGCGCCGAAACCCGGCCAGCGCGACTCGAGCATCAGAGGAGCCAGCGGAGGCGCTTGCTTGTCCAAGGTACAGAGGGCCACTATCCCGATCTCGCCGTAGGGCCCCACACCGGTCTGCAGGTAGTTGAAAGCGACCAGCGCCACCGCCGCTCGACCGCGGGCAAGGCGCACCGGATTCAGCCGTCCCGATGGGAGCATCGCCCGGGTCGCGTCGTAGTCGGCGTCGAAGATGGCCACAAAACAGTCGGTGCGGTAGTAGCGGATCGGCAGGTCGATCTTGAAACCGCCGATGTCCACACCGGTTCTTGCCGGTCCCGACCACTTGAAGAAGGCGCTTGCCCTTCTCGGTCCAGGCCGCGCCGGTCCGGCAATCCCGCGCGTCGCCTCCACTTGCGGAGCCGGCGAGGCTTGCCCGCCTTCGGCTTCCGCCTTGTCCCGTCTTGCCGCTGGTGTCATGTCCGCGTTCCCCCTTGCCTCGACATGGACGGACGAGCGGTACGCGCAGTATGCGTCTTGCGAGTCTACAACCCCAGATCCGGGTTTCCCGGCCCGAAATGCTTGAGCATCACGATCGGCGGTCGGGCGGCGGACGCTGGATAGCGGGCATGTTACACCCACGTCTGCGCCCTCACCGCCGTCTCGTCGCCGGTCATCCGGTCCTGGCGCCCCCGATGCTCCGGTCCTCCGGGAGGAGCGTTCTTATGCTGGCGGTTGACAGAGTTATGCTCCCAGCGTAGATTTGGCGGGGCTCAAGCCCACCGGGACTGCGCCGGCGGACAACGGGGGCAGGGACGGGCGGATGCCGGGGGGCATTCGCCGACGAGCGAAAGGCGGGTCGGGTGACGAAGAAGGCCACGGGACTGCTCGCGGCGGCAATCGTGATCGCTTTGCTGGCCTCCTACACCGCGTACTTGAAGATCGAGCGACGGCGTCCTCCCGACTTCTCCTACGGTGGGAGCTGGGGCAGCGCCGCGACCTCCTCCCGTGCCACGGCCGGACCGGCCGCCGAAACCACCGGCACCACCGCCTCCGGCGAGACCACGACCCAGCCCGGCGCTGCACCGGCTGTGGGAAACAAGAGGGCGCCCGCGGTCAAGCCGACGAGCGCTGCCAACCCCTCTCCCGCCTACCAGGCCCCCAGGCTCAGGGAGGGGACCTACCGGTGGAAAGCCACCGGAACTGAGCAAGCCGGCAAGGGCGGCGTGAACTTCTGCACGTGGGATCTCGACGAAGTCCTGATGACCCTCCACTACGAGAACGAGGCCCTGGTGGCCGATCTCGACTTCCAGGACGGCCACAAGGAGCGGGCCGTGGAGATCATCAACGCCGATGGGATCTGGCTGACCTTCTGGGGGATCTCCATTTCCTGCTCCGCGGAGCCGACCAAGAAGCATGAGGGCGCCTACGACCCTCACTTGCCCCTGCTGAGGTTCCCCCTGGCTGAAGGCTCGACCTGGCAGAGCACCTCCACGACCCAGGGGGGGACCGTAACGCACACAGGGAAGGTCTTGCGCAAGGAGAGCGTGACCGTGCCCGCCGGCACTTTCACCGCCTGGGTCATCGAGAACCGCATGACCTCAACCGGGGGAGAAAGATCCGGCACCCGCATCGACACCCGGTGGTTCGTCCCCGAGTTGGGCGGGATGGTCAAGAACGTGGTCTCGAATGCGGTCCAGGACGGCAACGAGCACTTCAAGACCTCCTACACCATCGAGCTTTCCTCCGCGCCGGCGTAGTTGCCCGGCCGCGCCGGTGTACTGACCCGGCTCGGACTCCAGTCCTGCGCCTGAATCCCAGGTAGCTAATCCACCTGAATCCCAGGTAGCGCTTCAACCAGTTCGGCGAGGACGAGCACCTCATCTTCGGATTGGCCGCGCAGAACGATCGGCTCGAATGTGTCGTCCGTGCTGTCCGGCTTGAGGCGGATCTCAAGGTGGCGCCAGCCCCCGTCCTCATCTGCCACCTTGGCGCTCTCGTAGATCTTCACGGTGTACTGGCCGCCGTTGTCGGGGTCGGAGATGTCCCGGTGCTGAACCAGGACCACGCGGCCCTGCCGTGAACCGGTGACCGGCGTTCGGAAGACGCAATAGGCCCCGCTGGGGATTCGACGGTTCATCGATTCCCCAAAGACTTGGGCGACGAAGAGTCCTTTCCGAGGTCGGGTGCGGCCGTTGGGAACAACCCAGGCTTCGGGCTCCACCGATTGGGATCCGCTGAACTGTCCGGCCGCGGCCTTCAAGGAGTAGAGAGGAATGCAGTTCTCGTAGGGCCGGGCGTCCGCCTGCGGGAGAACGCGGAATGCGGCTTCGCGTGCCGACTGAGCCGGGGCGGTCTCAGCCACCTCCATCCCGAACAACGCGGCCTGTTCGAGAACGGTCTGCGTGGCCTTCTCCTGCTTGTCGGGTGGATAGCCGTGCTTGCGAAGGACACGCCGTACCATGCGCCGGAGGTTGGCCCGAACGTTTTCCCGAACCGTCCAGTCGATGGCGGCGTCGCGCCGGACCGTTTGGACCAGCTCGCGGGCGATCGTCCGCAGGGTCTCATCGCCGAGCACGGCCACCGCGCTGTCGTTGGTCTCGAGGGCGTCGTAGAAGGCCAGCTCTTCTTCGGAAAGGCCCAGTTCCTCGCCCCGCTGCTGCGCGTCCCTCACGTGCTTGGCTAGAGCGATCAGTTCCTCGATTACCTGTGCCGTCTCGATTGCCCGCGCCTGGTAGCGACGGATGCTCGCCTCCAGCATCTCGGCGAAGGACCGGGACTGCACGAGGTTCTTCCTGCTGCGCGTCTTGATCTCGTCGTCCAATAGCTTGCGCAACAGCTCCACGGCGAGGTTGCGCTGAGGCATCTGGCGCACCTCAGCCAGGAACTCCTCCGAGAGAAGCGAGATATCCGGCTTCTTCAGGCCCGCGGCCCGGAAGATATCGATGACCCCCTCCGGGGCTATCGCCTTGGAGATGATCTGACGGATGGCGTGCTCCATCTCCTCTTCGGGACGCTGGTCGACCGTGGCGCGTTTGGTCAGAGATGCCTTGACCGCCTGGAAGAAGGCCACCTCGTCTCGAACGGCAAGAGCCTCGGGCCTGGGGAAAGCGAGAGCGATGGCTTGGGACAGCTCGGCTACCGCCTTGTCGAGACGTTCCTTGCGGTCGGGTTCGGACAGGATGTGCTCCTGGGCGGCCGGGAGCAGGGACAGACCGGCGATGGCCGTCCCGGTGAGCGCGGCCGAGTAGTCGAAGCCGTGGAAGATCGTCCGGCAGATCTCGACCCTCTCCGCCGTCGCGGCAACGGCCTCGTCCTGGTTGACGACCGCCCTGCCCTCGCCCCCGCTGGCGGCATAGACGCTGAGGGCCTGGCGCAGGCTGTCGGCCAGACCGAGGTAGTCGACAGCCAGGCCGCCGGGTTTGTCGCGGAAGACGCGGTTCACGCGCGCTATCGCCTGCATGAGCCCGTGCCCGCGCATCGGCTTGTCGAGATACATGGTGTGCAGGCTCGGCACGTCGAAGCCGGTCAGCCACATGTCTCTGACGATCGCGAGCTTGAATGAATCGGCCGGGTCCTTGAACCGAGTGGCCAGAGCCATACGGCGAGGCTTGTTTCGAATGTGGGGCTGCCACGCCGTTGGATCGGGAGCGGCGCCGGTCATGACCACCTTGACGAATCCCTGCTCATCCTCGCGGGCGTGCCAGTCAGGTCGCAGCTTCACGATCTCGTCGTAGAGGTCCACACAGATGCGCCGGCTCATACAGACGACCATGGCCTTGCCATCCATGACCTCGAGGCGGCCCTCAAAGTGCTCGATGAGGTCCTTGGCGATGAGGGAGAGCCGTTTCGGGGTGCCGACAACCGCCTCCAGAGCCGCCCACTTGCTCTTCAGCTTCTCCTTGCGAGAGGCCTCTTCGCCCTCGGTGATCTCCTCGAACTCCTCGTCGAGTTGCGGCTTCTCCTCTTGCTTCAAGTCCAGCTTGGCAAGGCGGCTCTCGTAGTAGATGGGGACGGTCGTGCCGTCGTCGATCGCGCGCTGGACGTCGTAGATGTCGATGTAGTCTCCGAAGACGTTCCTCGTGTCACGGTCCTCAAGCTCGAGCGGCGTGCCGGTGAAGCCAACGAACGTGGCACTGGGAAGGGCGTCGCGCATGTGCCGGGCGAAGCCGTCGATGAAGTCGTACTGACTGCGATGGGCCTCGTCGGCGATGACGACGACGTTGCGCCGCTCCGACAAAACGGGGAAGCGATCCCCTTTCTCCTCAGGGAGGAACTTCTGGATGGTGGTAAAGACCACTCCACCCGAGGCCACCTGGAGCAGCTTGCGAAGGTGGGACCTGTCCTTCGCCTGCACAGGGGTCTGGCGCACGAGATCCTGACACCTCGCGAACACCCCGAAGAGCTGGTCGTCCAGGTCGTTGCGATCGGTGAGCACAACGATGGTGGGATTCTCCATCCGCGGGTGCAGCACGAGCTTGCCCGCGAAGAACGCCATGGTCAGGCTCTTACCGGAGCCCTGGGTGTGCCAGACCACTCCTCCCCGATGGTCACCTTTGGGCCCCGCCGCAAGGAGCGTCTTCTCGACTGCCTTCCGCGTGGCGTGGAACTGGTGATAGGCGGCGATCTTCTTGGCGATCGACGCGCCATCGTCCTCGAAGACAACGAACGAGCGGACGAGATCGAGGAACCGCTCCTTGTCGAAGATCCCTCGGATCAGAACCTCGAGCTGGGTGAGAGATGAGGCGGCCAGCCCCGCGCCTTCGATGGTCTTCCAGGGCAGGAACCACTCCTTCGGCGCGGTGATGGACCCAACACGTGCTTCGGGGCCGTCGGAGATCACGAGCAACTCGTTGAAGGCGAAGAGCGATGGGACGTCCAGCTTGTAGGTCTCGAGCTGATCGAAGGCCTTCCAGATCGTCGCGTTCTCATCCGCGGGGTTCTTCAGTTCGATCACGGCCAGAGGAAGACCGTTCAGGAACACCACAATGTCCGGCCGTCGCTTCGCATGACCCTCGATGACCGTGAACTGGTTGACGACCAGCCAGTCGTTTGCCTCGGGACTCTCGAAATCGACGAGCCGCACTCGCTCTCCACGAACGCGGCCGTCGGGACCCACGCTCTCCACTTCGACGCCGTTCACCAACATCCGGTGGAACGCGCGGTTGTTGAGCAGCAGGGAGGGCGAATCCAATAGAAGAGCCTTGCGCGCGGCCTCTTCGACAACGTCCGCCGACAGGTGAGGGTTGAGGTGTTGAAGCGAGGATCTTACGCGACGCGCGAGCACGACCTCGCGGTAGTCGTCCCTTTCTGTGTGCGGCTCGCCGGGGGCTATCTCCGGCCCATGCAGGACCGCATACCCGAGATCGCCGAACCACCCGAGAGCGGCTTCTTCGACAATGGATTCGGTGAATGACCCGGTCATCGCGTCTCCCACAAGGCCCGGATCGGCACGGCGTAGAGCCGGTCGCCAAAGGGGGCGCTGCTCTCGCCGTCGTAGAGGACCACCCCCCCAACGAAGCGCTTGCCTACTGCAGCCTTGAGCTTCTCCATGCCCCGGAAGTCCCGGGCCGTCACCGAGCCTGCGGACTTGACCTCGATGCCGGCCACCTCGTTGCCGTGGCGCTCCAAGACGATATCCACTTCGACACCGTCCTTGTCACGGAAGTGGTGGAAGCGGATAGATGACTCGTGCCAACTCGCTTGCCGCCGCAGTTCTTGGAATACGAACGTTTCGAGAAACTGCCCCAGGAGCATTCGGTCGTGAGTCAGTGCCCGGGCATCGACGCCGAGCAGTGCGCATCCCACGCCGGTGTCTGCCAAGTGGAGCTTGGGCGTCTTTATCAGTCGACTGAGCCGGTTGGAATGCCAGGGCGGCAGCGACTCCACAAGGAAGATGCGCTCAAGAAGAGTCACGTACTCGCTGATTGTCTGGCGGCTTACCTGGAACGGTGCCGCGAGATCGCTAACGTTTAGCAGCCGGGCCGTCTGTCCGGCCGCGAGTGACAACAGGCGCGGTAGTGCATCCAGGGTCCTGATGCGAGCCAGTTCCCGCACGTCCCGTTGCACCAGCGACTCGATGTAGTCCCTGTACCAGGCGGCGCGCCGGCGCTGTACTGGGCGGGCGAGCGCCGCCGGGTATCCCCCCGCCACAATCCGTTCGATCAGCGCCGCTCCCAGCCGCTCCCAGGTTCGGGTCTTGAAGGAGACGCTGAAGAGCGCGTCGACGAATCCGGGCTGCCTCCCAGCCAGTTCGCATTGCGCCAGCGGATGCAGTCGCAGAATCTCCATCCGCCCGGCAAGCGAATCGGCGAGCTTCGGCACCAGCAGGACGTTGGCCGAGCCGGTGAGGAGGAAACGGCCGGGGGTCCGGCTTCGATCCACCGCCATCTTGAGCGCGGTGAAGAGCGCCGGCACACGCTGGACCTCATCGAGGATTACCCGGCGCGGCAGGGCCGCCACAAAGCCCGCCGGGTCTGCAGCGGCCGCGGCCCGTGCCACGTCGTCATCGAAGGTGAAGTAGGCATATCCGCGTGGCTCCCCAAATGTCCGGGCGAGCGTCGTCTTGCCGGACTGCCGGGGGCCGTGGATCAGTACCACCGGGGTGTCGGCCAGGGCCTCCTTGAGGCGTGCGGTGGCGAAGCGCGGGTACAGCCGTAGTTCGGTCATGTCGGCCAATCGTAAGCTTGGGTAGCGGCTGATTGCAAGGTTAGGGTCCGGCTGATTGCAAGGTTAGGGTCCGGCTGATTGCAAGGTTAGGGTCCGGCTGATTGCAAGGTTAGGGTCCGGCTGATTGCAAGGTTAGGGTCCGGCTGATTGCAAGGTTAGGG
>JBBAAN010000077.1:0-10645 GCA_041658225.1 Actinomycetota bacterium
CCTCCTTCTCCCGGTTGTCCGGCCGTCGAAGCGCAGGTACGACATGGGTTTCCAGTCGGCGAGATGCCGGGATCTCGGACACGCCATGCGCCCCGGTTGTACCTGATAGGTGGCGGAATCACCAGCCCCGACCTGATCTGTGGGGTTCTGATGCAGGCAACTGACTAGCCCCTTTGTGTGTCGGAAAATGACGCGTTCGAGGGATTACCTCGCGATGGCCAATGGCCGACGCTAGGTGTTGAAGGCGGATGCGCCGACTGTGTTCGGCGGGACCACAGGCGAAAAGGGGGAGATTCCGATGCGCAAACTGATTGGGGCTTTGGTGATGACCGGCGGGCTGATGGTCATGGCCGCGGGTCCGGCAGCCCTGGCCGCCGACGGAGGCGGAGGTTCCGGGCTTATCACGGCCACGATCACCGCAGGCGCCATCGGGTCGAGGTCGGTCACCTCGGTCGCGCCGGTCGTGATGACGTCGTTGCTCAACGCCCCCGAGCTGACAGCGAGCTATGCGGTCCTCGTCACGGAAACCGCTCGCACCGGCACCAACCCGTGGTCGGTCACCGCAACCCTGGCGGGGGCTCTGTCCGACGGGCTGGGCCACTCGATTGCGACCACCAACATGGCGGTCTCGGCACGCAGCGTGTTGAAGGTTCTGGGCGGCGGCACGGAGAGTGCCCCGACGGGCAGCGAGGATCTGTCCGCGGCCAGGACGCTATTTGCCCTGACGGGGCAGGACCCCTTGTCGGTCTACACCGGGACATACACGGGTAGCGGTACACTGACGCTGACCGTGCCCAACGCGCAGGCGGTGGGCGTGTACACGGGTACGCTCACGGTGACCCTCGTCCAGTGAAACGCTGAACGCGGGGCGATCACGGGGGGTTGGCGGGCTGAGAGCGGAGAGGGAAACAGACAAGAGACTCCTCAGGAAGTTATGGCCGGGCAACGTTGAGGCCTTAAACCATACGGGAGCTGTGGCCACCGCAAGAGCGGTCGCAGCTCCCGTTGTTTTGCTTGCGTTTGCACTTCTGAGCCTGAGCGCTTCCGCGGCAACACCGGCCTTGGCCGGCCATCGGACCGCGGCTTCGCCCGCCGCTAACCCCGCTTCCGCCCACGATCGAGTCGCGGCTTCACCCGCCCCAACCCCTGCCTTGGCCGGCTATCGGCTGGCCGCTTCCCCCACTGCAACGCCCGGCTCCACCGAGATCCCCTCGGTGGGTTTGGCGCCCACTGAGTCCAAGCCCGGCGACCCCAATCGAGGCCAGTGGTTCGTGTTCAGCCTGGCGCCCGGCGAGACCGGACGCACCAAGGTGCGCATGGTCAATCCGGGGCGCGCCGGCCAGACGGTGAAGATGTACGGCGCGGACCTGAACTTCGCCGCCGACGGCACCCCTTCCGTCAACGACGGGGCGCAGCGCGACGTGGGGCTCTGGGTGGCATTCGAGCAGGCCAGCGTGTGGGTCCCCGCGATGAGCGCTCAGGAGGTGCCGTTCTCGGTGACGGTCCCGCCCGGCGCCGCGCCGGGTGACCACATCGGGGTGATCGTGGCGGAGTCCGCGCCGCAGGGCTCCGAGATACAGGTCATCAAGCGCACGGCGGTGCGCCTGTACGTGACGGTGCCGGGGGTGGCCGCCAAGGGGTTTCGGATCACGAAAGTGAAGGGCTCGCTGGCTCCGGGCATCTGGCCGCGCAAGGCGACGGTGTCGGTGACGGTTCGCAACACGGGAGCCGTACGCCTGGCCCTGCGGGTGGAGGTCAACGGCGTCAGGGCTAAGGGCCCCGCGGTGCTGCTTGCCAGGTCCAGCGAGGTGTACGTGGCGCGGGTGAGTATCCCTTGGTACGGAGGGCCCCTGCGCTGGAGAGTGCGCGCGTGGGAGATAGCGGGTCCGGCCGCGCGTGCGAGCAAGAGCGCCTTCGCGATTCCATGGGCCTTGCTCATCATCGTTGTCGCCGTGTCCGGAATACTCGGCGGAGTTTGGCACCGGGCCCGGAAGCGCGAGCGCTCTCGCCAGCGAGCCGCTCTCGCCTCTCTTGCGGGCAGCCTTGGGCGCGCGCCGGTGCCGGAAGGGACGGCCCGCCGGGGCGTGTCGGCGACGGGGGAGACTCCGGTGTGGCCGCCGACGCCCGGTGTGAGCGAGTCCGGGCGTCCGAGGGATTGGCTGGCCGAGGCGTCCGAACGTGCGCGCGCGGCCGCGGAGGTCGGGCGGACCAAGGACGGAGGCACGAAGGTAGGAGGCGCCAGAGTCGCCAAGCCGTCCGTGCGCGAGGCCGAATCCCGCAAGGCCCAGCCCGTGCCGTCAGAGGGCGAGCGGCGGAAGGGCCGAAAGAGAAGATGAGACTGCCGCGCACCCTCGTGCGGACGATAGCCCGCGCCAAACCCCTGGTTCCCGAACGAGCCTGGCCGGTGCTGCTGTCGCTGCGCTCCCTGGCGGGCAGCGGGCCGATCGTGGGGTTGCCTTCCTTCCGCAGGGTCCTGGCACTGGCAGCGCATCCGGACGACGAGAGCATCGGGTGCGGCGGAACGCTTGCGCTGCTTGCGGATCGCGGCGCGGTCGTCTCGGTGGTCTTCGCCACCGACGGGGAGGCCACACGAGGCGCCGGAGTCGCCGAGGAAGAGGTGCGTGGTCTTCGGCGCGCGGAGGCTCAGGCCGCTTGTCGCGCCCTGGGTCTTCCCGCTCCGCGGTTCCTCGGCCACCCCGACGGCGATCTCGCCTCCGCGTTGGGCGGTCTGTCGCGCCACCTGCAGGCATTGATCGACGAACTGGCGCCGGAAGCCATCATGGCGCCCTGGGTCCTGGACCCGCATCCCGACCACGTGGAGTTGGATCGGGCCCTGGCGGCGTGCACACTTCCGGACACGTGTGAGGTCTGGATGTATGAAACATGGGCGCCGCTTGCGCCCAACCGGGTGGTGGACATCACCGGGGTCATGGAGCGAAAGAGGAGCGCGGTGGCCGAGCACGCCACCGCCCACCTCGCGTTCGACGTCGGCGCGATGCTGGGGTTGTCTCGCTACCGCTCGGTCCACGGCTTGATGGGCAGGGGATACGCGGAGGCGTTCATGGCCGTGCCGGCCGGGGAGTTCCCGAAACTGCTCGAACAGGCGGCGGGATCATGAGGGGGTCGCTGGGCGAGCTTTTCGTGAACGGTTTCGCCTGCGCGGCGATCCGCGGCTCGAGGGCGAACAGGACATGACGGGATTGGAGAACGAGCCTTCAGCCGGGCGGGAGGACGGCCTGGTTCTTCGCCCTTCGGGCGAGCACGAAGCCGAGGCCATCCGGGCCGTCATCGCTGAGTCATTTCCCGACAACCCCAAGTCCGACGAGGCGATCCTGCGCTGGCAGTACTGGCGAAACCCGTTCGGGCCTTCGCCTTGCTGGGTGTGGGACGACGGCGGGCGGGTGGTCGGTCACTACACCGGTATCCCGGTCCCCATCCTCTTCGACTCTCGCCCGGCCACGGCGGCCATCGGGGTGGACGCGGCGATCGCGCCCACGCACCAGGGCCGCCGACTGTTCGAGTCGCTGGCGCGCGCTCTCTACACCGATTGTGGCCGTCACGGCATGCCGGTCACCATCTGCTACCCCAACTCCGAGTCGGTGCGCGGCATATCGCGAGCCGGATGGCGCGAGGTCGACCAACTTGCCACCTACGTGCTTCCCCTGGACGAGGGGTGGATGGCGGAGAGGTTTCATCTTCCTCGGCTGGTCGCCTCGGTCGCGCGGCGGCTGGCGTTCCGGATGCCCGAGAGCGGGAGCAAGGGCCGGAAGGTGGACGGCCCGCCCGAGGGCCTCGACGGTCTGTGGTCGCGGGCGTCGTGTTTCGTCACCTATGGGATCATCCGCGACGCCGCTTGGTGGCGCTGGCGCTACTCGGAGCGCCCCGGTTCGGCCTACCGCTACTACGAGGTGCGCGAGGAAGGCCGCCTGAAAGGCGCGGCGGCGGTGACCGAGCGGGAAGCTTTCGGGGGCCGGTTCGTCTACGTGCTGGAGTTTGAGGCTCTCGAGCCGGAGACCGCCGTGGGTCTGGCGCGCGCGATAGCGGCCGATTCCGGGAACGCGGTCGCGCTCGCTTTGGCGACCCGGGCCGGGACTCGTCTGGCGGGGTTGGCGTCCTCGGCGGGCTTTCGCCGCCTTCCGCGCCGCCTGGAACCCAAACCGCTGCGCTTTGGGGTCGTGGACAATCTCGGCGAGCACCCTGATGTGGCCGCCGCGCCCTGGTGCACGGCGTGGGGAGACCTCGACCACGTCTGAAGTCCAAGGCGCGGCGGGATACTGAAAGGGCGCTTCGGGTAGACTGATGAGCGCTCGCCGGGCGGCCGGGACTGCCGCGGTGCGGGCGCTGAGTCTCGACCCCAAGTTCCCATCGAAATCAGAGGGGAAAGGAGTGCCGATGGCGCAGGAGGGGGCCCGGTCCAACACCCGGGTCACTCACGCGCAGGTGCGCCCCCTGGCCAAGCTCAAGGAGGTCTATGCCTACCACGAGCTGTGGAGGACCCTGGTTCGCAAGGAGCTGAAGGTCAAGTACAAGAACTCCGCGCTGGGATTCGCCTGGTCGATGGGCAACCCGCTGATGCAGATCCTCGTCTTCTACGTTGTGTTCGCGGTCTTCCTGAAGTCGGCCATCCCATCGTTCCAGTTCTTCCTGATGTCCGGGGTCCTGCCGTGGAGCTTCTTCTCCACGACGCTCGGCGCCTCGACCACCTCGATCACCGGCAACGCCGATCTCGTGAAGAAGGTCTACTTTCCGCGGGAGATCCTGCCCCTGGCCGGCATGGGTTCGGCGCTCGTGCACTTCGCACTGCAGTCCTTCGTGCTCCTTGGGTTGCTGGCGGTGTTCCGCTATCCCTTCATCGGCTGGAACCTACTGCTGATACCGGCGGCGCTGCTCGTGTTGATCGTGTTGGCTTCCGCGCTGGGGATCCTCCTGGCCGCCATCAACGTCGAGGCCCGCGACACCCAGCACCTTCTGGAGATCGTGCTGCTGGCCTGGTTCTGGTTCACCCCGATCGTCTATTCGATCCGGATGATCTTCGACAAGATGAGCGTGCGGTCGATTGGCGGCATCAATCTGTTCCAGATCTACATGCTCAATCCGATGGCCCCAGTGGTCGCCGCTTTCCAGCGTGCTATCTATCGCCAGGGCTACACCATGCTGGATGGCCACCGCTCCAATGTGCTGTTGGACGTCCCCTACTCCTGGTATCTGTGGAGGCTCGGGGCCGTCCTGGGCGGGGCCACCGTGTTGATGTACTTCGCAATGCGGGTTTTCTCCCGCTACGAAGGCAACTTCGCCGAGGAGCTCTAGCGCTGTGGACCCGGCTATCCAGGTAGAGGGGGTCTCCAAGCGTTTCCGCTTGACGCAAGGCCGCTCAGACACGGCCAAAGAACGTTTCGTGCTGGCGATCCGGCGCCCACGGCTGCTGCGCACCCGCTCACACAACGACCTGTGGGCCCTGAAGGATATCGATCTGGAGATTGACCACGGCCAGACCCTGGGCCTGATCGGGGCCAATGGCTCGGGCAAGTCCACGCTTCTCAAGGTGGTCGCCGGCATTCTCAGGCCGACCACTGGGAAAGTGCTGTCCTACGGGCGTATGGCCTCACTGCTGGAGCTGGGCGCCGGTTTCCACCCGGACCTCACCGGTCGCGAGAACATCTACATGAACGCGGCGATCCTGGGCCTCACGCGCAAGGAGACCGACCGCCACTTCGACGCGATCGTGGCGTTCGCCGGGCTGGACCGCTTTATCGACGAGCAGGTCAAGCACTACTCGTCGGGGATGTTCGTGCGCTTGGGTTTCGCGGTGGCAATCCACGTGGACCCGGCCATCCTTCTGGTCGACGAGGTGCTGGCGGTGGGCGACGAGGCGTTCCAGCGCAAGTGCCTTGACCGGGTTCGCACGTTCCAGCGCGAGGGGCGCACCATCGTGTTCGTGACCCATGCCGTGGATCAGGTGCGCCAGTTGTGCGACCGGGCGGTGATGCTCTCGGAAGGCAAGATACGTGCCGAGGGCAAGCCGGCCGAGGTGATCGCCACTTTCCGCAAGGTCGTGCATGGGGACCTGGCCGACGACCCGGGCGGCGGCAACGGCGGGGCAGGCGAGCGGATGGGCACGGGCGAGCTTCGTATCGGGCGCGTGACACTTCTCGGAGGTGACGGTGCGGCCCGCTCGAGGTTCTTCGCCGGGGACGAGATGGTGGTGGCGGTGGATCTCGAGGTGAAGAACCCGGTGGATGACCCGGTGGTGGGCATCGCCATCTACGACGACCGGGATCAGTGCCTGTTCGGCACGAACACCATGCTCAGGGAGGTTCACCTCGGCAAGGTATCGAGCGACGCCAGGGTGAGCTTCCGCATACATGATCTGCCCCTCCAGGAGCAGAGGTTCTACGTGACGATAGGCGTGCATTCCAGCGACGACAGCCACATCTACGCCTGGCAGGACAAGGCCTGGTCATTCGAGGTGATCAACCGCGGACCCGATGCCGGAATCCTTCGGATCCCTTGCGAGATCGAGATCGAGGTGACCAGAGCCAACGGGTCGGCCGGCGTTGCCGGCGTGGCATCCGGCTCAGGGGGCGACGCGGGGGCCGATCCGGGGGCCGGGGAATGAGCGGCCGTCTCGCGTTCGTGGCTCCCCGCTACGGGCTCGACGTTCTGGGCGGAGCCGAGACCGTCGTGCGCCAATTGGCCGAGCGCTTGGTGGGCAGCGGGCTCGAGGTCGAGGTGCTGGTTTCCTGCGCCAAGGATCACTACACCTGGGCAAACCACTACCCGCCGGGCGAGGAGCGGGTGAACGGCGTGCTGGTCCGGCGTTTCCCGGTCGTTCGCACGACCAGCGGCCGGCGCCACAAGGAGATCGGTGACCGGATCGGGGCGGGGTTTCCCACGACTCTGGCGGAACAAGAGGAGTGGATCAACGACGGTATGCGGGTGCCGGGGGTCTTCCACTGGCTGATGGACGAGGCGGACCGCTACGACTCGATCATCCTGACCCCATACATGTTCTGGACGACCTACGCCTGCGCCCAGGTGGCCCCCTCCAAGAACGTGCTCAGACCCTGCCTTCACGACGAGCCCTATGCGCGCCTGGAGATCTACCGTGACATCTTCGAGTCCGCCCGGGGAATCACATTCAACTCCCCGCCCGAGCGCGACCTGGCCGATTCGCTGTACAGGCTGCCGGCTTCGACGGCCGTCGTGGGAGAAGGGGTCGATCTTCCCCCGGAGCACGACGCCTCGCGCTTCCGCGCCAAGTACGGCGTGGAAGGTGATTTCCTGATCTATGCGGGCAGGCGCGAGTGGGGCAAGAACGTCGATGTGCTGGCGGAGCACTTCGCCCGCTACCGCCGCCTGCACGCTCCCGACCTGAAACTCGTCCTCCTGGGTAAGGGGGACGTGAGGATGCCCGAGGATCCCCAGGGGATCGTGGACCTGGGCTTTCTGCCCGAACAGGACAAGCACGACGCCTTCGCGGCCGCCTGCGTCGTGTGCCAGCCATCACGCTGGGAATCCTTTTCGCGGCTCATCATGGACGGCTGGATTGCCGCCACCCCCAGCCTGGTTTGGGACGGCTGCGCGGTGACCGTGTATCACGCGCTCACCTCGGGCGGAGGTCTGATCTACAACGACTACTACGAATTCGAGCAAGCCCTCGACTTCCTGCTGGCTCACCCCGACGCTCGGCGCGAGATGGGTGAGAGAGGCCGCGCCTACGTTCTGGAGAACTATCAGTGGGAGCAGGTGGTCGATCGGCTGCTGGCTTGCCTGGAGACCTGGCGTCAGGGCAAGCCGACTCCCGAGTGGGTCCTGGCGCAGGGCAGCCGGTCGGAGCCTGCCGGAGGGCAGGTCTCGAGCGCCGCGCGCGCGGTGGAGACGACCCGTATCCGCGAGGCGAGGTCCGACCCGGACTTGGAGCCGGAGTCCCGCGAGGTTTCCCAGTGAAGGTGCTGGTCGTATCGACCTTTCCGCCGCTGAGATGTGGCATAGGCAAGTACGCCTTCCAGCAGGTGAAGGCACTGAGGGCTGATGGCCATGAGGTCGAGGTGCTTTCCCCGAAGCCGACGGCGTCTCACTATCACGAGGACCTCCGCGGCGGGCGGGTCCGGCGGATCGGCGCGTACGCGAGGAAAGCCGACGTCGTCTACCTGCACTTCGCCCCAGATTTCTACTACCGCTCGGCCCGGGCGCTGGACGTCGCGCGCACGAACCTCGCCTTCCGGCGGTTGTTTGGCCGGGCGAGGAACATCGCGGTCGTTGCCCACGAGGTGACCGTGCCGCCACGCGCCGGCTGGCGGCCGGATTGGCGTACCGCGCGGTGGATGTGGAAGCGCGCCCCCCGGGTCATCTTCCACACCCACACGGAGGCGGAGAGCCTTCAGGCCAAGCTGGGAGTGAGGCTGAACGCCGAGGTCCAGGAGCATGGCGCCCACTTCGCGCCGGCCGCCCGGGAGAGCCGCTCGGACGCTCGCCGGATCTTGGGCCTGCCCGACGATGCCGTGGTGTTCCTGTGCATCGGGTTCGTCCAGCCGCACAAGGGGTTCGACCGGGCGCTCAAGGCCTTCGCCTCACTGCCTCGCGGTGCCGCACGGCTCTACATAGTGGGGTCGGTGCGGACCGGCGAGCGCGAGCACGTGGAGTACTTCGAGGCGCTCAAGGCCCGCGCCGCCCAGATGGCCGGGGCCGGGGTGGTCGACGGCTACATCTCCGACGAGGCGTTCGATCGCTGGATGCTGGCGGCCGACCGGGTGGTCCTTCCCTATCGCGAGATCTGGTCTTCCGGAGTGCTGGAGCGGGCAAGGCTGATGGGCACTCGGGCGATCGTGTCGCGGGTGGGCGGCCTCGAGGAGCAAGCGGGAGAGGACGCCGCGGAGTTCTTCTCCACCGACGCCGAACTCGCCCAGGTGATGGCTCGGGCCGCGGGCGTGGGCGCGGGGTCGTTCGAGGCCGGGCACGCCGATCAGGGCCCGGTGGACGTCAAGGCCATCATGGCCCAGGTTCGCCGCCAAGCCGCGCTGCGGCGCGCGGCGGAGGGCGACGGCTCGGTCGCGGGCACCGGCATCGGATCTCGTCCGGATCTCGATCGGATGATGGGCATCCGGTTCGCCACCCCGGTGCTGCTTCCCTCGTCGCGTCCCCGCTTTTCCAAGGTATTCACATTGGGTAAGCGCCTCACCTGGAGGATCGTGCACTGGTACATGGTCCCCATCCTCGATCAGGTCAACGCCTACCACGACGCGTCGGCCAAGGCGATCGTCGGACTCGCGCGCGAGGTCGAGGAGTTGAGGAGCGAGGCGGCCCGCCTGTCGGAGCTCTTGTCGGCTCCGGAAAGGGCGCCGGAAGCCGCCCCCCCCTCCCCTTGATCAATGGACCCCACAGATCCCCGGCGCCGCCCGTACCCCGGCCGGTGAGGTCGGCTCCCCGGGGTCTCTGGATTCGCAGGATTGCCCAGCCTCGCGGCGGGCGGCATACCTGCCGAGCGGTCGGCGGCAGGCCGGAGGTACGGCGGTTCGGCTTGGATTCCTTGGCCTGCGCGCTGTTGTCGGGAACAGTCGCGCTCGTGCTCGTCGGGATCCCGCTGGCCATGGCGGGATGGTTTCGCCCCTACGTGGTCTTGCCGGCCGCGCTCCTGGGGGCCTGGGTCCTTCTCCCTCTCTTCCGCGTGGATTCCTGGCCGTCCAGACGTGGGCTCGATGCCGCGGTCATAGGTGTCATCGCGGCGGCGGCGCTGTTGAACGCGGCCCATGGGGGGGCCTGGGTGAAAGGGGGGCTGGACCCCTCTACCTACTTCAGCGAGGCGACGTGGCTGGCCCAGGAGGGCAAGATCCCGATGGACTCCCATCCGGAACTGTTCGGGGGCCTGCCCACCGTCCGAGCCGGAGGTTACCCGTACGCTAAGAACTACCCGTTCTCGCCTCTGGACGGCACCCGGTTGCAGCCCTACCTGTTTCGCGGGTTTCCCGTGCTGCTTGCTCCCGCGTATTGGCTCGGCGGAACTCGGCTCCTGGCCGCCGTCCCCGGTTTGTTGGGTGGGCTGGCCTTACTGCTGTTCTACGTCTTGTCCCGCAGGCTGCTGCGTCCGTGGATTGCCGCTGTGATGACCGCCGCCCTGGCCTTCAACCCCGCCCAGATGTACTTCAGCCGCAACCCCTGGTCGGAGATCGCGGCGCAGGTTTTCGTGCTCGGAGCCATGTGGCTGTTGGTCGCGGGGCGGAATCGGTTCCGGGGGTGGCTGGCCGCGGGGTTGACGCTGGGCCTGGCTTGCACCGTGCGCATCGACGCGCAGATGTACCTGGCCCCTCTCCTCGCCTACGCGGCTCTGTTCGTGATCCGCGGGGTTTCGGGAGCCGATGAGGGCGCGCGGGCGCGCTCCCGTTTCGCGCTCGCGGCGCTCGCCGGGTTCGGCGTGGGCTTCGGACTCGCGCTCATGGATGGCGTCTTGTCCGGTCCGGCCTATCTCAGGGATCACTGGGGGCCCTTGCGCCTCGCTTGGCTGTCGACGGTGCTGGTCGTGGCCGGGATCATCATCGTGTTCGGGGTTCGCCGGTTCGCCCCCGGTGTGGTCGCGGCGGTCGTGGCCCGCAGGGGGAGTATCGTGAGGTGGGCGGTGGTTCTCACCGTTGTGGGCATGGGGTTCGCGCTC
>JBBAAN010000078.1:0-10492 GCA_041658225.1 Actinomycetota bacterium
CGAACTGCTGCACGGCGAACAGTGCGCTGCGCAGATGCCGCTTCAACGAGATCTGGGGCATGACCTCGACGCCTTCGCGCCAGGCGGCGACCAGGGCGACGACATCGTCGATCTGAGCCGGGGAGAGGACCGTCCCCCAGGTCGGCATACCCTGTGCCGGTCGGCCGTGAGAGATCGTATTCCGGTACCAGGTGTCGTCGAAATCCCTAAGCGTCGCCGGATCATTCAAGCGCGGAGCGCGCTCAGTCCCGACGCCGTCTTCCCCGTGGCAGATGGAACAGGTCTCGGCGAAGATCGTCGCTCCTCGCACGGGATCGGGCTCGACCGCCACCGGTACGATCTCGGGCGCCGTGGGCTCCCATGCACGGATGAAAGCCACGACCTGAGACGCCTCCTCGTCCGTCAGCGGACCGCCGAAGACCTGGCCCCAGGCTGGCATGACGCTGCCCGGAATGCCGGTCCTGATCAGACCCAACAGGACCTCGTCGGGGGTCGTGCGCAGGAGTTCTTTCGAGTTGAGGGCCGGGCCCACCTGGCCTTGCCCTTGCTCGCCATGGCACGCAGCGCAGTTTGCCTGGTAGAGGGCGGCACCAGACGTTCTGGCGCGTTCGAGATCCGCCGCCTCGACCTGTGTGATCCGCGCCGGCTCGCCGAGGAGATAGCCCTGGAAAACCGCGCCGATGGCGATGGTCAGCACCACTCCGGCGACGACGAAGCGCGTGTAGTCCTCTGTCGGTCGCACCAGGTCACCTCTCAGCTGGGGTGGAAGACCTGCGACGGATCGAACCGATCGCGGACGATTGGCTGCCTCGTATCGACGACCAGCTGCCCTTCCTCCGCGCGCAGAGGGAACAGGTCGAGGGGCCGCGGGGCCGGACCGCCGATGACTTCACCTCTGCGGTTGAAGAGCGAGCTGTGACATGGGCAATGGAAGAGACCCTCGTCCTCACGCCACGGGACGGTGCAGCCCAGGTGCGTGCAGCGCTGCCACAAGGCCAGGAATCCCCCGTCTTCGAGCCGAGAAACGTAGACGCGCCCGCGCAGGATGAAACTCACTCGGCCTGTCTCGAACTCCTCGATGGTCCCTGCGACCACGTCGGCCCCGAATGCTCCAGCCTCGAGGCGGGGGCGAAAGAACTGGAGCAGGGCGACGCCCGCCTGCCCGAACAGACCCAGCAGAGAAGCTCCCCATGCCCACGCCAGGAATTGTCGGCGGTTGGCCGCCTGCCCAGATGTTGTCTTTGCTGTCATCGACATCCCTGACCTCATTCGGTCCAATGTGCGTCGGGCGCATTCCGCCGGCGAGGAAGGCCCTTGCGCCGGATCAGACCCGTCCGCAGTCTCCTGGAAGGACGGATCTCAGAGCCCATCCCAGGGGTTGTAACCACCGGGCATCTGTCCAGGTGCAAACAATTTGAATCCCGGTCCCCGGAACAGGAAACCGACCAGTGTGAAGACAACGGCGGCGGTCAACATGACGGTGAACAGGGCGAGGAAGACCTCGTGCCGGTCACCCCCCGTCATCCGAACAACAACCACGGGAAGCGCCACCAGGACGGCCAGGATCAGGGCCGGAAGCAGTCCTTGCGCCACCCATTGTGGCGCGCTGCCGCGCAGAAGCTCCCGCAGGCTGAAGGCGTTGTCGAGCAGGATGTACCCGGCCATGCTCCCGACCGTGTAGACCGCCGTCCATCCGGCGACCCTCCTTCCCCTCGAGCCGGAGAACCACACGCCCGCCCCCTGCGTGGCCGTGTCGAGGTAGGGGAGGAGTACGAGGAACAGGACGAGCGCGGCGGGGATCAGGACGCCCGCCAGGAGCGGGTGCATGTGTTCCAGGAGTTCCTGCAGTCCGACGAAGTACCACGGAGCTTTCGCCGGATCGGTGGTGACCATGGGATTGGCGATCTCCTCCAGAGGCGCCTGCTTGACGAGAGAGAAAAGGAAGATCGCCAGGGTTGACCCGAGCAGAAGCAGCAGCTCCCAAAGGAGGACAACGGGGAAAGCGAAGACGGTGTCTTCCGGTCCCTTGCCGACCATCGGGCCTTCGCCAGGCATGAGTTCCACCAGGGCATAGGTCTTGTTGGTCCCTTGGGGGAAGATCTCGTCGGTCACGGAGGGTTCCATTCAGTTGTCCTCGCGCACCTCGCTGGCTGCGAGCCCGCCGTCCTTGCGCACGCGCCAGACGTGAAGGGAAGCCAGCAGAGCGATGACCAAGGGGAGGAGCACCACGTGGAGTGTGTAGAAGCGGATGAGGGCATGCTGCCCGACTTCGCTGCCCCCCAGGAGCACCTGGCGCGCCGCCTCCCCCACCAGCGGTGCATAGCCGGCGATATTCGTCCCCACCGTGATCGCCCAGTACGCCAGCTGGTCCCACGGGAGCAGATATCCGGTGAAGCTCGCCCCGAGCGTCAGCAAGAGCAGTCCCACGCCGACCAACCAGTTGAACTCCCTTGGCGGCTTGTAGGCCCCGGTGTAAAACACGCGCGCCATGTGTAGGATGACGATGAGCACCATGGCGTGCGCCGACCAGCGGTGCATGTTGCGCGTGAATTGTCCTAACGGGACGGAGAGCTGGAGCTGCTTCATCGTCGGGTAAGCACGCTCGACGGAAGGGATGTAGTAGAACATCAGCAGCACGCCGGTAAACACAAGGACGCCGAAAAGCATGGCGGCCATGATGCCAAGCCCAAACGAGTAGGACCAGCGCAGGCTTCTCCGGCTTACCTTGACCGGATGGAGGTGAAGGAAGACGTTGCTGGTCATTGCCAGCGAGCGGTCGAGCGGATTGTCCGGCCAACCGTGGCGGAAGAAGGATCGCCAGACCCGCGATCCGAAAAGCCATTCCGCCCAAGCGACGCGCTTCATCCGTTTCCTCCGTCCCCTCGCTCCCAGGCCTAGGTCAATGACCCAGGCCTGGGAAGGGAGGGGTGCAGGCCGATCCGGTAAGTTCGACGCGACCCGATGCTATTTCGTCGGCAGCGTCTGGGCGTACGCCAGCAGGTTGGCCAGATCCTCGAGCGTGTAGCCCAGCGCCTGCCCGGCTGGCATCGGCACGCCAGGGTGACCAAAGGCGTCCTTGTGGATGAACTCCCACGGGTTGTCGACGGCGACTGTTCCAACGTACTCCGGCTCCTCGGCGGATCCGAAGTTGATCTCCTTCCCGTCGAGGCCATGGCACGCGGCGCATGTCCGCTCGAACTTCACCTTGCCGCGAGCCGGATCCCCGATTGCCGTGCCGTCTGGGTTGATGTACGGCGCGCTGTCGGAGGTCTCTTCCCGCAGGAAGGCGACCAAGGCCGCCACCTGGGTCTCATTGAGATAGGGAGAGAAGTCGTGATCCGGGTTCTGGCCGCCCATCAACCACCCTGTGAGCTCCTCGGGGGAGAGACCGGCCGCGGCCAAGACCCCGGGGAAGCCGGTGAAATGCGATCCGGATCCGTATGCGCCCTGGGGCCCCTTGTAGTCCCAGCCGTGGCACTCCTTGCACCGCCAGGTATCTCCACCGGAGCGCGTGTTGGTTGTTTGCGTCGCCCACAGAGGCTGATCCCCCTCGGGCGCCTCGGCGCCGATGGCCTCCCACCACATGTCGTACAGCGGGCCGCCCCCGGAGACAGCCGTGGTGGTGGGGAAAGTCTGGGCATAGGCGAGCACGTTGGCAAAGTCCTCTTCGGTCCATTCGTTGCTGATCCCGGACGGCATGGGCCAGCCCGGCTGACCGAAGCGCACCTTGT
Source organism: Actinomycetota bacterium (assembly GCA_041658225.1). Lineage (GTDB taxonomy): Bacteria > Actinomycetota > CALGFH01 > JBBAAN01 > JBBAAN01 > JBBAAN01. The sequence continues at coordinate 3,732 of JBBAAN010000078.1, forward strand.
GCACAAACTCCCACGGGTTGTCCGCCGCGACATGGCCGAGGAACTCCGGTTCCTCCAAGCTGGCGAAGTTGATGGCGTTGCCGTCCGGGCCGTGGCAGTAGGTGCAGACTTCTCCGTAGCGGTCCTCGCCTGCACTCGCCTCGCCTCGGGAAGACCCGTCGGCGTTGACCAGGACCACGTCATCGATCAGCGTCTGGGTGATGAACAGGCCGAGGTCTGTCAGCGCCTGGGCATCCATCACGGCGGAAAAATCGTGATCGGGATTCGTGCTTCCCTGGAGAATCGCCACGACTTCGACGGTGGGGAGATCCCGCACCCCGAGGATGCCGGGGAACCCCGTGAAGTGAGATCCGGTTCCGTAGACGCCGTCGGCGCCCTTGTAGTCCCAGCCGTGGCACTCCTTGCAGCGCCAGGTGTCGGCGCCGGAGCGCGTGTTCGAAGTCTGAGTCGCCCACAGGGGCTGATCGCCTTCGGGCACTTCCACCCCGATGGCTTCCCACCACGCGTCGTACAGCAGACCGCCTCGGACCGGGTCGCCGGCCGGCTCAGGCGGTGAGGTCGCCTCGGGCAGGGCGGCCTCGGTGGGCGGCGCTGTCGGCGCGACGGGAGTCGCCGCCTGAGCACAGGCGACAAGGAACAAGCCCAGGCCAAGCAGCAGGACCGGCCTCAATACCCAGGTGAGTGATCTCCAGGTAAACATGCATTCTCCTCCTCGTGGGGCCAGGGCGGGATCAGCAAGTCCGCCGGCGCGCCTGGCAAAGCGATCGATGTGGATCGGTTGATTCGCCTCGGATGGCATCAGCGAGAGCGGGTGAGACGTCGATGACAGGGTTTCGGTCAGCAGTCCTCCTCCCCGCAGGGATCACGCGTCGCCGCCGCGCCTCGCGAACGACAGCTCTTCCGTGAACCGGAGCGACTCCATGCGGACGGCTTCCGTCGGGCATCGTGCCGCACACAACCCGCAGCGGATACAACGCACGGGATCCAGGAGCATCGCCGTGCGCGCCCCATGCTGTCTGACAATGGTCACCACGGTCTCATCGCCCGCGATGTCGCCCACGGGCACCAGCTTGAGGCAGTCCGTAGGACACACATCCACACAGCCGTTGCACAGAATGCACAGGTCCCCATCGAAGATGGGGTTCAGCGAGCAGACCAGGCAGCGTGCGCCTTGCTCGCGGGCCGTCGCCTCGTCATAGCCCAGATCGACATGTGCCACCCCGACGCGCCGCTCGATGGGAAGGTTCGGCGGAGGCTGGCGGCCGAGGCGCAAGAAGCCGCGCATCGGACCCTGCGTCGAATACGAGTGCCGCGGAATGGGGGTGAAGAACCCGCGCCGAACGAGCCGCGGCTGTGCGCCCTGCAGGTAGGCGTGAATTCCGCGGGCGGCCGTCTGTCCATCGGCAACGGCGTTGATGATCAGCCTTGGTCCGAAGGCAATATCCCCCCCGGCGAAGACTCCGGGTGCGGAGGTGGCCAGCGTCACCGAATCGACCTCCACGGTCCCGCGTGGCGTGGCACGGACGCCGTCCTCAGGCTGAATCCACTCCAAAGCCCCTGTCTGACCGATGGATACGATCACACTGTCGCAAGGCCACACGCGCTCTGTCCCCGGGATGAGCTGTGGGTTGAAGCGTCCATGCTCGTCGAACGCGCGCGCAACGTCGAGCGTTTCCACGCCGTGGGCCCGGCCATGTCTCACGATGCGCTTCGGCGCGAAGTGGTTGTGAATGCGGATCCCCTCGGCCTCGGCCTCGGCCACCTCCAGGGGATCGGCGAGCATTTCTGTTCGATCCTCGATCACAAGGCAGTCGACCTCCTGGGTTGTCCCCAGGCGTCGGGCTGCGCGGGCTACGTCAAGGGCAACCTCGAGATCGCCGCCCGACTGTGTGGGCTGGCCGAGGCGGGCGGCGGTGCGGGCGACGTCCATGGCCACGTTCCCACCCCCCACAACGAGGATGTGCCGTCCCAGGTCCAGGTTGTAGCCGTGCAGATTGACGTTGATCAGGAAATCGATGGCGCGCAGCACGCCATCCGACTGTTCCCCTTCGATGTGAAGGCTGCGGCTCTGGTAGGTCCCGATCGCGAGGAACACGGCATCGAAGTCCGAGCGGAGATCAGCCAGGTGGAAGTCGCGGCCGAGGGCTTGCCCCAGCCTGAGCTGGGGCCCCAGGGCCAAGATCGCCTGGATTTCGAGGTCGATGATCTCTCGTGGTAGACGGTACACGGGGACGCCCAGGCGAAGCATGCCACCGGCCTCAGGCGCGGCCTCGAAGATGGTGACGTCGTGCCCCTGCAGAGCCAGGTCATGGGCGCACGAGATGCCGGCCGGGCCCGAACCGACGATGGCAATGCGTTTTCCGGTGCGTGGACTTCGCTGGCGTGCTCCGACCAGGCCGCTCCGGCTGGTGGGGAAGGTTGTGTTTCCCAGGTCGAATGCGTTCGTTGGGCCGGCATAACCGGGCCAGGCGGGGGGTTGGCGCGCCTCGCCGGCCTCGCCGAGGTAGACCCCGTAGCGATCGTTGACGAATCGCTTCAGGGCGCGGATGGCGATGGGCGCGTCGATCTTGCCGCGCCGGCACGCGGCCTCACATGGCGCTCCGCACACCCAACCGCAGGTCGAGGCGAAGGGGTTCGTCTCGCGCGCGATCAGGTAGGCGCGCTCGTACTCCCCTCGTGCGATGGCTGTGACATAGGCGCGGCCGTCCGTTCGGACCGGGCAGGCCGACTGGCAGGCGACCGTCTCCTGGTAAAAGGAGAGGTCCGGCACGCGGACGCGGAAGCGGGCCTCCGTCATAAGAACACCACCTCCGACGGTACAGGCCGAAGGTGTAGATTGGGTCTAGCCGAGGTTGGGAGAGGGTCGGGGTCGAACGGCCGGGGAGGGCTACTCGAAGCGGTAGCCGAACCCCCGTTCCGTCAGAAGGTGCCTGGGATCCCCGGGGTCGGCTTCGATTTTCTTCCGCAGAGTCCAAATGTAATGCTTGACGTGCTCGAGTTCGCCGGCGTAGGGGGAACCCCAGACTTGCTCGAGCAGCGCCTCCACCGGCAGGGTCCGATGGGGGTGACGGGCCAGGGCTTCCAGAAGCTTGTACTCCGTCGGGGTCAGATCCACGACGCTGCCTCCGAGGGTGACCCGGCGATGGTCGAAATCGATCCGGAGGTCCCCGGACTGCAGGGAATGGCTGACTGTCCTGACCGTGCCGCGCGCCAGGACGGCCCCGATTCGCGCCGTGAGCTCGGCGAAGGAGAAGGGTTTCGTCACGAAATCATCGACCCCGAGACGAAAGCCACGAAGCTTGTCGACCTCCTCGCCTTTGGCGGTCAGCAGAATGATGGGGACCTGGGATCTAGCTCGCAGGCGCTCGCACACGTCCCAACCGGCCATCCCGGGCATCATGACATCCAGGACCACCAGATCCGGCGACGCCTCCGTCGCCATGCTCAAACCCGCCGGCCCGTCCTGGGCGGTCACGACGGCATACCCAGATACTTCCAGATGCTCCCCGAGGAGATCCAACAATGTGGCGTCGTCGTCGACGAGCAGGATGGTGCGGCCGGGGATCGTCATGCGGCCACGGGCAGGCTGAAGGAGAACACGGCGCCACCATCCTCGGCGTTCTCCGCCCAGACGCGCCCGCCCATCGCCGCCACGAGGCGCTGACAGACGTACAGACCCAGGCCATAGCCATACGCGGCCTGCGCGTCGCCGTTATCGGCCCGGTAGAACTTATAGAAGACGCGTTGCAGATCGTCGGGCGGCAGGCCCGGACCCCAATCGCGCACCGAAAGGATGACCTCCTTGTCGTCGGCGCGGACATCCAGGGCGACGGGCTGTCCGGGCGGCGAATACTTCATGGCGTTGTCCAGGAGATTGGCGAGGACCTCCACCACCCGATCGCGGTCGGCGAGTGCCATGGGCAAGCCCGGCTTTGTCGGCAAGTGAAATGCCCGGTCGGCGGCGCCGGCCTGGACTTGCTGGACCACCTGGCGCACGACGGGCAGGACGGAGAACGGCTCGGTCTGGAGATGGAGATCGCCCGCTTCGATTCGGGCGGCGTTGAGGACATCGCGCACGAGCCGATCGAGCCGTCCGACCTGCTGAGCGAACACTCCCATCATGCGCGTGCAGGTGTCGTTCCGAGTGTTGCAGCTCGCCTCGATGCGCGAAAGCGCGCCCAGCATGTTTGTCAGCGGCGCACGCAGCTGGTGCGAGACGAGTGACACGAATTCGGTCCGCATGCGGTCTAGCTTCTCGAGTCCCGCGTTGGCGTGCGCCAACTCGTCGACTTTGGCGGCGAGTTCGGCAGTCCGCGCGGTCACTTCCGTGTTCAGGCTTGTGTTCAACCGGCGGATCTCCAGTTCGCGCCGCTTCCGCTCGCTGATATCGCGCAGAATGATCGAGATTCCGAGCGGCTTCCCATGCTCGTCCGCCAGTTGCGTGGCCGTAAGGTCGACCAAGACCTCCCGTCCGGAAGCGTCCCGGCAGGAGGTCTCATGCCCGCGCACGAACCCTGCTTCGACTACTTGCCCGAGGAGCCACTGAACCTCGACGCTTGCAGACTCAGGCCCGCTGAGCAGGTCGACGAGCGGTTTTCCTTTGGCCGCCTCTCCTCCGTATCCGAGGATGAGTTCGGCTCCCCGGTTCCACGACTCGATCATCCCGTGGGGATCGACGCTGAGGATGGCGTCGGCGGACGCCGCCGAGATCGCCGCCAGCCTGCGTTCGCTTGCGCGTGCCTGCCGCTCGAGGCGCTCTCGGTCCTCCAGCCAGCCGCGCACACGCCCTACGGCCCAGAAGACGGCGATCGGTCCGACCAGGCCGTAGAAGATGATTTCGACCCCGTAATGGGATGCATGGGATACCCGATCATGGACCCAGGTTGCAGGTCCCAACTGGTAGAGGGAGGAAGCGAGCGCGAGGCCAAGCGGGAGAATCCAGCGGAGGCGGTCCACCCGCTGGCGCAGAAGAGCGCTAGGTCCAATCATGGTTCCCCTCCTTCGGCGGCCTCCACGTCTTGCCGGTTGACGAAACCTTCAGGGATCGGCCACGCATTCGTGGGCCCTGGCCTCAAGGGTGCGCGCCGTGAAGTGCCCGTCATATTGACCATCTTGGCTCATCTTAATCCGAAAGGCAAGAGTCGGCCATTCATTGATGGGAGTCGTGATTGGCATCCGCGGGAGGAGACCGACAAGATTCGCCCAGTTCGGGTCCCCGGTTTATCCGAGGCCGCGTGGGCTGGGGGGCTTCGCCATTCGGAGCAGGCGGCAAGCGGAAGGGGGATCTCAGACTACTGTCGACCACCCGTTCCCGTCGGGTGTCGGTTCGGGTGTTGCGATAACCGCTCCGTCGGTGCATGCGCCTCCTGCCAAGGATCGGCAGTCGCACGATATGGCAAGGCGGCGCCTTGGAGCCGGGTTTCGTCTACATCCAGGAGGCGACGGCGGGACTTGAACCCGCGTCCTGGGGTCTTGCGGACCTTTGGCTACCAGAACACGCGAAGACCAAGGGCGAATCTCCAGCATTGACGAAGGCCGGCACCAATCCCCCGCTTGACAATTCGGGATGGCAGAGTCTGACGTACAAGACCGGGCCTCCGATCGTGGAGCTCAGCGTTGAAACGGCGAGCTACCCATAAGGACAGAGGCAGACGCTCACTCTAGGGGTCTCATCAGGTTCGGCGAGAGCGGAACCCACGGCCTCTACCCGTAAGGTCCGCGGTCGGCGCGGGCGAAATCCTCGCTAAGAAAATCGTCCTCACGGTTCCCTCTGCGGGCTAACCATGAGGACAGGGGTGTCGATCTGGTGGGCGCTGCCTCCTGCGCTTCGCTACAGGGGCACTCCGTTGGAAACGAACCGGCCCCCCGCGCACGGGAGGCCTGGCATTGAACGGGATCTGGGAGTGTGGGCGCGGGGGGCTCGAACCCCGTTCGAGCCGGCGCCCGCCGCCCCTTTCGCTTCGCTCAAGGGGTCTCCGAGGGCGAACGGCCCTCGACCTCACGGATGTGAACTGACTCGGTCGGAACCCCTACCCTGGACCTTACGGATTGGCTCTCTTGACAACTATCGCGTCAGCCAAAGGCTCGTAGCCGTGAGGTCCGCGGTGGCGCCTCAAGACCCCTCTCCGGGTCAATCTTGGTGCCCCAAACAGATTCCGATAAGCGCAGAATGCCAGAACCAGGGACCGCAGGGAATGGGATGGAAGGCGGAGATTAGGAATGCTGGCCGGCGTGTGTGGATCGATCGCAAGGGCCGACAACCAACCTCCCCGGCACGCTCGCCCCAAGATGCACCATCCCTACACCCGTGCCTGCATCTCGTTGAGGCTGATCACGGAAGCGCTCATACTGGTGTCCTGCAGAGGCTGGAGCAGATCCTGGCCCTGGATTATGATCTTCTCGAGTTCAAGACCTGTTCGGCGAGAGCGTGGGCACACGCGCGGTCGCCGTCCTCGAGGATCACCCCACACCGGAAACAAACCGTTGACCACGCTGAGGGTCACTTGCCGAGCCGGGTACACACACCATCCCTGAGTCCTCATGGGAAGCTCGGCCGCGGCCGCTTCGGGCGGGCACAGACTGTGCATGCTCAGGAGGGATTCCGTCACGCGAATGGCGCGACCGCTGTGCTTGTCCACCAGAAAGGCCGCGTCGAACGCTTCGGCGGCACGCTGACGAACGCGTGCTGGAGTGCCGCGATTGGGGACGAAGTCGGGTGGGCGGGCCGTATGGCGAACGGACTGCGGCCCTTCACTTGACCA
>JBBAAN010000079.1:0-10382 GCA_041658225.1 Actinomycetota bacterium
TTCGGACAGCCCAAACTCCATGGTTTACCTCCCGACAGTCGTCCGGTGATGGCTGAGAATACCGCATGTGAAGCGGAGCATGGAAGGCCGAAGGTCGAGGCGGCATCTAGGCCCTTTGGCCTAGAAGTTTCCGCTGAGAGGAGCTTGTGGCCGGCGCTGACCCCATGGATCTGTACGCCGGGTACGGCCGCTTCCAGCGGCGACCACCTGCGGCATCAGGCCTTGCTCTGGTCGTCGATGAGCACCGCGCGGGCTGGGGCGCCGTCGCCGTCCAGGACCTTCAGGGGCAGGCAGGCCAGCGTGTAGGCGCCGGGCGTGACTCCATACAGGTCGAGGCCTTCCACGATCACGACCCCCGCCTCGAGCAGGGCGTGGTGCGTGGGGTGTCCGGGTGTCCCCTGCATCTCGATCGACAGGAAGTCCGTTCCCAGCAAACGAATGCCCCGTTCGATGACCCACTGTGCCCCTTCGGGTGAGAGGGACGCGTAGGACTTCGGGAAATGCGGCCCGGCATCCCGCCAGATCGCCGAGTTCGGTGTCTTGAGGAGCAGTCGCCTCGTTTCTCTAGGGATCGAGGCGGCATCGAGGTCTTCGGCCCCTATGAGTCCCGGGGTCGTGGCGAGGTCCGCCACGAAAGCTTCGCCGACCAGAGCGTCAAGAGCGAGCTCGTCCACGGTGGGAGCGCCCTCGATGAAGTGCGCGGGAGGGTCCACATGTGTTCCCGTGTGTGTGGTCAGTCTGATCTGCGAGACGTTGGCCGGCCCGCCATCGGCGATGCGGCACAGCGGAAGCACTTCGACGGGCGGATCTCCCGGCCACGGGAGAAGGTCCGGCCCGAGTCCCAGCGAGATGTCGATGATGCGGCTCAACGAATGCTCCTTGCTCCCCCACCATTCCGATTCGCATGCCCGTCTCCCCGCTGTGCTCGGACCCGTGCGCGACCCGAGCGCTCGTTCGATGCTTGCTCCTGGTCGACCTGCGCCAACTGCTGAAGGTGTACTCGCACGGCTCCTCGTCCGTGGGTTCTAAGGGCCTGCAAGTCGCCGACGGCCTGGGCATCTATCAAGTCCCCGAAGGTGTAGGTCCGGCCCGGGATCGCAACATCGTTCTTGCGCGCCGAGTCCACTACTTGGATGAACACCCCCTTGTTCGGCCCGCCCTTGTGGAACTGACCGGTGGAGTGAAGGAATCGCGGTCCGAACCCGATGGTGGTCGCGACCTTGAACCGGTCGCGAATGGCCAGGCGCGCTCGCTGGAGAGCGGCTTTGGTTTCCGGCGTGGGGTCGAGGTAGGCCGGGACCGCCACGTAGTCGCCCACCTGCAGGGTGTCGAGCAGCGGGCCCAGCTCGTCGAAAGCGGGCGCGGGCGCCCGCTCGGAATCCAGCGCACGCCTGGTCGCATCCTTGGCTTCCGCGACATTGGGCTGGTCGAAGGGATTGACGCCCAGCAAGGCGCCGGCCACCGCGGTGGCGAACTCCCAGCGGAAGAATTCCCCGCCGAGCGAGGCCGGCCCGCCGTCGAACAGGCGAACGATCGGATGCCCGGCTTCCTCCAGCGCATCCAGGCCCGGATGTTCGCCGACCGCCACAAACAGCCGGTCCTTCCTGTACGCCTCGACACCTCCGAGATCCTCTCCGATGACCGGCAGGATTCCTTTGCCCTCCTTACCGGTGGACTCGGCGACGAGTTGTTCGATCCAGGCTCCGAAGCTGGAGGTCTTCCCGTTCAGCAGAAGGGTCAGCTTGTCACAACCGGCTCGAGCCGCCTGGCCCATCACGACGCCCATCCACTCTCCGGGGTTCTGCTCTCCGGACATGCCACGGTTGCAGGCCGTGGCCATCTTGCGAGCGGAGTGGAGCAGCGCCCCCAGGTCGGCTCCGATCAGTGAGGCAGGCACCAAGCCGAACAGCGACATCGCTGAGAAGCGCCCGCCGATGTCGGAAGGGTTGAGGAAGACGTGACGGAAACCGTGCGAGCGGGACAGGGTTTCCAAGGGGCTGCCCGAGTCGGTTATCGCCGCGAACTGCGCTCCGCGCCCGGTCTTGGCGTGGAAGTGGGCGAGGTGGGACAGGGTCTCGATCGTGCCTCCCGACTTGCTGGCCACGATGAACAGCGTGCGCCCGAGATCCAACGACTTCTCCAGGGTCGCGATGGCGTCCGGGTGGGTGGTGTCCAGGACGGAAAGCTCCAACGCCCCGGGGGCGACCCCGAGGCTTTCGCGCAGCACCTCGGGGGCGAGGCTGGATCCGCCCATGCCCAGCAGCACGGCACGGGTGAAGCCCTCAGAGGCCACCTGCGCCGTGAAGTCCTCGATCTCGCCCATCCGCTCGGCCATGTCTTCGGCCACCGTCAGCCATCCCAGGCGATCGATGATCTCGGTGGGCTCCGGCTTCCAGACCGTGTGGTCCTTGGCCCAGATGCGGGCAACGACGTCCTTCTTCCGCATGTGGGCAAGACGCTTGTCCACAAGAGGGGACAGTCTGCCGAGCGAAGAGGAACGCCCGCCGGGAGCGGCCGCGCCGAGAACGGTTTTGTCGTGGCCGGTCGAGCCACCGAACAACGGATTCATCCATCGCCTCCCGCATCCCGCAGGCCCGACGCGGCGTTCAAGAAGGTGGTCCTCGACTTCCTCCGCGCTGAGCAATAGCGGCGCGTCATCTCAGGCCCACGAGACGCGCCACCCCGCCTGGCCCACGCGTTCCACGCAACTTCCACAACAGAGCGGCGCAGCCGGCCAAGGCGACGCCCAGGCCGATCGGTGTGCTTCCGGTCGCGGGCAGAGTCGATCCGGCGGTCGAGCCCAGAACGGCCGGCATCGGCTCTATGGTGAGTTGATGGGTCCCCAAGGGAACGTCTATCTGCAGGTTCCCCCCGGTTGCCTTGATCGACGCGGCTGGGTTTCCGTCGACCGACACGCGGAACTCGCCGGTAGCCCTGTCTGCGACTCCAGGCTCCAGGGTCGTTCGTGTGGTCTTGTCGCCGCCGGAACTCTCCACGCCGCGATTGGTCGTGTCGAGGACCAGCTTCCGCGAGACGTAGAGGCCCATGCGACCGAGGTCCAGTGTCACGGCGGCCAGGGCGACCATGGACAACCTGGCCCGGTTCTCGGCCGGGGCGGCGTGACCGTAGGCGGGAACCGTCTGTTTGAGCTGGGCCGCTGTGCGGCCGCTGGGACCACCTTCGTCGACCGACTCGTCGGTGCGAGTCGCTTTCGGCGGGTCGAGGGGGGTGTGGGGGATGCCGAAGGACTCTGCCTCGACAGACGACCCATACTCGCCAGGCCCGGCGGCTGTGCACATCCGCGATACCCAGTACGCGCCGTCGTAGACCAGTCTGTCGTAGGCCACTGGGAGGTCGGGCCGGTCCTCACCCGGCAGCTTCTCGTAGGTCACGATGGCGGGGTTGAGGTTTCGCCGGTGGGAGGCGAAGAAGCGAAACAGCCTGGGCAGGGTGTCGTATATGGATGAGTACTCGTGGATCTTCATCCGGTACTCGATGAGGGTCGCATCGTAGCCGTGGGCCGACAGCTCCGAGTACATGGAATTGGCGCTTTGAGCCATCCCGTCGAGATCCTCATCCGAAGTCATCTCCAGCCACGGGAGGTTCCGCAAGTTGGCATGCAGCGCGATCGAGTCGGTGCCCTGGGCGGGCGCGATGGCGGCGAAAAGGTCGGGGTGGTGAGTACCCATGTTGTTGGTTCCGTAGCCACCCATCGAGTGGCCCATCAAGTAGACGCGGTCGGGGTCCACCCGGTAGTGGACCTTGACGTCGGCCAAGACCTCCTGGACGTCCACGTCGCCCTCGCCGCGGTAGAAGTAGTCGCCTCTGCCGAGCGCGGACGCGAACAGGTACCCTTCCTCGTCGGCCTTCTTGACCAGTCCGAGTGGGTTGTGGAAGGGCTCGTCGGGAAGCCCCGTGAAGCCGTGCAGGTAGACGATGAGCGGGAAAGCCTTGTCGCTTGCGGCATACGCGGCGGGCACGTGCATGTAGTAGGGCTGCAGGCGGCCGGTGTAGAAGTAGTTCACGTTCACGCCGGGGTCGGGCAAAGGCGGCCCGTAACCGGGGGGCGCAAATGGGCTTATGCCCGCGTAGCCGCGTTTGATGCCGTCTCCGGAGAACAGGCGGCTGGAGAAGAACCTCGAGAGGTCGCCCGTGCGCACGGCGGCGGGCTTTGAGGCCCACGAGCGCAGCAGGGCGAGGTCTACGGTCTCGAAATCACCCGTGACGTCTCCAGCCGCCAGGTCGTCTGCCTGGCGACGCTCGTCGAAGGTCCAGGGGTCGTCCTTTGCGAAAAGCAGATCCCAGACGTTGCTTCCCGGTGCGGTCGGCGACCCGGTGCCCGGCGTGGTTTGCGTGGCGGGGCCGGCCGGCACGGTCCAGTACTTGCCCGGCGAGGCCGGGTCGTTCAGGCCGCTGCCACCTCTCAGCACCCAGGGCGAGGGCGGCAGCAGGCGGAGAGGCACCCGCGCGTCCACCAGGTAGGACCCCCGGCTTGAGGGAGTGCTCACCTCCCCCCCGATCTCTTTCAAGGGTTTGGTCCCGCCGGCCGTGTCGACTTGCCCTCCCGTCCCCCATAGGGTCACCGCCGTTTGCCAGGGGCTCTTTACTCCCGCGTTGGCAGGCCAGGGCTTGGCGTCCATTTTGTCCCCGGCGTGCGTGAAGGCGATTGTGGCGATCTGGGCATCCGGCCTCGGCATGGACGTGAACTCCAAGCGCATGAACAGGTTTGCGTGATCGGCCGAGAGCCTCAAGACCGCGAGGTCCGCCGTGAAGTCCGGCCACTGGGTCTTGTCGGTGGGCAGTTGGTAGTCGCCGTTGTGTGTCCATCTGTGCGTGCCGAACAGGTCGTAGGTCGCCGCGCGGTATAGATCCCCCTGCGGCGGAACCGCCGGAAAGGCGTCCTCGGGAACGGGGTTCACGGCGGCGAAGTACTCGTCCCGGTGCAGCCCGTCGGCATTGGCGCCCTGCGCCTGGAAGATGCCGTTGGAGTAGATCCACTCTCCCCGGTCGTATGTCGCCTCCCGGAAGATCCCCGTGGGGTGTCCCCACCAGTCCTTCCCCGGCACCCGTCGCACTGTCAGCCGCGACGGGGCGCTCGTTTCGTCCTCGGATTCCGGTTGTTCTGGCTGGGCCGGGCTCAGGACCGCGTCCGCATTCGGTGCGGGCGCCGACGCCGCGGGACCTGCGGAGGTTGCCGGCGGAATGGCGCGAGCGGGGAGCACCGGCAGGGTCAGAATGGAGAGGACGGCCGCCAGGATTCCCCCCGTCGAGGCCCGGGCGGGGAGCCGTGGGCGGAGCCGCCGTGAAGCCGGCTTCGAGGTCTTCTGGTGGCCTGGAGCCATCCCAAGCGTCAATGCCATGATCACTCTCCCGATATCAGGTCAACCACGAGTCCGAAGTACAGGTCGCGCCATCGGGCTCGCCGGGGCCCCCAAGGCGAGCCGAAGCGCCACTCCTACGGCAAGTGCCGGCACGAGCCTCGACTACTAGTTCGATCCTCAGTGGGCTTGTCCCTGCCGACTCTCGCGGCGAGCCGACGCACGCCTGAAGCCAAGCGCGGCCAGCGCCAAGAAGACCGCTGATCCCGCAAGGGGTCCGCCGCCGGTAGCCGGAAGCTTGGGTGATGCCTGGGCTTGGACGGTGGGTGGCCCCAGCAGCTCGACCGCGTGGATATAGGAACCCCGGTCGTGGAACGCGATGGTGGGGGAGGGTCCGGCCCCCTGCGCTTCCACGCTGCTCAGGAACTTCGTGGCGACCCAGGACGCGGGGTCCTGCGACTTGAACTCCTGGGCCAGTTCTCCGATCGCCTGGCGAAGGCCGGCGAGCGCGACTTCCCACCTCGGCTTGCCCTCGAGCCAGTTGCGCGACTGGGGCAGGGGGGCCTCGGCGCCCTGGAACGCCCGCAGAAGCACGTTCTGGGCGGGGGTGGGCTCGAAGCGGTGCCCGTCAACCACGCCGAAGGGGCCCGAGTCCGGGCCGAACTGACCCAGGGACTTGCCCAGGACAGGTCCAACGACGAGCTTGGTCGTGTCGAAGACCCAGCGGTCGAATATCGCAAGGCCCGCGGAGTCGGCCTTCCCGTCGTTGTTCTCGTCGGTGTGGTGGCCGTCCCAGGCCAGGATTTCCCGCAGAGCCTTCTGCTCGGTCGCCTCGGTTGTGTGATCCAGTGCCTCGGCCAGGAACTTGCGGAAGTGGGCGATTCGCAGGTCGGTGAGGCCGGCGACCCGCTCGGGGGCAGTGAGGGTCTCGGGGGAAGAAGGCCTCAAGCTCTCCACCGCCGCCATCAACGGAGTGGAGCGGCTGGCCTGCCCGTAGGGGATGTCGGAGAAATGTGAGTCCCCCGACCACCAGTCAACGGACGGCTTGTTGTTCCAGTTGGCCAGCCACCCTCGCTTGGGGTTGATGGAGTGGGGCATCGTCTCGATCGGCTTGAACCCCTGCCACTCCGCTTCCCCCGTACCAGGGATGGGCAGGCGCAGATCCCACAGCGGGGATCTGATGGGGAACTTGCCGGGGTGCCAGTAGGCGATGTTGCCCTTGTCGTCGGCGAACATGCAGTTCTCATTCCAGGTCACGGTCGCCATCGCCCGCTTGTAGTCGTCGATGTCCCGCGCCTTGTTCAGCATCCAGAGCCCCCGGATTGTGGGGAACTCCTGGCCCCACATGGCCATGCGCTTGGAGTAGGCGACTCCAGCCGTGGAGTCCACGGCGATCACGAAGCCGTGGACGGTGCGGCACACCTCTTGCTCGACGTAGTTGGGGGCGCTCGGGCTGGTCGGCGCCGGACGCACCAAATAGGTCTCCGTCCGGCAATCCATGGCCTTGGTCTCGCCGTTGAAGGTGTAGTGCTTGGCGTCCCCGGCGAGTTTCTCGACGTAGATGTCGATGGTGTCCGACACTCCCGTGGTGACTCCCCAGGCGGCGTGGGCGTTGTAGCCGATGCCCACCACCGGCGCGCCCACGACGGTCGTTCCGCGGGTGTCGAATCCGCCGCCGTGGACCTCAAACTCGGTGAGAAGGCCCGGCACGTTGTAGCCGACCTGGGGCCCATTGAAGAGGAAGGTGTGCCCATTGCCGGAGCGGTTGGGGGATACCACCCACATGCTGGAGCCTCCGCGAGGAAGCCCCAGTTTGCGGACCAGCTCCGCCCGTCGAAGTTGTTGGGCCGCAAGCAGTTCGGAGGCGCGCTCGGCGGAGGCGGGCAGTGTTCGCGCGAAGGCCAGGCTGCGCGACAGGGCGGCGGCGGGTTCGTAGCCGGGCGGGAGATTGGTATAGGGGCCCTCGTCGGGCGGAACGCTGGCGGGTGCGGAGCGGTCGTTGGGCCAGAGGACGTCGTTGAAGGCCGCCTTGCCGGCTCCCTCCCCATACTTGGCGACCAGGTCCAGCAGGATCTTGGAGTTGGCCAGTTCCTGGCCCCCCTCCGAAGCCACCGAGCGAGCGATCAGGATCCCGATCGCGATCGAGTCCTCGACCGTCCAGTCCGCGGGGACATCGGCCAGGGCCGCGAACTCCCCGGGGGTCTTCGTGGGATCGGTGAGCGCCTCTTGCAGATAGGTGTTCACGCCGTCGCGGTAGGAGTCCAGGATGGTCTTCTCGTCCGGATCGAGCGACTGGTACATGGCCGTCAGCTCGGCCGTCGTGTAGAAGGACTGCCGCTGGACCTGGTCGTCGGCGAGCATGTCCTCACCCAGGATCTCCGAAAGCCGTCCCGTGGCCGCTCGGCGGAACAGGTCCATCTGGAACAGCCGGTCCTGGGCCAGGGCGTAACCGGCGCCCCACCAGGTGGCGGCAAGGTCGGTGCCGTAGATGGAGGGGACCCCGAATGCGTCGCGGTAGATGCGGACGCCTTCTTTCGGAGTCTGGGGGGTGCCGGAGGCGTGGAAGCCCCCCGGCTTGTATTGCAGCTTCTCGTAGAGGGGGAGCTGGTCGGTAAGGTGTGGGTCGTAGGCTCCGGTGGCTATCTGGTCGGCGCGCACGAAGCCGGACTGACCGGCGGTGTCGATGGTGATCGCCTTGAAGTTCTGCGGTGGCGGGCCCTGCGCGGCGGCGCCCGCCAAAGGCAGGGGGGCGATCGTGGCGGCAAGGAGGATGACAGCGACCACGGCCAACATGGGGCGACGGGGATGAGGGTTGGTCACGTGGGAGCCCTCCTTCAGTTTTGGCGCGAGGCTGCTCTGCCTCGGCTGGGGAGACGACCCACCCGGATGCCACCGCGAGATGTGGCCGCGAGATGCCACCGCATCGGAGCCCCCCACGCCGCTGCTCCGGCTGATGGTACTCCCGGGCGGGACCCCGGTGAACACACGCGGCTGGCCGGATGCTCCGCGGGAGGCAGTTGGTTCCCCGCAGGCAGCTTCGCCGACCCCGCCCGATGGGCGCCGGGCCGTCCGAACAGTTGGTGATCCCCCGGGAGGACTTCGGCGACCGGCGGCGAATGTGACAGTAACGCGCCGGCGTTCGCACTCCTCGAGTCGCTCTCTTCGGGCGAGGACGCTTGCGGGCGAGTCCGGCCCTGTCGAACCAGGGCCAGTTGGGTCGCTGGGCACTACGGTGAGAGGAGCCAGGGGGATGAGACACGCTCTTAGGGCAGCCGGTGCGGCCATCTTGGCCATTGGCCTGACAGTGGGGGCCGGCGGATTGCCGAGGGCCGCCCGCGCGGCCGTCCTGGCCGGCGGCGAAGCTTCCTCGTCGGTGACCCGGGTCGCATCCGCGGATGCCGCCCTGCCCATCGCGCCCGCGCGGGAGAGCGAGCCGGTTGTCCTGAAGGGCTCTAGCTTCCCGACGTGGGCTGCCCCGGGTGATATCGGGATCAAGGCGCCCTCGGTTGAAGGACTGCAGTGCCTGGGTAACGATCAGTTCGGCGACAGCCCCCTCACCCCCGACGGCGCATGCACCCATAACCAGTTCGAGGATCCCGACGCCTCGACCCAGGCGGTGCTTTCACAGGCAGGAGCGCCCCAACAGGGCGCGCCGGTTGGCGGGCTGCTGGGCTACCGGTGGAGCGCGCAGCTAGGTCGGTTCGAGCAGATCCCGTTCCAGGTGGACGAGATGTTCACTCACCACCTGTCCAACAACATCTCTGGCTTCGCCATGTACTCGGAGACGGACAGGCACGACACCTACGCCTTCGACAGAGAAGGGTTCCGCTGGACCGAGTCCGATCCGAGTGATCCTTGCCTTGCCAAGGCGATAAGCGAGGTGGCGAAGGATCCGGTGCCCGGGCTCGACACCGACGATGAGCTGGTATTCATGGGTCGCGACGCGGGGGAGCGCGCGCCCGCCGACGCCTACCTCCCGGCGGGGATTGTGGACGCCTACGAGATCACCGTGACCGACCCCTACCGGCCCGGCCAGGACCGCTACGCATATGTAATGAAGGCCGGCGGGGCCGGCCCCCGCCCTGCCTTCAATGCCGGCAACGGGTACGTACGCTACCTGCGGGATCAGGACGCCAACACCTTCCTGTTCTCCCAGAGTTCCTACGACAACTACGGCAACGCCCCCAAGGGCCCGTACTACGACCCGGCCACGAGATCCTGCGTGACGGACTCCGCCAAGTACCAGCGGCACCGGACCAAGGACACGGCTTGGGTCAAGACGCCTCGCTATGAGTTCCGTTACGACGGCCGCTGGCTGATGACCGAACTGCACGTCGCCCCTCAGGGCTCGACGAACAGCCTCGGGGGCGACCCGGCCAACTGGCAGTACGGTCCCGACCTGGTCGATCAGTGGAAGGCTCGGGCCTTCCAGCAACGGCCCGGCGGCCAGACGCCGTGCTGCGGATACGAGGAGGAGACCAACAACTGGGGAGGTTCCTCGAACCTGCTCGGAGAGCGCTGGGGACCGGTGCGTGTGATCCGGGAGACCTGGGGCGCGGACTCGGGCACCAACGTCATCCGGCGCGAGCTCTTCTATGGCGAGGAGATCCGCTACAAGTACTTCCTGCGCGTGCACGTGATCCCGCCACTCGACGGGATCTACGCTCAGTGGGACTACAACGCGGGGGCGGTCTCGACTTACTACAACATGTTCAATCCTTCCGGCGTGGCCATAGACGGCAAGAACGACGAGGTGTTCGGCAACTCGCGGATTCACCTCGGGTTCGACGGGGCACAGGTCGACTCGAGTGACAAGCTGGGCGACGCCCTGCGAGGTGTGACCGGCGGGACGCCGCTGGACACAGGGACAACGAACGAGCCGGGCTGCAAGCCGCCCGTAGTGGGCGACTATTACGACGGCTGGGACTCGATGTGCATATACAACGACGTGGACCTGGCCGACCCGACGTTCTCGGGGGCCAACGCGCTGCTGAGTTGGGAGGAGATAGCCGGGGGCAACGGCACGCTGGTCACGCGCTGGTGGTCTGAGCAGGTGACGCCCCT
>JBBAAN010000080.1:0-10281 GCA_041658225.1 Actinomycetota bacterium
CCTGGCATTCGGAGAGCGCCCTGCTCGCTCGCGCGCGTAGCACGCCTGCAGGTGCTCACATAGCACGCATGCAAGTTGCCCGCGATCCGCACACGCAACGCGCGGATCGCGGGTTAGTATCTGGCTGACGTCGGCCGTCCGGCGGGCTCGGTTTGGCTAACAGCGGGGGGTTCATGCGTCGGCTGAGGACGTGTGTCATCTTCGGGGTCGTTGCGGGCGCATCGGCCTTTGTTTTCTTGCAGCTTCACCCCTCGCTGCTCTTCGCGAACACCACGCCTTCCGGAGGCGACATGGGGGCCCACGTTTGGGCCCCCGACTTCCTTCGCCATCACCTCCTGCCGAAAGGGCGCATCACCGGCTGGGCCCCCGACTGGTGGAACGGCTTTCCCGCGTTCGTCTTCTACTTCCCCCTGCCAAGCCTCCTGATAGCGCTGCTGTCGTTCGCGATTCCCTATGGGATCGCCTTCAAGCTGGTCAGCGTTCTGGGCGTTATCTCGCTGCCGATTGCGGCATACGCCTTTGGACGATTGTCGGGATTGCGTTTCCCGGGACCTCCGATCCTGGCCGTGGCAACGTTGCCGTTCCTGTTCGACACCTCCTTCGCGATTTACGGAGGCAACATCGCTTCCACCCTTGCCGGGGAGTTCTCTTTCTCGATTGCGCTGTCGCTGGCGCTGGTCTTCCTCGGGGTGCTGGCACGAGGTTTGGAGACCGGACGGCACCGAGCGCTGGCGGCGGTGTTGCTGGCGCTGACCGCGCTGTGTCACCTGGTGCCGGCATTATTCGCGTCGATCGCGGCGGCGGCGCTGTTCCTGATGCGTCCTGACCGACGACGGTTTCGGTACGTTGCCGTCACGGGCGTGGTGGCGGCGGCGCTGACCGCGTTCTGGGCGCTGCCGTTCCTTGTGCGCCTGCCCTACGGCAACGATCTCGGCTGGGTGAAGATCACGACCTACTCCAAGGCGTTGTTCCCCGAGCACATCTGGTGGGTCTTCGTGCCTGCCGTGGCGGGAGCGATCGCGGCCGTGGGCCTGAGGCTGCGCGCAGCCTTGACCATGCTGTCCGTGGCGGCGGTGTCGGGCGCTGCCTTCGTGATGATGCCTGAAGGACGGTTGTGGAACGCGCGCCTGCTGCCGTTCTGGTTCCTGTGCCTGTACCTCCTCGCCGGCATCGGCGTGGCCGAGGTTGGCCGGGCGGTGGGGGGCATGTTCAGTCGGGACCCCGAACACCCCGCTGTCTGGCCGTCGCTGGTCACACCACTCGTCGCCCTGGCGGCCGCGCTGGTGCTGGTGGGTGGGCCGCTGCAAGCTCTGCCCGGGTGGCTCCCGGTCCGGCCGGGGACTCAGAGCTTCGTGCCGAGTTGGGCGCGGTGGAACTACTCGGGCTACGAGCGGAAGCCCGCCTACCCGGAGTACCGGGCCCTCATGGATACCATGGGGCGCTTGCCCTGCGGGCGAGCGATGTGGGAGTACGAGCGGGGCCTTGATCGCTACGGCACGCCCATGGCCCTGATGCTGCTGCCCTACTGGACCAGAGGCTGCATCGGGTCCCAGGAGGGGCTGTACTTCGAGGCGACGACCAGTGTGCCATTTCATTTCCTCAACCAGTCGGAGTTGTCCAAGTCCCCGTCGCGCCCGCAGCGTGACTTGCCGTACAGCAATCTCGATGTGAGCCGGGGGATCGAGCACCTGAAGCTCCTCGGGGTTCGCTACTACCTTGCCTTCTCACCGGAGGTGCTGGCACAGGCCCACTCCAACCCCGACCTTCGCCTGGTCGCCACCTCCAGGCCCTGGGAGATCTTCGAGATCGCGGGTTCGGAGCTTGTGGCGCCGCTTGCGCGCGAGCCGGCCGTGTTGACGGGCGTGAAGGGGGGAAAGGAAGGTTGGCTGGCGGCCGCGCTGCCTCTCTACGAGAGCGCGGATCCGGCGGGGGCGTTTCTTGCCGCGGACGGGCCGCGCGATTGGGTGCGCGTGCGCCCCGGCGAGACGGTGTCCTTGCGCGCCACTCCGGCGGCCCACGTGAGCGGCATTCGCTCCGGCGACGACTGGATCTCCTTCAACGTCGACGAGGTGGGGGTCCCGATTCTGGTCAAGGCCTCCTACTTCCCCAACTGGAAGGCGCAGGGGGCTCGGGGGCCCTGGCGCGTCACCCCGAATCTCATGGTGGTCGTGCCCACCGCGCGTCATGTGAGGTTGCACTACGGCTACACGCCGGTAGATATCGCCGGATGGGCATTGACTCTGCTCGGGGTCCTGGCACTGGCCGTCGTGCTAAGGCGGCCCGTCGTCTTTGCGAAGGACGGCGATACCGACGGTGGAGGGATCGCTCAGCTCGGCCGAGCGACATGGAAGCGTGTGGTTGGCCGGAGGGCGCGGTGAGGGGCCGGTTGCGGCGCTTCGCGGTCATCGCCATCCTGGTGACCTGCCTCGACTTCGGGCTTCTGGTCGTGCTGAGGCTTGCCGTCGGGCTTCCGGTGATCGTCGCCGATGCTATCTCGATCGCGCTGGCCGCGTGCGCCTCCTACGGCCTCCACCGGGCCATCAGCTTCGCGCAGGATCCCCAGCTTCGTTGGGTGAGGGAGCCGGGCACGTTCGCCTGGGCCACGCTCGTTGCGGGAGTGGTGGATGTCGCCGTGATCCGGGGCATGGTGGCGCTGGTGGGCTCCACCCGGGTCGCCCCTTTGGCGGTCGCCAAGTCGGTGTCCCTGGTCGTTGCCGGCATCGTTCGCTGGATCTCCTATCGCGAGCGGCTGTTCAAGACGGTGCGCCGGGAGCAGGCCGAGCGAACCGGCCACTCAAGCGCACCCGGCAATGTGCGATTGAGCGTGATTGTGCCGGCCTACCGGTGCGGTCCCGCGATCATCGAGACCGTGGCGCGGCTTCGCACGGCCCTGGCCGACGTGGAGGCCAACGGCGGCCTGGAAGTCGTCATCGTCGACGACGGCTCGCACGATGGCACGGCCGCCGAGGCCTGCATTGCGGGGGCCGACCAGGTTCTGGCCCTGCCCGAGAATCGCGGCAAGGGGGCCGCGGTGCGCGCGGGGATGCTGGTTGCCCGTGGGCGGACGGTGGCTTTCACCGACGCCGATCTCTCCTACCCGCCCGAGCAGATCCTCGGTCTGCTGGCCGAGGCCGAGAACGGCTGGGACATGGTGGTCGGAAGCCGCAAGCACATCGGCACCTTCACGCTGGCCAAGTCCGGGAGAATGCGCGAGGTGGCGGGACGAATGTTCAACCTGGCCAGCCGCGCCTTGCTTCTGGGTCAGTACCGGGACACCCAATGCGGCCTGAAGGCTTTCCGCTCCGACGCCGCCCGCCTGCTGTTCTGCCAGTCCCGGATAGAAGGATTCGCGTTCGACGTGGAGTTGTTCCACCTGGCCGAGCGCTATCACCTGTCGCTGTTGGAGGTGCCGGTCGCTCTGGCCAACGCCGAGGCTTCCACGGTCAGGCTGGCCCTGGATGCCTCGCGCATGCTCCGGGATCTGTTTCGGGTGACGGTATGGGCCGGCCGGGGCGTATACGATCTGACCTCGGACGGGCAACGGCTGCTGTTCTAGTGTAGTGCGCCCAAGAAGGTGGCAATCCGGGAGGGTGAGTGGATCTGTTCGCATTTTCCGACGCGCATCTGGATCGTGGGCTGCTGGAGAAGATCGTGGCGGAGCCCGCCGATCTTCACGTTTGCCTTGGGGACCTGACGATTTTCGGGCGCGGACTGGAAACGATGGCGGAGGTCTTGGCGCCGCTGGGGGACAGGCTCTACCTGCTGCCCGGAAACCACGAGACCGCCGAAGCGGTCGAGCAAGTCTGCTCCCAGTTCGGCTTCCGACCCCTGCACGCCCACAGCTATGCGATGAGGGGCGGGTGGTTCCTGGCCGGGGTGGGGCTTTCGCCGCCCACCCCTTTCAACACCCCCGGGGACGTTGCCGACGAGGATCTGGCGGTGGTCCTCGAAGCCTACCGGGGCCTGTCCCCCTTGGTTCTTGCGGCCCACGTGCCTCCCGCGGAAACGCCGCTGGGGACGACTGTTGGCGGTGAGGCGGCCGGCAGCAAGGCCATACGCCGGTTCATCGACGAGGAGCAACCGGCGCTGATGCTCTGCGGGCATGTGCACGAGTCGGCCGAAGGAGAGACCCGCATAGGGCGCACGCGCGTGGTAAACCCGGGCCGCCTCGGCGCCCATTTCCAGGTGTGAGTACGACCCTGTTGTTGACATCGCCGCAATCGGCTTACATACTTCAATGACTTCGAATCTGAAAGGATCGGCATGTCTTTCTTCGATACCCGGAGAGTCGCGCAGGCGACCGTCCTCGTACTTATCGGCTGACGCACGCCGGCAGTCGGCGTGCGTAGACCTCTGGCGTTGCCAGGGGTTTTTTGTTAGCCGAAGCCGGTCTCGATGGTGGAATGAAAAGGAGAGGCCAATGCGAAGCGATCGGGTAAAGGCCGGCGTGGACCGCGCTCCTCACCGCTCGCTGTTTCGGGCGATGGGCTACACCGACGAGGAACTGGCGCGCCCGCTGGTCGCGATCGTGGGATCCCACAGCGAGATCATCCCCGGGCACATCCACCTGAACACCATCGTGGACGCCGCCAAGGCCGGTGTGCGCTCGGCCGGGGGCACGCCGATCTCCTTCTCGGTAATTGGGGTGGATGACGGCATAGCGATGGGCCACGAGGGCATGCGCTACTCGCTGGCTTCCCGGGAACTGATCGCGGACAGCGTCGAGACGATGGTCATGGCTCACGCCTTCGATGCGATGGTGATGATCCCCAACTGCGACAAGATCACGCCCGGCATGATCATGGCCGCGGCGCGGCTGGACATCCCCGCCGTGGTGGTCTCCGGCGGGCCGATGCTGGCAGGACGCCAGGCCGGCAAGCCCGTGGACCTGTCGAACGTCTTCGAGGCGGTGGGTGCGGTGGCGGCGGGCAGGATGAGCGCCGAGGAGCTGGCCGAACTCGAGCGGGTGGCCTGCCCGACCTGTGGTTCCTGCGCGGGGATGTTCACCGCGAACTCCATGAACTGCATCACGGAAGCCTTGGGGCTAGGGCTTCCCGGAAACGGCACCATCCCGGCCGTCTACGCCGAACGAATCCGACTGGCGAAACACGCGGGCGGGGCGGCCATGAAGCTGCTGGAGCAGGACCTGACGGCGCGCACGATCCTTTCGCCCGCCGCGTTCCGCAATGCCATGGTGGTGGACATGGCGCTGGGCGCTTCGACGAACACCGTGCTGCACCTGTGGGCCATCATGCACGAGGCCGGTGTCGAGGTTGCCCTCTCCGAGCTGAACGCGATCAGCGCGGCCACGCCGAGGCTGTGCAGTCTGCGTCCCGGGGGGCCCTATCACCTCCAAGACCTGTACGAGGCCGGGGGAGTGCAGGCGTTGATGGCCGAGCTTGCCGGCGCCGGTCTGTTGGACACGACGGCTCTCACCGCGACGGGCGTGACGCTGGGCGAGCAGCTTGCCCCGGCCAAGGTCGCCAACCACGAGGTCATCCGGCCGGTCTCCGCTCCGTTCGCCGCCGAGGGCGGACTGGCAGTGCTGTTCGGCAACCTTGCCCTGGATGGCGCGGTGGTCAAACAGTCGGCCGTGGCTCCGGGGATGCTGGTGCATCGGGGGCCGGCTCGGGTCTTCGACTCCGAGGAAGCCGCGTCTTCGGCCGTCTCCGCGGGCAAGGTTCAAACCGGCGACGTGGTCGTCATCCGCTACGAGGGGCCCAAGGGAGGACCGGGGATGCGCGAGATGCTCCAGCCAACCTCCCTGGTGATGGGGATGGGACTCGGAGACAGCGTCGCGCTCATCACCGATGGCCGCTTCTCCGGGGCCACTCGCGGGGCGTGCGTGGGCCACGTGTCGCCCGAAGCCGCCGAGGGTGGGCTCATCGCGCTGGTGCGCGAGGGCGACCCGGTACTCGTGGACATCCCGGGTCGGCGCCTGGAACTGGAGGTTGACGAGGCTGAACTGGCCGACCGGCGCGCGGCCTGGTCGCCTCCCGCACCCAAGGTATCGGGCGGCTACCTGGCCAGATACGCCCGGTCGGTCACCAGCGCGGCGAAGGGGGCAATCGTCATATGAAGGTCTCGGGCTCGCAAGCTTTGGTGAAGAGCCTCGAGCAGGAGGGGGTCGAGGTCCTGTTCGGCATACCGGGAGGGGTGGTCCTTCCGCTCTTCGACGCCCTGCTCGACTCCTCCATTCGTCGGATTCTCACCCGCCACGAACAGGGTGCCGCTCACGCGGCAGAGGGATACGCGCAGGTGACCGGGAAGGTGGGAGTCTGCGTGGCCACGAGCGGCCCCGGCGCGACGAACCTGGTCACCGGGATCGCCAATGCCTACATGGATTCCACTCCTTTGGTGGCCGTCACCGGCCAGGTGCCCACGCACGCCATCGGCACCGACGCTTTCCAGGAGGCCGACATTACCGGCATCACGCTGCCGGTGACCAAGCACAACTACCTCGTCACCCACGCGGCCGACATTCCGCGCGTGATCAAGGAGGCGTTTCACATCGCCTCGACGGGGCGTCCCGGCCCGGTGCTGGTCGACGTGCCAAAGGACATCCTGGCCGCCGAGATGACCTGGTGGTATCCGGACGGGGTGGACTTGCCCGGATACCGGCCCAACCTCAAGCCGCACCGCAAGCAGGTGCGTGAAGCCGCGGCCCTGATCCGCCGCGCGCACCGGCCGGTCCTCTACGTGGGGGGAGGTGTGTCCAGGGCCCGCGCGAGCGAGGAACTGAAGGCTCTGGCCAAGATGACCGGCATGCCGGTCGTGACCACCCTGACGGCTCGGGGCATGTTCCCCGACGACGATCCCATGGCCCTGGGGATGCCCGGGATGCACGGGACCTACGCCGCCGTGACCGCGATGCAGAAGTCCGATTTGCTGGTGGCCATCGGCGTGCGCTTCGACGACCGGACCACCGGGCGCCTTTCCGCGTTCGCCAAGGGGGCCGCGGTCATCCACGCCGACATCGACCCCGCCGAGATCGGCAAGAACCGCGCTGCCGACGTGCCCATCGTCGGCGACGCCCGCGCGGTGCTGGCCGAACTGGTCTCCGTCTTGGGCAAGGAGGCGGAGTCTCACCCCCCGGCCGACATCGGGCCGTGGCAGGAGCAGGTGCTCCGGTGGAAGGATGAGTACCCGTGCCGCTACACGCAGGAGGTGGGCGGGCTGCTGAAGCCGCAGTACGTGATTCAAAAGATCGGGGAGGCCGTTGGCGAGGACGCGGTGATCGTGACCGGCGTGGGACAGCACCAGATGTGGTCCTCCCAGTTCCTGCGCTTCAACCGCGCCCACTCCTGGGTCACTTCGGGTGGGCTGGGGACCATGGGATTCGGGTTGCCCGCGGCCATGGGCGCCAAGGTGGGCCGGCCGGATGCCGTGGTCTTCGCCATCGATGGGGACGGCTCCATCCAGATGACCTCCCAGGAGCTTGCCACCTGCACCGTCGAGCACATCCCCATCAAGGTGGCCGTCATTAACAACTCTCACCTGGGCATGGTTCGTCAGTGGCAGGAGCTGTTCTACAAGAAGCGCTTCTCGAGCTCCTACCTGCCTCCGGACGTTCCCGACTACGTCAAGCTTGCCGAGGCATACGGTGGGGTGGGCCTGCGGGTGGACTCGGCGGAGGGAGTGGAGCCGGCCATCGCCAGGGCCCTGGAGGTTCAGGACGTTCCCTGCATCATCGACTTCCGCGTGGACCCGGAGGAGATGGTCTACCCGATGGTTCCGGTCGGCCACGCCAATGATGACATCGTGCTCGGCCCCGAGTACGACGCCGGTGAAGACCAGGAAGGGGAGGAGTGAGACGATGCAGCACACCCTGTCCGTTCTGGTGGAGAACAAGCCGGGCGTGCTGGCTCGGGTGGCCGGGCTGTTCTCCAGGCGCGGGTTCAACATCGACTCGCTGGCGGTGGGCCCGACTCAGCACGAGGACGTCTCGCGCATGACGATCGTGGTCAACGTGGCCGAGCGACCCTTGGAGCACGTGACCAAGCAGCTCAACAAGTTGATCAACGTCCTGAAGGTCGTCGAGCTGGACCCCAAGACGACCGTTGAGAGGGAACTGCTGCTGATCAAGGTGGCCGCCGGTCGTTCGACGCGTTCTCAGGTCATCGAGATCGCCGACCTGTTCCGGGCCAAGATCGTCGACGTCGCTCCCGAGGCCCTGACCATCGAGGCCACCGGGACGCCCGACAAGTTGCGGGCACTGATCGAGTTGGTGGAACCGTTCGGCATTCGGGAGCTGGTTCAGTCGGGAATGGTGGCCGTGGCTCGTGGAACGCGGGGGATCTCGGACAAGGGCTCGAAGCCGGCAGTGGCCGGCTGAGGCGTAACGGAAAGGGGTGCGAGGAATGGCAAAGATCTACTACGACTCGGACGCGGACCTGGGTCTCATCAGGGCACGCAAGGTGGCGATTCTGGGCTACGGCTCCCAGGGGCACGCGCACTCCCTGAACTTGAAGGAATCCGGGGTGGATGTCCGGGTCGGAGAGGTCCCCGCTTCCCCGCCGTGGGCGGCGGCAGAGGCCGCCGGACTGCCGGTCATGACGGCGGGGGAAGCGGCCGCGCAGGCCGACCTCATCATGATGCTGGTCCCCGACACCGTTCAGCCCGCCGTCTATGAGCGGGATGTGGCCCCCAACCTCTCCGCCGACAAGGCCCTGTTCTTCGCGCACGGCTTCAACATCCACTACCACCAGATCCGCCCGCCCGCCGGCGTGGACGTATGCATGATCGCCCCCAAGGCCCCGGGGCATCTGGTGCGCAGGCAGTACGAGGAAGGCCGGGGAACTCCCTGCTTGTTGGCCGTGCATGCCGACGCCTCGGGACGCGCGCGTGAACTGGCCCTGTCCTACGCGGCGGCTCTGGGCGGCACCCGGGCGGGGGTGCTGGAAACCACGTTCGCCGAGGAGACCGAGACCGACCTCTTCGGCGAGCAAGCGGTGCTTTGCGGCGGCACGAGTGCGCTGATCCAGGCCGGCTTCGAGACCCTGGTCGAAGCCGGTTACCAGCCCGAGATCGCCTATTTCGAATGCCTGCACGAGCTGAAGCTGATCGTGGACCTGATCTATGAGGGCGGGTTCGAGTTCATGCGCTACTCGATCTCCGACACCGCGGAGTACGGCGACTACACTCGCGGCCGCAGGCTGATCACGCCGGAGACGAAAGCCGAGATGGCCAGGATCCTCGAGGAGGTCCAGTCCGGCGCTTTCGCCACGGAGTGGATCCTGGAGAACCGGGCGGGGGCGCCGCACTTCCTGGCCGAGCGCGCCCGGCAGACCCGCCATCCGATCGAGGAAGTCGGCAAGAAGCTTCGGGAGATGATGAGCTGGATTCGCGAGAGAAAGTGAGTGCTCGCACCGCGTTTGCCCCTGTGAGCGCGGCTTGTGAACGCACACACGAGTGGATAGGATTGCCGGCACACCAGGGGGGACATGGCGCTCGGCACACCAGGAGGTAGGGCAGTGCGTAAACCAGAGATCATCATGTGCCCGGGGCCGGTGAAGGTGTCGCCGGAAGTCCTGCTGGCGCAAAGCCAGCCCATGGTCTATCACCGGGGGCCCGGATACGGCGCGCTGCTGTCCGCTGTGACCGACGGCATGAAGAAGATCTTCAAGACCTCCAATGACGTTCTGAGCTTCACCTGCTCGGGCACGGGCGGCATGGAATGCGCGGTGGCCAACTCCTTCGCCCGTGGGGACGAAGTCCTGGTCGTGGACGTCGGCAACTTCGGCAAGCGCTTCTTCGACATCGCCACCGGCTACGGCCTCAAGGCCGTGCGCATGGAGTACGAGTGGGGCAAGGTCGCCGTGCCCGAAGAGGTCGCCCAGACCCTGGCCGCCAACCCCGGAGTCAAGGGCGTGCTGATGCAGCAGTCCGAGACCTCGACCGGGGTGATGAACGACGTCCAGGCCATCGCCAAGGCCATCCGCGGGGTGAGCAAGGACGTCCTGATCATCGTGGATGCCATCTCGGGGTTGGGTGCCGCGGAGCTCAAGACCGACGAGTGGGATCTGGACGTGGTGATTGCCGGGTCGCAGAAGGCGATGGCCATGAGCCCCGGGCTGGCTTTCCTGGCGGTCTCCGATCGCGCCTGGAAGGCCAACGAGCGCTCCGATCTGCCCAAGTACTACTTCTCCTGGAAGAAGACCAAGGATGCCCTGTCACGGCCCAACCCGGAGCACCCCTTCACTCCGGCGGTCTGCCTTTTCCAAGGGATGAAGACGGCCATCGAGATTTACCTGGAGGAGGGCTCCGAGGCCGCGCTGGCTC
>JBBAAN010000081.1:0-10188 GCA_041658225.1 Actinomycetota bacterium
TGGCGGTCAACGTCATGACGAACCCGGCCAGGATGATCGCCGCCGGGAAGGCCGCTTGCTTCGAGACAAAGCGCATCACCCACGAAGCCCCGAGCATACCGATGCCCATACCCACGCCGAGCCCCGTCACCAGCAAGCCCCAGCCGGCGGCCCCGGCGCCCAGCGTCCGCTCGGCGAGGACCGACCCCAGCGCGAGCACGACCCCGATGCTGAGGAACGCCCCCAGGATTCCGAGCATCATCGGTCCCACAAGTTCGTGTCCCGCCACGAACCGCCAGCCCTCCACCAGTTCCGCGAAAAACGCCTTGGGCCCTTCCGACTTCGCCCGCCTGGCGCGCTCGCGGGGCAGGACGAGCCTGGAGACCATGAAGGCGGAGAAGAGGAAGGAGGCGGCGTCGGCCAGGATCGCCAGTGATGCCTGGTTGCGGCTGGTCTTGAAGAAGTCCAGCGCCCCGATGTGACCCAGCGCGGCCGCGATCAAGGCAAAGGAGGCGAACACCACGCCGGCGAGGGGCAGCGTGCCGTAGCTGATGGTGATGGATAGCTGGTTGGCCTGGAGCAACTTGCCCTTGGGGACCAAGTTGGGAAGCGAGGAGTCCTTTGCCGGAATCCAAAGCAGCGACATGACCTCCATCAAGAACGAGACCGTCAAGATGTAGGGCAGGGTCTGCACGAACGGGATCGAGGCCATCAACGCGGCGCGAGCGAGGTCACAGGCGATCATCGTTCGCCGCCGGTCCCAACGGTCGACTATCACGCCGGCAAAGGAGCCGAACAGCACGCCGGGAACCATGCGGATGGCCAGCACGCCGGAAACGCCCAGCGCCGCCTGCCCCGTGCCCCCGCCCCTCTTCCCGGCCATGCCGGCAACCAGGGCCATCAGGGCAAGGATCCCGACCCAGTCGCCCAGGCTCGAAACGCCCATCGCGAGCCAGATGCGGCGGAAACCGCGCTCCCGCAGGACGGCGGGGAGGATGGTGCGCCGGGGCCTGCCTGCGGCGCTCACCTCCGGAATGCTGGGGGTGGTCGCTTGACACTCCTTCGTCAAGGCTCGCTGGCGAGCCCGTCTCTATCGACTCCGGCGACCCACCTGAGGCCGCGCCCCAGAATAGCACGCGCCTCGGACCCGGCCGGGTCAGCCCTCCGAAGGCTCCTGGTGCCCGCAGGAAAGGCAGGTCCCCTTCTGGATCGGGCCCCCGCACTCCGAGCACTTCGCCGGCAACTCCCAGAGCGCGAAGTCGCATTCCGGGTAGCGGTTGCAGCCGTAGAAGGCCTTACCCCGCTTGGTGCGCTTGGTCGTCAGCTCTCCCTGCTTGCACTGCGGACAGGTGATGCCCAGGGTGGCGTCCAGCGACTTGATCCCCTTGCACTCCGGGTACTTCGAGCAGCCCAGGAACGGCCCGAAGCGCCCGCTGCGCTTCTGCATGGGCACGCCGCACTTCGGGCAAGGCACATCGGTGAGCTCGGGAGCGGCTCGCTCCCCTTCGGGATTGTCCTTGTCCAGCCGCTGGATCCCGCGGCAGTCGGGGAAGCGGCTGCAGGAGAGGAACCACCCGTAGCGACCCCACTTCTTGACCATGGTCGCGCCGGTCTCCTCGCCGCACACGGGGCACACCACCTCGGTGGGCTCCTCCGGACGACCGACCTTCTCTCCCTTCTCTTCGAGAGTGCGCTCGACCTCGGCGTAGAACTCACGCACCAGCGGCACCCAGGAGCGAGCGCCTTCAGCGACGGCGTCCAGGCTTTCTTCCATCTCGGCGGTGAAGCTGAGATCGACGACCTTGGGGAACAGCTCGGTCAAGAAATCGGTGACGACGAAACCGACCTCCTCCGGCACCAGGCGTTTGGCCTCGATGCGCACGTAGCCGCGGTCGAGCAGCGTGGAGATCGTGGGCGCGTAGGTGGAGGGGCGGCCGATGCCGTTCTCCTCCAGGGCCTTGACGAGCCCGGCCTCGGTGTAGCGGGGCGGCGGTTGCGTGAAGTGCTGCTCGGGGGCCAGGGCTTTCAGGTCGAGCGCATCACCTTCGGCGAGGGCAGGCAGAGCCCCCTCAGCGACCTCGCCTTCCTCGGGCTCATCGGAACCCTCCGTGTAGGCGCGCATGAACCCGTCGAAGCGCACGGTCGAACCGGAAGCTCGGAAGGTGAGCGAGGCGGCCGCGATGTCCGCCGAGACCTGGTCGTAGAGGGCGGGGGCCATCTGCGAGGCCACCGCCCGCTGCCAGATCAGGGTGTAGAGGCGAAGTTGGTCGCGGTCCAGGTGGCCGGCCACCGACTCGGGGGCCCAGCCGGAATGCGTGGGCCGGACTGCCTCGTGTGCCTCCTGAGCGCCCTTGGTCTTTGTCTTGTAGCGGGTGGTCCGCAGGTATTCCTTGCCGTATCTATCCACCACCGTAGCGGCCAGTTCCTTGAGCGCGCTCTCGGCGATGTTCACCGAGTCGGTTCGCATATAGGTGATGAGGCCCACACTGCCCTCGGATCCCAGCTCCACACCCTCGTAGAGCTGCTGGGCCACCGCCATCGTGCGCTTGGCCCCGAAACCCAACTTACGGGAGGCCTCCTGCTGCAGGGTCGAGGTGGTGAAAGGCGCCGGAGGGTTTCGCCGCTTCTCCGACCGGCGCACCGAGGCGACCTTCCAGATCGCGCCCTCGAGTAGGGCCAGCAGCCGCGTGGCCTCGTCCTCGGACTTGACCGAAAGCTTCTGCTTGTCGGCGTAGGGGTGCTTGGCGAGGAAGATCTCCTCCGCGCCGAGCTTGGACAGCCGAGCCACCAGGGTCCAGTACTCCACCGCGGTGAAGCCCCGGATCTCCCGCTCCCGGTCCACCACCAGACGCAGCGCGGCCGACTGCACGCGGCCGGCCGAAAGGCCGGTGCGCACCTTGCGCCACAGCACGGGCGAGAGCCGGTAGCCGACGATCCGGTCGACGACTCGGCGTGCCTGCTGCGCATCGACCAGATGCAGGTCGATTGGGCGCGGGTGGGCGAAAGCTTCGCGGATGGCCTCCGGAGTGATCTCGGTGAAGGAGACTCTTCCCACCGCCGATTCGGGAAGCTTGGCGGCGGCGGCCACGTGCCAGGCGATCGCCTCGCCCTCACGGTCAAGGTCGGTGGCCAGGTAGATGGACTCGGCGCCCTTGGCCGCCTTGCGGATCTCGGCAACGACCTTCTTGGCGCGGGCCACCACTTCATAGGTGACCTCCACGCCTCCATCGATCGCGACGCCGAAGTCGCTCTTGGGAAGATCCCGCACATGGCCCATGGAAGCCAGCACGGTGAAGTCCTTGCCAAGGTACTTGCCGATGGTCTTTGCCTTGGCCGGGGATTCGACGACGACTAGGTTACGCGGCATGGGGATTCCTCGAGCGCCATCTCGTGGCGCGTCCGTAGCATGTCCATGTGTTCCAGGGTGGGATTTGTAGGCGCCGCGCCGCCTCCTGTCAAGCGTGCTGCCCCCATCCCTCTCCGGCAGGCCGGCGGTAACGACCCCCAGACCCCAAGTCCCGCAAGGGCTTCGGCCCCACTCCGGCCGGTTGGAGCGACGACCCCCAGACCCCAAGCCCCCCAAGGGCTTCGGCCCCACTCCGGCCGGCCGGGGCGACGGTCTGCCGCGGCCGGGCGGGACCGCGCCCGTGGTAGACTCCGCGCCGCCACACGGGGAGGTCTGATTGCTCGAGTCGGTCAACCAGTGGATCCAGCATTCCGTCGGCCAGTGGGGCTATCTGGCCGTATTCCTGCTCATGCTCTTGGAGTCGGCCAACATCCCCATCCCGAGTGAGGTCACCATGCTCGTGGGCGGGTTGCTGGCCTCTCAGGGCAAGCTCAACTTCTGGGTCGTGGGCCTGGCCGGCACGGCCGGCAACCTGGTCGGCTCCTGGGCCTCCTACGCGCTGGGGCGCACGGGAGGACGCGCGCTCATCCTCCGCTACGGCCGCTATGTCAGGCTGCGCGAGAAGGAGCTCGACCACTCAGAGAGATGGTTCGCGCGCTACGGCGACTCGGCGGTCTTCTTTTCGCGCCTGCTGCCAGTGGTGCGCACCTTCATCTCGCTGCCGGCGGGCATCGCCGAGATGCCCTTGGGCCGCTTCACCATCTACACCACGCTCGGCTGCCTGCCGTGGACCTTCGCGCTGACGTGGACCGGGTTGTTGCTGGGCGATCACTGGGAGAGCGTCCTCGGCTACTTCCACGACGCCACGGCGGTCATCGTGGTCGCGGCCGTTGTCCTGGTCGGGCTGCTTGTCTGGAGATCTCACCGGCGAAGGAACCCCCGCAAGTGATCTGAGAACAGGATATCGACCCGTCCGTCTTGGAACGCGGCACCGATCGACTCGACGGTTTGGAGAGGACATGCTTTCTAGCCGGAGACGCGGCCGATAACGCTCAGCTCAATGAGATCCGCTGGTTCGTAGACACCCTCGACGGGCTGCGCGTGGCCGGTGCCGACTACGGTTACCTTCATGTCGATCCCACCTCCCCTGGTGGCGACCGGACCGCTCCAAGAACAGAAACCGTGACCGCCCTGGAGACGGTGAGAGCAACCACATTTTCTCGCCCGTCCCCCAAGCAAGCGACCTGCCCGACGCGTTGTCTCACAGTCTTCACATAGCCATTGAGGGGTCCCCCCTCGGGCCACCAGCCGGCCTGCCGAGGCCCCTGGGACAACCCCGGTCCAAGACCGGTCGTTGGAAGCCCGCCGTACAGTTGCCTGCTGGGCGGTAGGATTCACCGGTCACGGCGGCAGGAGCTTCGGACTGGAATGGCTCTCACGTCTCAGCACCCGAGGAGCGAAATGGAGAAAGGGACCGAGGGGTCGGGCGAGGCGAACCTGGCCGACGAGCCGCACCTCGGCGTCCCTTGGTCGAGGTCCGACAGGCGGCTGCCGCGGTTTGTTGCCCGCCCCCTGCAACAGTTCCTTCGTACCGAAGCCGCCGGCGGAATCCTGCTCCTGGGCGCCACGATAGTCGCGCTCGTGTGGGCGAACTGCTGGAACGGCTCGTACGCGCATGTATGGCAGACCGACCTGACCGTGAGCCTCGGCCCGTGGTCCATCTCGGAGGACTTGCGCCACTGGGTCAACGACGCCCCGATGGCGCTCTTCTTCTTCGTGGTCGGCCTCGAGATCAAGCGGGAACTGGTGTCGGGGGAACTCCGCGACCCGCGAGCCGCGGCGCTGCCGGCGTTTGGGGCGCTCGGCGGCATGGCCGTGCCGGCCCTCATCTACGCGGCAATCAACGCGGGGGGCGAAGGTTTCCGAGGTTGGGGCATCCCTATGGCAACCGACATCGCCTTCGCCGTAGGCGTGCTGGCGATTGTGGGCAGGGGCCTGCCATCAGGCCTAAGGCTGTTCCTTCTCACCCTCGCCATCGTCGATGACATCGGCGCCATCGTGGTCATCGCCATCTTCTACTCCGGCGGGATCTCCTGGGCGGCACTTGCCAGTGCCGCCGGCCTCCTGTGCGTGATCGCGCTCCTTCGCCGCGCGCAGGTCCGGGCGATGGCAATCTACGTGGTCCTCGGTCTCGGGGTGTGGCTCGCCGTGCTGGAGTCGGGCGTGCACGCGACGATCGCGGGCGTCGCCCTCGGCCTGCTCGCACCCACCGTTCCCTTCCAGCGCCCGAGCGCGGTAAGCCAGGAGGCGCACCGGATTGCCGACGAAACGCTCGGCGAACCGGTACCGGCCGATGTCGACGCACACCAGTGGCTCCGGCTCGCGAACCTCTCGCGCGAGACGGTCTCGCCGCTTGCCCGCATGGAGAGCCTGCTTCACCCATGGACGAGCTTCGTGATCGTGCCGCTCTTCGCCCTGGCCAACGCCGGCGTCTACCTGGGCGGCGGAGCGCTTGGCCAGGGCGCCTCGAGCAGGATCACGATCGGGGTCCTCGTCGGCCTCGTGGCGGGGAAACCTCTGGGGATCACCCTCGCCGCATGGGCGGCGACCAGGCTCGGACTCGCGCGCCTGCCCCATGGGGTTCGATGGAGTCAGGTACTGGGCGTCTCCGCTATCGCCGGGATCGGGTTCACCGTCTCCCTGTTCATCGCGGGGCTGGCCTTTGCGGAGGACTCCGCGCTCTCGGCGGCGAAGGTCGGGGTCCTCGCCGCCTCCCTCACCGCCGGCTGTATCGGTAGCGCGCTTCTACTGCTCGCACGACGCGGGGCGGCTGGGACGCCACAAGGGGCCGCCCAATGACTCCGACGATTCTCTCCTGTTCGAACCCCTCCTGCCACGGACTTAGTGCCCACCGGCGTAAGTACGGTCACGACCGAGAGCGTCACCGCGCCCCGAGGGCAAGGCCGCGAGGAGCGCCGCGTACCTTGATGGTACGCAAGCGACGAGCAACGCCGCCATCGGGGATGGGGGGGCGCTCGAATGTGAGCGTATTTGCGCCGGTGGGCACTTAGGCAATGAGCGAGACGTCGGGTCTTACCCTGGGTCCGGTCGCGTTGCGCTACATACCGGCGAAGAGACGGTCCGCATCCTCCTTGCGGCAAAGCGCGGTTCCGGGAGTCATCGCCGCCGCCGTTCCCGCGGCGACCCCGAAGCGAGCCGCCTCCGCCACGGGCAAACCCCGGGCAAGTGCCAAGACCATGCCCGCGACCATGCTGTCTCCCGCGCCCACCCGGCTTTGGATCGGCACCGTGGGCGCCGCGATCCAAAAGTGCCCCTCGGCGGTCGCGACCAGCGCGCCGCGAGCGCCGAGGGAGACGACGACGATCTGGCTTCGACCTTCGTCCACGATGGCCCGTGCCGCTGCCTCCAAGTCGGCGTCGCCCAGCAGCTCGCGCCCCAACAGGTCGGTCAACTCCCCGAAGTTGGGCTTGACGAGGTAGACGTTCCTCGCGTCAAGAGCCCGCTGGAGGGACGGCCCCGCAGTGTCCAGCACGAAACGAGCTCCGCGCGAAACCGCCAGCTCTGCCAGGCGTGCGTAGAAGCCTTCGTCGACTTCCGGGGGCAGGGCTCCGCTGGCAACCACGTAGCCCGCCGCCGGCTGGATGCGCCGGAGTTCCTCCAGGAAGGCCTCTGATTCCTGCTGAGACATCGGTGGCCCTGGTGCCGAGAAGCGGTACTGGCGGCTCGTCGGTCGTTCGATCACTGTCCAGCTCTGCCTGGTCTGGCCGGATATGCGCACGGGATGGTGCCGGACGCCGGTGCCGTCCAGGAGATCCTTGAGTAGCCCGCCGGTGTACCCACCCATCGCCCAGATGGCCCGGGCGTCGCCGCCCAACAAGCGCACTGCTCGGGCGACGTTAAGTCCGCCGCCTCCCGGATCGTACCTGGGTTGATCGGTGCGGAGCTTCCTCTCGGGCTCCATCCGTTCCACCGAACAGCTAACGTCGACGGCAGGGTTCAGAGTCACCGTCATGATCGGTGCTTGGTTCACGACCAGTTCTCCCTTCGCGGTGGCCGGAAGACGATAAGGTCCCGGCCCATCGTGGCGATCATGGCCTTCTCCACACCGGCGCTGCTCCCGCGGACGGTCGCCATCGTTCACGGGCGGCCGAAGGCGTCTCTCCTCATGGCGGCGTGGGTTGGTCGGGCGGAAACCGGCCGGCTGTCTCCACTCGCTCGATTTGTCCCCTCAGGTGCCTCGGGGGGCGGAAATACTTCACCGGGCGCTGCATGCGCGGAGGCGGCGGTTTGGGCGGCTCCTTCTCCAGGTGGATCGGAAGCGACACCACGGCCACATTGGGCTGGAACAGCAGAGCGCCCTTCAGCAGCAACGCCGTCTGGTTGTGCAGGAAGTGTCCCCAAACACCCCTGATCACGAACTCGGGGATGACCACAGTCACCAGATCATGGCTCCACCGCCGGTCGAGGTCCCTGACATAGCGAAGAAGCGGGCCCATCACGTCCCGATAGGGGGAGTCGATGATCTCCAGGGGCACGTCGAACCCGTGCTCGATCCAGCCCCTTCGCACCTCCTCCGTCCGCGCGTCGTCGGTGTTGACGAAGACCGCCCGCACGTGGTTGGGCGAGACCGACTTCGCGTACTTGAGCGCACGGATCACACCCTTGTGCAGTCCCGATACGAACACCGCCACTTCGTGGCGGATCGGCTCCGTCTCGTCCTCGTCGATCTCCAAGAGTTGAGTGGTCACCGATGAGTAGTGCCGGTGTATGGACAGGAACAGCAGGATCAGCAACGGGATCAGGGCCAGTGGAATGTACGCCCCGTGGCGGAACTTCTCGAGGGCAATGACGACGAAGGCCACACCGGTGGTCACGGCACCCACGCCGTTGACGATCGCCTTGAAGCGCCACCGACGGCCCTTCTCAGTCCGCCAGTGCATCACCATCCCGGACTGCGAGAGGGTGAACGAGGCGAACACTCCGACCGCATACAGCGGGATCAGCTTGTGGACGTTGGCCTTGAAGATCACCACGAGCAACGCCGCAACCAGGGCGAGGGCAACGACGCCGTTGGAGAACACCAACCGGTCCCCGACGCTGCGGAACTGCCGGGGCATGTAGCCGTCCTTGGCCATGATGCTGGACAGACGGGGGAAGTCGGCAAAGGAAGTGTTGGCGGCCACTGTCAGGATGGCCAGGGTCGTGATCTGCATGATGAAGAACATCGCTCCTCGGCCGAAGACCTTCTCGCCGATCAGCGCGATAGTCGTGGTGCCGTCGGTCGGGGCTCGCACCACGTTGAGCTTCAGTGCCAGAAACGTGATCCCCAGGAAGAGCGACCCCAGAATCACAGCCATCCACTTGAGCGTAATCACGGCGTTTCGGGACTCGGGCGGCTTGAAGGCCGGCACGCCATTGGAGATGGCCTCGATCCCCGTCAGGGCGGCACATCCGGAGGCGAAGGCCTTGAGGATCACGAAGATGGTCAGGGGCTCCATGACAGGCAGGGCGACCGTCGAAGGGTAGGCGGAGACGGTGCCGGTCAGGAGACGAATGACCCCAACGAGAACCAACGCAACGGCACAGAAGATGAAGCTGTAGGTCGGGATGGAGAAGATGAACCCCGACTCGCGAACCCCCCTGAGGTTGGCCACCGCCACCAGCGCGATCAGAGCCACACACACGCCCGTCTCGTGTCCGCGAACGGCCGGAAATGCCGCCGCGAGAGCCGCCACGCCTGCCGCGATCGACACGGCCACGGTCATCACGTAGTCGATGAGAAGAGCCGCTCCGGCCGCCAGACCCGGCAACACCCCCAGGTTGGCGCGGCTGACGATGTAGGACCCGCCCCCGCTGGGGTAGGCGCGAATGGTCTGAGCGTACGAGGTCGAGACGATGACCAGGATGGCGAAGATCGCCAGGCCCACCCAGATCGACTTCGACAGGCCGATCGAGCCCGCCACAACCAGGGCGAGCAGTATCTCGTCGGTGGCATACGCCGAGGAGGACATGGCATCGGAGGAGAAGACGGCCAGGCCCACCCTCTTGGACAGCCGTTCGTGGATTGCCTGGGCCGAGGGCATCGGCCGCCCTATCAGTGTGCGCTTGACCTTCGTGAGCACCTGGGCTGCTCCCCGGCTGCGATCTGGACCGACTACAGGTTCTGACGGCCCTCGACTACCGCCTCCAGCTCGACCTCGCTGCCGAGCGGAACGACCGCGAGGATGGCATCGCCCTCCTTCAGCACCGTGTCGGGCGAAGGCGCCTCGCAGGAAATCTCGCTGACCACGGCCAGGATCGTCGCGGAGGCCGGGAAGCGAATGTCGGCGAAGCGACGGCCTGCCAGTGGAGATCTCGGTCCAACGAAGAGTTCGACGATCTCCTGGTTGCCCTTGCGCAGATCCATCAACCTCACCACGTCACCGACCCCGAGCTCCTGGTGAATGGTGGCGAGCATCAGGTTGGTCACGGACACCGCATGGACGATCCCTGAACGCCTGAAGACCTCCAGGTTCTGAGGGTTGTTGACTCGGGCCACGACGTTGCTCAGCTTGTACTTCTTCTGGGCCAGCTCGGAACAGACCAGATTCACCTGGTCCGCCCCAGCCACGGCCACCAGGCTGTCGGCTCGCTCGATGCCGGCCTCCCTCAGCACACGCAATTCGGTGGCATTTCCGAACACCGCCGACTCCGGGAACCACTCCTTGAGCTCCCGATAGCGATTCCAATCGGCGTCGACGACCGCGATCTCGTTGCCTTCCTCGAGCAGGATACGGGTCAAGTTGGCCCCCAGCTTGCCCCCGCCCACGATGATCACAAACACTGGAGAACCTCCCCGGGAT
>JBBAAN010000082.1:0-9845 GCA_041658225.1 Actinomycetota bacterium
TTCGCGGCAAGGAGGCTGCCGGTCCCGTGAGCGCGAGCGCCGCCGCGCGCCGCGGGTTATCCTCCTGCTCTTTGTGCGAACCAGTTCCGCTGGAAACCTAGAGTGTGGTGCGTCCGAATTCCCTGTGCACATCGAGGGCGCGGGTGCGCCCGAAGCGCAAGGCGCGAGGAGGGCGCATACCTGCGGGTATGCAACCGACGAGCAACGCCGCGATTCGGGATGCAGACGCGACCGAATGTAGGGGAACTTCGGGCGCACCACACTAAAGCTTTGGAACGGGCGTAGCGGATGTTCTGGGTTCAACTCATCATCGCCGGAGCGGCCTCGGGCGGCATTCTCGCTCTGGCGGGCATGGGCATCGTGCTCACCTACAAGGCGACGGGCGTATTCAACCTGGCTCACGGCGCCATAGGCGTTTTCGTGGCCTACGTTCTCTACCAGCTCAACGTCGGGTGGCACGTGCCGCTCCCGCTTGCCGCCCCGATCGCCATCGGGCTCGTGGGTCCGGGCCTGGGGCTCGCCCTGGAGCGTCTGGTGTTCCGGCCCCTTCAGCGCGAGGGGGCCACGACCATCGAGAAGCTGACGGCCAGCCTGGGAGTGCTCATCGTGCTGGTCGGGATCGTCTACGCGGTTTGGACGGGTCAAACCCGGGTGGGGCCCCACCTGTTCCCGGTGCGCTCGTTTGCCATCGGGGAGTTGAGGCTTCCCTACGACCGCCTCGCGCAGTTGGCGCTGCTCGGGGTCACCTCCGTACTCCTGTGGGCGTTCTTCCGCCACACCCGCCTGGGCTTGAGGATGCGCGCGGTCGTCGACAGTCCCGACCTCGCCGAGCTGGTTTCCATCGACGTCGACCGAGTCGGCAGGGCGGCCTGGGCGATGGGCGCGGGCCTGGCCGGCCTGTCGGGCGTCATCATCGCTTCCGGAAGTCTGGATCCCTATCGTATGTCCCTGTTCATGCTCGCCACGTTCTCGATCGCGGTCGTCGCACGGCTCACCAGCCTGCCCCTTGCCGCCGCATCGGGCGTTCTCCTGCTCGGCGTCGGCCGCGCACTCGTCGAGCAGGTGAACCTCGCGCCCACGACCGTTCCGGGCTCGATCCTTCAGTCTCTCGTTGCCGGACTTCCGGTGGTGGTCCTGTTCGGTGCCCTGATCATCTACCGGCACCTTGATGTGCTTGGGGAAACGGCGGAGCGGCTACACAGGTTGGCCGCCGCCCGCCGCCCGAGTGCCGGAAGAACGTTGGGGGCGACCGGGATCGTCGCGGCGGGTTTGATCCTCATGCCGGCTTTCCTGAGCATTGGGGCCCTCGAACAGGCACAGCGGTTCCTGGCGTTTACCATCATTTTCGCTTCGATCGTGGTGGCCACCGGGTTCAGCGGGCAGATAACGCTGGGGCAGGCGGGCTTCGCGGGTGTCGCGGCCTGGGCGGCCGTCAGAGTCGCCAACTCATGGCACGTGCCCGTAATAGCGGCGATGGTGGCCGGTGGTCTTGTCGCGGCACTGGCCGGGCTCGCGGCAGGCTATCCGGCGGGGCGGCGGCGCGGCCTCTTCCTGGCCCTCACGACCCTCGCCCTCAACATGGTTCTCTACCAGGGCATCCTCATCAACACGGTCATCGCGGGAGGGCCGAGCGGACTCCAGGTCGCCCGACCTTCGATCGCCGGCATCCGCCTGGATGGTCCGTTCGCCTTCTACTACTTCGAGCTGGCGCTGGTCGGCCTGTCGCTGCTCCTGGCTCACAATCTCCGCAGCGGGGCCATCGGCCGGGCCTTCGGCGCGATTCGCGACTCGGAGCTGGGGGCACGGTCGGTCGGAGTCGATCCTCGCGCGTACAAGCTCCTCATTTTCGCGGCAAGCGCCTTTCTGGCGGGAATCGGCGGGATCCTCCTGACCCAGCAGGCGAGGGTGTTCTCCTCCGAGGGTCAGTTCTTCCCTCTCTACAGCTTGTTCTGGTTCGCGGCCGCTGTAGTGGGAGGCATCACCTCACTCGGCGGCGCGCTTCTTGCCGCCTTCGTCTGGGTGATGCTCGACGTCTTCGTGGGCACAAGCGGCATCTCCCAGCTCGTGATCGGGCTGGCAGCTCTCATGATCGGCAGACTGGGAGGACGCAGCCTCATCGGTCTGGCCCAGGCCGGTCTCGACCGGTTCGTGAGCATGCTCGGGCGCGTGGCGGTTGAGGCGCGCTCCGAGCAGCGCCGGCGCTCGCCGGCCGGTATCGAGCAAGCGGCTGCCCGCTACGTGCCCAGCGCGCTCGCGGTGCGCGCGCTGCGCGGAGACCTGGCGCTGCCGGGGTCCGAGTTCCCAAGGGAAGGTGAGGGAACGTGAGCGTCCTGGAGGCGCAATCCATCTCGAAACACTTCGGAGGGATCCGCGCCCTTGACGGCGTTTCAATCAGTGTCGAGGCGGGGACGATCACTTCCCTGATCGGCCCGAACGGCGCGGGCAAGACCACCCTGTTCGATTGCCTGACCGGGATCCGGGAACCCGAAGAGGGGCGCGTCTTCCTCGACGGGGTGGACGTCACACACCTCGAAACGCACGAGCGAGCGCGGCGCGGGATGGGGCGGACGTTCCAGCGCCTCGAGGTCTTCTCGGGACTCACGGTTCGCGAGAACCTGCAGGTCGCCGCGGAGTCGGCAAGACGAAGGATCGCCTTGCGAGACATCTTCGAGCTCCGCCACCGCGCCGACCCGGTGGTGCTCGAGGAAGTCGACGCCACTCTCGATGAGCTGGACATCGCTTGGGCCGCCCGCCGGCAAGCCGGTGATCTGCCCACGGGGGTGCTGCGAATCGTGGAGTTGGGACGGGCGCTGTGCGCGAGGCCCCGAGTGATGTTGCTCGACGAGCTCGCCAGCGGTCTGGACGAGCAGGAGACCGAGAGCCTCGGCCGCGCACTCAGGAGGCTGGCGGAGTCCGGGATCGGGATCCTCCTCATCGAGCACGACCTCGCCCTGGTGCTTGCCCTGTCCAGTCGGATCCATGTCCTGGACTTCGGCCGGATCATCGCCTGCGGCACTCCCGAGGACATCGTGGCAAACCCCACGGTTCGCGCCGCTTACCTGGGCGCGGAGAGCCCCGCGCCGGGAGAGTGCTCAGCCGGTGTCGTGGGGAAGGTTGGATCATGACGACCTTGCTCGCCGCCGACGGG
This sequence comes from Actinomycetota bacterium, assembly GCA_041658225.1. Taxonomy (GTDB): domain Bacteria; phylum Actinomycetota; class CALGFH01; order JBBAAN01; family JBBAAN01; genus JBBAAN01. The sequence goes on from JBBAAN010000082.1 coordinate 3,149, forward strand.
CTGTGCTCCGGCTACGGCCGCATCGAAGTGCTCCACGGTGTCTCGCTTGCGGCGCCTGCCGGAAGTGTGGTCGCGGTGCTCGGTCCCAACGGGGTCGGGAAGACAACGCTGCTGCGCACGCTCTCCGGATCCCTGCCCAATTGGAGCGGCACGATACATCTGGACGGACATCGCATCGACGGCCGCCCCGCCTTCGAGGTTGCCCGCATGGGCGTCATGCTCATCCCCGAGGGACGGGGTGTGTTCCCCGGCCTGAGTGTTGAAGACAACCTCACCATCGCCGGACGGGAAGCCGGAAGACTCGACGACGCCTCCCGCGGCGAGCGGCTCCAGAACACCCTCTCCATGTTCCCCCTGCTCGGCGACCGCATGTCCCAGGCCGCCGGCAGGCTATCGGGTGGGGAACAACGCATGCTCGCGCTCAGCCGAGCCTTCCTTTCCGAGCCCCGCGTACTACTGATCGACGAGATCTCCCAGGGTCTCGCCCCGATCGTGGTGGAGATTCTCTTTGGCGCGATTGCCCGCCTGAAGGGCGAGGGGCGCACGATCGTCCTGGTCGAGCAGTACCTCACGTACGCGCTGCGACTGGCCGACATCGTGTACGTGATGGCCAAGGGCCAGGTGGTCTTCGTCGGCGAACCGACAGAGATCACTGGGGAAGGCGTCCTCGTCGGTACCTCCGGACAACGCGGGGGTGCATCCCGGCGACGATGAGCCGGCCGGCGACTTCACGCCTCGAGTCCGCCCATCATCCCCGCGCCCATGGGACGGCCGACTACGTGCCGTCGTCTTCCATGGCGTGCGGGTACCAGGGCGTGACATAGGAATCGAATGGTTTGGTCTGAGCGACCCATCCACCAGAGGAGTCCAGCCAGCGGGCGACGCAGATGTACTGGCGCCTGGGTTTAGAGAAGTCGGTGCTGTCCGCTCGCCATTGGTAGGCGTCGGGAGTCATGAGGTCGTTGGTAAACCTCCGGTCGCTGCGTTCCGTCAGCCACGCCATCAGGCCCTTCCGGGTAACGTTCGCGCTCATGGAGCGCACGCCCTCCGTGAACAGGTGAGCCGCCGCCCATCCCTCGACGGCCCACTGCTGCATTGGGTAACTGGGGTCGTATCGCGCCATTGCCGCGCGGAACCGGGCGACCTCCGGATGAGAAGTCGTCACGTACGGGATGGAGTTGGCGTCGACGTAGATCGAGTTGCGGCAGGGAGAAGAGAAGTCCTTGCCCACGTTCTGGGTCCAGTTGGCCACGCTCGCCACGGCGGCCTTGACCTGGAAGCCGTAGCGGTCCATCGCCTGGCAAACGTTCATGAAGCCCGAGGTGTCGATCACCTGCCAGAAGGCCTCGACACCGGCGGCCCGCATGTTGATGACCTCGGTGTCCCACGAAGGGCTCGCGGGGTCCTTGCCTGCCCCGCCGTTCGGGGTGTACACGACCTCGATTCCCGACTTCTCCAGCATGGAGACGACGATGTCGGCGCGGTTCTTGGACGCGGGGACCACGTAGAAGAGCACCGCCGCCTTCTTGATCCCCAGGTGCTCCTTGTACCAGAGGTAGGGCGCGTTGGTTTCGTAGAACTTGCCGTCGCGCCCCACGTTCTTGCCATCGCGCGGGTAGCCTGCCGCGCCATAGATGGTGAAGAACGTCGGGTACTTGTAGTAGGCGGTGGCCACGGGAATGCCTCCCACGTCGGGAACGCCCGCCTGGTTCACGAGGCCGGCACCCGCGAAGGCGTCGGTGTTGTTGGCCACCAGCGCGAAGGCCTTCTCTTTCTCGACAAGATTCCGCACGCACTGCTTGTTGCCCTCAGGGTCCTCCCGGTCATCACATGAGAGGAAACGGATCTTGCGCCCGTTGACGCCGCCGGCGGCGTTGAGCGTTTCGAAGTAGGCACGCGCGCCGTGAGAGGGAGCGCTGAAGGCGTAGGGGCCGAGCGGGCCACCCACCGGTGTGATGTTGCCGACGGTGATGGTCGTTGCAGTCACGCCAACGTCGGAGGCGTAGTTGGCCGTTGCCGTCCCGCCCCCCGATCCCGATCCCGACCCTTGCGGGCCTTGTGTCGAGGTCGTGCCGCTGGGACTCTGGCCCCCCGCCACCACCGACGTGTCGGGCGCCACGGTCTCGGTGGCTCCCGGACTCGCCTGGCCCTCCCTCGCCAAGGAGGGGGAGACCACCGTACCTTCCTCGACCTGCACGAAGGCGCTGTCCGGCATGCGGGTTCCACAGGCCGTGAGCAACATGACAACGCCAAGAGCGATGAGGAAATGACGTCCCTTCACGAAGCATCCCCCCTCGTGTCTTCGAGAAGCGCGCGGCCCTGCCGGGAAAGCATCCTACTCCGTTCCCCCAAGACTCAAGTCCGGTCATGAAGCGCTCAACTGCGCTTCCGAGGGCGCGGCAACGGGTACCGCACCCACACCCACACCCACGGGCGCCGGGCGCGGAAGTCCGAAATCGGCATGGACTCCAGCGCGAGTACGCGAACCGCGGTCAGGGTTTCGGCTTCACGAGTTCCCAGAAGACCCTGGACACCTCGGCACCGGCCGTCTTGGCGTAGAAGCGAAGCGGCCCCACCCAGCCGATCTCCGCTTCCCGATAGCCCGCATCGGCAAGGTCGCGGCACAGTCCGCTCAGGAGGGCCGCGCCGACTCCTCTCCGCTGGCGTGCCTGATCGGTGGCCATCGGCCCCACCCACGCGGCGCGGTTGACCGAGTGGCAGGCGAACCCGACGATGCCTCCCCTATCTTCCTCGGCGGCCACGAACGCCGTTCCAAGATCGATGCCGCGCTGGAGCTCGCTCACCCACATCGGCCACTGGTCGGCCGCCAGTGTGAGCGCACCCGCGGAGTCCTCCGCAATGACCGCGCGCCGTATCGCGACCCCCTCGGGCACCTTGACCCCGTGCAAAGTGGTCGAACAGGCCATGTTCACCATGACGGAACCGGGCCGGTATCCAGCGGACTCCGCGAGGCAGAGCGCCGGAGTCCACCGGAAGTCGATGCCGGGCCATAGGTAGAACGGGATAGAGCCTCCCATCCGGATCTCCACGGCGCCCTGGTCGAACAGCCAGGTCTCCGCCGCTTCGAGGAGCCCGCGACCAAGACCACGGCGGCGGGCGGCGGCGCTCACGGCAAGCAGCTTGAGGTATCCGACCCGGTAGTCGCCCCACGACCTCAGAACCGCCGAGACGGCGCCTTCCCCGCCGGCAAGCGCGAGAACGACCCCCGGATCATCCCAGCAGCAGCGCTCGAGGTCGGCCCGCGTCAGATGCTCGGCAGGAAAGGCGCCCCGGGCAAGATCGTGCAGTTCCCCGGCGCGCGCGCTGGTCCACTCCTCCATCTCGCTTCCCCTCTTCGCTCTTGCCGCGCTTCCTGATGCCGGCCTCCCCGTTCAGCTATCCCACCTCGCGCACGAGACTTCGCATCAGCGCGGCGTTCGAATGCCACCGTATTTGCGGGGGCGAGTACCAGGATCGAGTCTAGATCTGAGGCCAGACGGGCACGTCCTCGAGGGTAAGGTAGGCATGCCGCAACCTCTCCAACCTGGCCACGCTCGAGTCCAGACCCCCCTCGCGGTTCCGAGCTCGCCACAGGCGCCGGTGGCTGTCCGCTATCTCGGCCAGGTCCGCGGCCAGATCCTCGCGCACCTCCTTCGGAACACCGGGCAAGGTGCCGTCGCCGGCCAGCCGGGCCCGAGCGTCCCGGCAGAGAAGCCCCAGCAGGCGGGCCGAGGTCGACAACTCCTCCAGGACCAGCAAGCCGTCCGCACGGCGCGGTCGCGCACGCCCGAGGGCCTCTACCGCATCCGATATGGTCGCCTCCACCGCCCCCAGATCCTCTTTCGTCAGGCCGGCCGTCGGACCAGAACCTACCGGCATCATCGGGAAGTAGAGGTGCAACACAAGAGGCGAGAAGTTCGACGGACGCGGAGTGACCCGACCGCACGCATCGCCCAGCGCCAGGACCGCCCTTCCCATCTCGCCCGACGCGTCATCAAAGACGTGACGGTCGATGGCCTCCGCAAGATCGAGGTCCCGATTGGACTGCGAACACCATGAGACGGCGGCCGCGTAGGCGAGGATCGGCTCGCTGACGGGTAAGTATTGAAGGTGCCCGAGGTCACCCCAATCCGTCACAAGGTAGCCTTGCGCCCCCCATCGAACCGCGGCCTCGGCGGCGGAGGCGCAGTTGCGCAAGGCGTTCGATGTTCGCCCGACCAGGCTCAGCCAGCTCGAAGTGCCCGGGCACACCCAGAACAACCTGCTCGCACCGGCCAGCTCTCGGGCCCGATCTTCGAAAGGATGCTCGGCCTCGTAACCCCACTCACAGATGGTTACCCCATCCGGTAGCAGGCCGGCGACCTCAGGGTGAGCGCTGACGACGTCGCCCCACATCAGCATCTCGCGGCCATCCATCTCCGGGCAGGCGCGCAGGTCCCTGACGTAGCCCCAGTACTCGCCGGCGCGAGAAGGGGCCAACTCGAAGGGCTCATCCAAACCAACATGAACCCGCTTGCTCGTAAAGCACGGCAGTAGCTCGGCAAGCAGCTCACGAACCAGCGCCAGCGACCCCGGCTTCGAAGGGTCAAGGGTGGTCGGGCCCCGCAGTGCGGATATCGGGTGTCCCGAGCCATCCGGCAAGACGGCCAGATGGCGATAGCGCTCGTGTTGCAGCCACCGCTCCATGTGCCCCAGGCAGTTCTGGTTGGGGACCAGTTCCACGTGCAAGGCTCTGCAGAAGGAGTCCAGCTCGACGATATCCTCTGCCGTGAACGGATCGGCCTTCTCCCACACCTCGCGGTGGTCGGAGTAGGCGAACGTGTGCTCCATGTAGAGCTGGACCTGGTTGACCTTCCATCCGGCCAGCCTCTTGATGAGGTCTTTGAGCGTGGCCAGGCTCGGTACCTTGCCTCTGGACACATCGAGCATCACGCCACGCACGGCAAGGTCGGGCCAATCCTCAATGGCGCACAGGGGAAGCAGATCGCCCCCCAACCGGCGCAGCATGTCGAGGGTGGATCGGGCGTAGCTGCCTCCCGCCGGGTCGGCGCAGTCCACCCGCACCTCGCGCTCGCCGACACGCAGACGGTACCCCTGGGCCGGTAGAGATGGGTCGACCTTCACGATCGGCTCTCGATACGGCGTCGAACCTCCCGCCAGGCGCACCGAGCGGGGTCGCGGCAACAGGCGGGAAGTGACGTCAGGCATCATGGTCATTGCTCCCCCCTTCCCAAGGTGCCTCGATCACGCGCGGCCCTGCCGAGCCAAGGTGGCCACCACTCCGTGGTGCTTGCGCCCACCGCCCAATCTCGGCAGCGGCTGCCTGAACCAGCTCAGCGGCCCGAGTGAAGCTTGCTTCAGGGTCGGGCGAGCGATCTACGAGAGCCAGGGCCAGTACGTCGCGAGGGAGGCGCTCGCGGATGTCCTCACTCATCTGACCGGCGATCACGGCCCTGCGGCTCACCCCGTGAGCCTCCGCGAGGTCAAGCACTCCTCCCACGACTTTCCCCTGCATACTCGTCTGGTCGAGCCTGCCTTCCCCGGTCACCACCAACGCCGATCCATCCACGGCGCCGGATAGCCCAACGGCTTCAGCGACGACGTCGAACCCCCGGCGCAGCCTGGCGCCCAACGCCGCGAGACCCCCGGCCAGGCCGCCGGCGGCACCGCTGCCGGCAAGGGTGGTCACGTCGACACCCGTACGCCGCACGTACTCCCCGGCCAATCTCTCCAGACGATCCTGGAGAACTCGAACCTCGTCGGGGCCGGCCCCCTTCTGGGGGGCGAAGAGGTGAGCGGCCCGCACGAAGTGGATGGTGACATCGCAAGCGACTGTCACCTCCACGCCGTGAAGGGACCACCCGAGGGCCTCGACCGCCCCAAGTCCGCCATCGGTCGTTGCGCTTCCCCCCACGGTTACAAGTAGCCGCCGGGCACCGGCGGAGATGGCGGCCATCATCAACTCACCCGTGCCCCGAGTGGACGCCGCGAGCGGATCGTTCCTGCCCTCCACCAATCGAAGCCCACTCGCCTGAGCCATCTCGATCACGGCCGCCCCGTCGGCCATGAGAGCCCAGGACGCTTCCACGGACTGGCCGAGTGGGTCGGTCACGGTAGCAGCCAGGCGGGTTCCAGCGCGTGCGGCGAGGACCGCATCAAGGGTCCCCTCGCCCCCATCGGCAAGTGGGATCTCGCGCACGTCTTCCCAGCCAACCGACCCCAGCCCGGCAGCCATCGCGCGCGCCGCCTCAAGAGCGGAGAGGGAGCCACGGAACTTGTCGGGGCAGACCAGGGCACGCAACAGCGGGCATCCTTGTGGCGCAACGCGTATGCCGGACCAGTAGCATCACAACATACCCCATTTCGCGCATCTGTCCTTCCCGGAAGACGTCAACTCGGCGTCTCTGAAAGGGCGACACTGCAAGGATCTTGGCAGCCCCGGCGCGCGCCTCATGGGGTCCGGCCGGCAGTTGGAGATTGACCCGCGGGACGGGACTATGAGCCGGTCTCCCTACAGCCCTCGCAGGAACTCAGGCTTGAGCGCAAGCCGTCCCGCCAGCGCCGCGTCGAGATAGGCCAGGATGTCCGGCTTGACGTCCGGCATGCGCCCCTTGAGGGGAAGGTAGTTGCTGGCGTGGTTGCAGGTGAAGTAGGTCTCGCAGTCCAGCGTGCGCACGAACTCGCGGATCTCCTCAAC
>JBBAAN010000083.1:0-9769 GCA_041658225.1 Actinomycetota bacterium
GGCTTCAGCGAGTTGATTGCATGAAAGCGCTGCACCTCCCGCTACACTGGGATTGTCGAGATCCTAGTCAGTGCACAGGAGGTGCAACATGTTGCATTCAGATTATACGATCGGTTGTGATGCCCACAAGCACTTCTCGCTCTTTGTCGTCCTTGGCGGGAGTGGGGACCTGGTCCAGCGGACTCGGGTGGGCCACGTCCCCGGCGCCATCGGCGCCTTCCTCTCCCAGTTCGCCGAGGGCACGCCTGTCGCCCTCGAAACCGTGGGCAACTGGTACTGGATCGTCGACGAGATCGAGGAAGCTGGCTGCATCCCTCTGCTCGCTCACGCCGCCAAGGCCAAGGTCATGATGGGCAACGTGCACAAGACCGACAAGCTCGACGCCCAGGGCCTGGCCACCCTGCTCTACCTCGGCAAGCTTCCCTCGGTCTGGATCCCGCCAGCCGAAGTGCGCGATGAGCGCGAGCTGCCTCGCACCCGCATGACCTTCGCCAAGCACCGCACCATGATGAAGAATCGCATCCACTCCACCCTGGCCAAGTACGCCCTCTCCCTCGACACCGCTAGCGACATCTTTGCCCCTAAATGGCGCCCCGAGCTCGAAGCCACACTGCAGCAACTTCCCGATGAAACCGGGCGCTGCGCCCTCCAACAGCTTCAAATCCTAGACGCCCTCACCGACCACATCAAGCAGCTGGAAGACCGGATCCTCTTTCGCATCCAGACCACACCAACCATCCACCTCGTCCAGACCGTGCCGGGTCCGGCCAAGGTGCTGGCCATCCTCATTGATCGTGAGGTCGGCTCCATCGACCGCTTCTCTGCCGCCAAGCACTTCACCAGCTACTGCGGCCTCGTCCCCAAGCTCAGCGCCAGCGCCGGCCGAGCCCACTACGGCCGCATGGTGAAGCAGTGCAACACCTACCTCAAGTGGGCTTTCATCGAAGCCGCCAATGTCATCGTCGCTCACCGCGACCACCCCAACTGGCGGCGCAAGTACGTCGTACATCTCTACGACAGCACCCGCCGGCGCAAAGGCCATTCCGTCGCCGTCGGTGCCACCGCTCGTTATCTAGCGGAGTCGACCTACTGGGTTCTCAAGAAGAGTGAGCCCTACCGGGAGCCCCCACACTGGGCTCCCGCAGGGAAGAGATCCCCTGTCTCGCTCAGCCAAGAGCAGGCACGCGCCCAACATGGGTCCTAAGAGATCCGCGAGTTGATTGTGCCGCCCTTGGCGAACGTGATCATGCCCCACTGAGGGCGAATAGATGTTTCCGGCGAGACCGGCTCGACTTTGAGATGCGGGTGGTGAACTCAAGAAGGGACGAAAGCCCTCCATAAGGGAGGACGACTTCATTCGACTAGATCAGGACTTGACAGGCGCAGTGCTTTCATAGATGTTAGGCAGCGATGATTTCGCTCAGGCCCTCAATCAGCTGATCTAGCAGCTCCGGCGTAACCCGGGCTATCCTCTTCCCTAGCCGCTCGATTGAAAGGGTCCTCACCTGACTGATCTTCACCCAGGCGCGCTTGGTGAGGCCCAGGTCGGCGGGCAACTCAAGCGTCAACGGGAAGGCTGCTCGCTGCTCCTGACTAGTGATCGCCATTGCGATGATGGTCCCGGAGCGCTCATTGAAAACATCGTGACTCAACACGACAACAGGCCGCTGGCCAGCCTGCTCATGCCCCCTCACGGGATTGAGATCCGCCCAGACGATGTCGCCTCTCAGTATTCGGGCCATTCAGCCTCCCCCGCAAGTCCTTCATTGGCAAGCTTCTGCTCGAAGCGTCGATCGAGCTTGCCTGCCTCGCGGGCAAGGCGCGTGCGGTCAAGCCGCGTAAGCTTCTCTTCAACGGCCTCTTGAATGGCGCGACTCCGATTTGGAAAGCGCTTCTCGGCGACGAGCCGATCGAGTCGCTTGAGCACCTGGCGGTCGATCGTGATGGCTACTTTGTCTGTGGTCATCTTGGCCTCCAGTATGACAGGATATCATACTGGCAGGCCCGCCGCAAGGGGGAGGGTCATCGCTGCCTAACGGCCTCGAGCTAAGCTGCCCGGCGGAAGCGGGCAGCGTGCTATCTACCCTCGCGCACGCCGGCGGGCCAGGCGCCCCACACTATGTCCCAGCCCGCCGGGTCAGCCGAAGGTCCTGGCGCTGTTCCAGGGCTTCAGCGAGTTGATCATATGAAAGTGCTGCACCTTCCGCTATCCTCGTCGCAGTTTGGCTTCCGGCGCGCTCTCAGACAGAGAAAGGTGCAGCTACCATGGATTATAGGGTCGGATGTGACGCTCACAAGCACTACTCTCAGTTCGCCGTTCTCGATCAGGATGGCCAGCTCCGGCAACAGACCCGGGTCGACCATCTGCCGGGGGCCATCCGGGCTTTCCTGGAAAGCCTGCCGCAGGGCACTCCCGTCGCACTGGAGACCGTCGGCAACTGGTATTGGATCGCCGACGAGATCGAAGCTGCCGGCTGCTTGCCTCTCCTGACGCACGCTGCCAAGGCCAAGGTCATGATGGGCAACGTCAACAAGACCGATAAGCTCGACGCCAAGGGCCTGGCCAAGCTCCTCCACCTGGACAGCCTGCCGACTGTGTGGCTGCCTCCAGGAGAGATCCGGGACGAGAGGGAACTCCACCGGACCCGGATGGCGCTCTCCAAGCTCCGCACCGCCCTCAAGAACCGCATCCACGCTACGCTGGCCAAGTACGGCATCACCACCACTGAACACAGCGACATCTTCACCGGCGCGGGCAAGGTCTGGCTCAAGACAACCCTTTCCCGGCTTCCCCCGGAGACAGGCCGATGTGTCACTCAGGAGATCGAAGCCCTCGACGGCCTGCAGCTCCAGATCGCTCAGCTCGAACAACGCATTCGAGAGCGCATCGCGCTGACCCCCTCCATCCAGCTGCTCAAAAGCCTTCCCGGCGTCGGGGACATCCTGGGCATCGTCATCGATCGGGAGATCGGCTCCATCGATCGCTTCTACACGTCAGGTCGGTTCACCAGCTATGCCGGCCTCGTCCCCACCGTCCACGCCAGCGGCGGAAAGACCCGCTTCGGCCACATGCGCAAACCCTCCAATCAGTACCTCAAGTGGGCCTTCATCGAGGCGGCCAATGTCGTCGTCCGCCATCGGCACCACCCCGCCTGGAAGACCAAGTACGTCTGCCAGGTCTACGACCAGGTGTGTCAGCGCAAAGGCCATTCCATCGCCGTCGGCGCTGTGGCCCGCCATCTCGCGGAGGCTGCCTTCTGGATACTCAAGAGACAACAACCCTACCGGCCGCCTGCCAACCGGCAGGCCTCCCCCAAGCAGGTGCAAGGGCGTGCCCAACTTGTATCCACTTGAGATACGTGAGTTGATTGCCTAGCACCTGCTGGACTTGCTCATGCCGCACTGACGGCGAATAGATGTTTCCGGGGGAACCGGCTTCGAGCGGGGTGGATCTCAGGATCTCACGGCCTGCCGCGTCTTGACAGCAGCACTTTCATAGATGTTGGGCGGCATCCAGTGCGCTGAGTCGTGCTCAGCGGCAGATTGGGTGATACTGGGTCGCCCGCCGTGAGCGCGTCAGGCTTCGTCGGGCGGGAGATCCACTAGATCACCAACCTCAGAGGCCATGTCGAGCAGCCTTCCATACCAGTCCGCAACCGCCAAGTAGCGGTGGACGACGCCACCGTGGCTCCATTCGGCCGTTATCGTCGTCTTCCGGCCGATCCTTGCTTTGCCGTAGCTGAGATACTCGGCAACAAGCTTGTGGGAGCGGATTCCAATGGACTCCAGGAACGCCTCAAGCGACTCGTGCTCGTAGGCGATGTCGGGCTCTTCGAGTATCGATGCAATCAGCTCGAAGAGCGCGTCGTCATTCATGATGTCGGCGTCGACGTACACGACCTTCGCCTCTAGCTTCTTCGCGAGATCGAGGAACTTAGCGAAGGGCATGTCAGAAGGCCACATTGCAGATGGGCCTTCCGTCCGAATGGACCCGGGGAAGGTGAGCAGGTCGCGGGCGGTGATCACCTTGGCCATGCGATCCCAGAGGTCATTCATCTCTACGGTTGTAAGTGTCAAGTGGATCCTCCATGTGAGCCCCGACCTACGGGGCCGGTGCCGCCCAACGGTTTGCGTTACTGGCGGCGGGTGAGAATCAGATTCGGGAGCAGAACAAACTCGAAGCCAGAAACATGCTTGAAAACGGCGACGAATCCCCGCCGTCCTGTGCACGCTGAGTTGGGCGGTTGTATGGATTTGCTACATAACCTCTTATTCCTGATTGAGAAATTCTAAGATACGCTCATTAACCAACTCCGCTTGCTCCATAGGTAAACCATGACTGGCATTGGGTATCACCTCGGCCTCAATATTTGGGATCAGTTGTTGGGCCCGCTTCACCGCCAACTCTGGGTCATAGATGACTTCTTTTCCCCCGACTAACAACATCGTATAGGCCTTGATTTGCCGCAATTCGTCATCGGTAAACACAGTTGGAAGTACTCTGATCTGAGGACGGGGGCGGAAGTTTTTCATTCCCAGCACAAATTGCTCAATAAACAGCTCGTTGACCACAAATCCCTCAACGGTCATCCACTTCATAAAACTGGTGATAAAGGAACGACGCGGAAACAACATCGCAGGAATCCCTCGGAGCCAGAATTGGCTGACCAAAGGTCGCAATCCTAGCGGTGCGAGAAGAATCAATCGTTTTATCCGCTCCGACGCACTCATAGCAAAATTCAGGGCTACCCAACCCCCATAGGAATGCCCTATTATGTGGGGTTGGGTAATTCTCAACCCATCAAGCACCTCATCTAACCAACAAGCTAAATCGGCTCTGCTTTCAAGAGGATGAACGACTACACTTCTACCGACACCACCGAGGGTATCCACCGCATAGATACGATAATTGCGACTCAAAGCAGCAATGTTGGAAAACCACATTGTCGCACTGAGATGCATCCCGTGTAACAGAACCAACGGCGACCCGTCTTTTGGGCCACACACAATGAGATGAGTGCGCCCCCATTGCGTGGGCACTTCGAGAAACTCATAAGGTATTGCCCAAAGTGCTAACGTGGTTTCATAGGCGGCGATATATTTGGCTTCACCCTCGGGTGTCTTGAAACTTGATGGGTATTCAGACATCAACTCACTCACACTCGCTTTGCTCTTGCCGCCCAACATCTGATTCGCCGCCTGCATTGTGGGCGTCAGCCCTGACGCGCGCGGCGTGGGAGGCGTCGAGGGATGAGCCGCGGGATGCGCCGGTGCTGCTCGGCCACCCAGGCGACGCGCGAGCGCAGCTCGCGGTCGTCGAACTCCTGAAGCACGCTCACCAGCACGGCGGCCAGGATCAGGCACGCCCAGGCGGCCAGTGTCCCGGCAAGCAGCGTGGCGCCGAGCAGCGCCAGCCCGGACCCCAACGTCAGCGGTCGCCGGATCACGCGGTAGGGCGCCCACTCAGCCAGCCGATCCGGCGAGCGCCCGTAGGTGCCGTTGCGCAGGCGCGCCATCAGCGCCCAAATGGCCAGCGCCAATCCGCCGAAGATCAGCAGCCCACTCCCGACCGTCAACGCCAGCACGGCCGGCGTCAGACTCGTGCGAGCCAGCGCTGCGGGGGAGTAGGTGCCCATCGAGGTGATCACCCCGGAGGGTCCAACGCTCGGCCTCAGCGTCCATGCCCACACAAAGGAAGCCAGGACGCTGGCCAGGCCGAGAGAGCGCAGAACGGCTGCCGGCCAGTTGGGGACGCGGCCGTCCGTGGCCAGCGCCAGCCCTCGGCGCAGAAGCAGCGCGCCGGCATAGGCGACGGCACCGGCCATCAAACTGAGGGTGAAGGGAAACTCAGCGATCCAGTCGGCCATCTGCATTTCATCCCGCCTAGCGAAGGAGCAGGTAGACCACCACCACGGTCACCCCCACCGCCATCATGCTGCTGGCCGCCAGCGCGGCGATGAAGGCCCAGGTCGACCAGGTCCGCCTGCCCGAATGCTGCGGCACGATCGGCGCTTCGCCCGCGCCTTCGAGCAACGAATCGGCCGCGCGAGGGCGCGCCAGATACAGCGACGCCATCACGACCAGGGCGACGAGCACTGCCGGGCCGAAGACCAGCCCTAATTTGACGAAGGCGGTGACGCCGAGCTTGGCGACCAGCCGGTCGCCCCACTCCGGCTGGGCATAGAACAGGATCAAGCCTCCCAGGGTCAGGCCGAGCAGCGGCAGGGTCGCCAGCAGGATCAAGCGCACCGACCAGCGCGTCACGTCCGGCAGGTGCAGCCGGCGACGCGTGGGCCCGCCCGCCAACGCCAACGCCGCTCCGGCGCTGATGGCCAGGAAGACGAATGGTGCGTACGGCAGCACCGCCTGCAATAGCGCCGTCCCCGGGAGTGGCTCGACGAGCAGCTCGAAACGGCCGGGGGCGACGAACGACAACACCCAACCGGCGGCTGAAAGGAGCAGCAAGGGCAGCGAAACGGCCAGCGCCGCCGAGGCTAGCAGGCGAGCCAGCGGCGCGCCGGCCCGAGGCACGGAGGGTTCTTCGGCCGGCCGTGGTCCCCTCGGTTCGAGGGCGTACAGCGCCGCCAGCAGCACGACCCCGAACAGCGTCGCCGGCGAGAAGATCAGCACCACACGTAGGAATTCGGTTCCCGGCAGGCGTTCGAGCAGCGTCGTGAAACGCTCGGGCGCCAGGTAGAACGCCGCCAACGCCAGCACCGAGAGCAGCAACGCCGGGATCGCCGGCACGAGCACGAACAGCGCCACGGCGCGGCTCGCGCGCTCGGTCGGTCGGGTGTCGCCGGAGGAAGACCGGGAGGAGCTCATCTCACGCCGCCTCATCCGCCGCGCCCTAAGGCGCCAGGTCGATCTCGACGCTGCTGCGGTGGATGTCGCCGCCGTGCGCCGGGCTGATGTCGCGCACGACCACGCGCCCCGGCCCGGCCGCCGTCAGCGTGTAGGTCACATCGGCGGCGAACGGTCCCGGCAGGCCGAAGTCCGGCGCCTGCACCAGCACCGGCTGCAGCCCGATCACCACGCCGTAGGCGTCCACCACCTCGATCAACAGCGTCTGTTCCAAGCTCGCCACGCCGATGCCCTCGACGTGCACCACCCCGCCGCGAAGTGCATCGCCCGCTGCCGGCAGGCTGATCTGCAACCGCTCCGGATCGTCCCCCGCCGCCGGGCGGACGTTGGCGGCGCCACCCGGCATGACCGTCACGACGACTGATGCCAGATGGGTCACGCCACCGTCACGCGGGCTGGCCAGGTAGGCCTGGAGAAAAGCCGGCCGCTCCTCGGTTGTGCTGAAGCTCAGCGACGCGTTGAAGGCCAGCGCACCGCCCTCGATCTCGGAGCCGATGACCGCCTGTGGTGGAACCAGGTCGGTGCCGTCATCCAGCAGCACGCGCAGCGTCAGCGTGTTCTCGAAAGCCGGCAGCGTCGTTGTTACGTGTACGCTCATCGGGCTTACCAGCCGCGAGCTCTGGCCCGGTGCGGTGATGCGGATTGCCTCGGCCGGCTCGGCCGAGGCGGGTGTTTCGTCCGGAAACGGGCCGGTCGTCGGGATCGGCGCCGGCACGGCGGAAGGCGTGGCGCCGGAGGCCAGCGAGCAGGCAAACAACATCGGCAGGACGGCAAGCAGCAGGCGAGCCAGCGAGCGCATGGGAGCCTCCGGGGGCCGATTGCAGTTTAACTGGAGCCCTGGGAATTGACATCAGAACATTTGTTCGATATACTCGTGCTACCCAAAGGAGGCCGACGTGTGGTCCCGCCAAGCTCCCGGCTGGCCTGATTCTCCCCCCTTGCCCGGCCCGCGCCTGGTGCTCGAGGTGGACGGCGCGCTCGCCGACCAGCTCCTGCGCGCGGCTCAGGCTCAGGACCTGCCAGCCGAGATCCTGGCCAATGACTTGCTGATGCAGGCCGTCGAGCAGGAGAGCCTGCGCCTGCGGGCCGAAGCGGCGCTCACCCGCCTGACGCCGCGCGAGCGCGAGGTCGCCCGTTGGGTCGTGCTTGGTCACACCAACCGGCGGATCGCCGCCACGCTCGTCGTCTCGCCAGAGACGGTCAAGACGCACATCCGACACGCGCTGGAGAAGCTGGGCGTGCGCAGCAAGGCCGAGCTGCGCCTGCGCCTGAGCGAGATGGGCGTGCGCCGCTGGCCGGAGGCCGCGCCCGACACGCTTCCGGCCCCCGCCCGCCTGCCTCTCGACCTCGATCTGCCGCTGCGCTGATCAACCCACCTGGCGTTTCTCGCGCCACAGACTCATCAATCATATATAGACAAAACCTATACACTATAGTATAATTATGCTCGTGAACGATCAACGGGCAATCGCACCGGCCGAGACGGGCAAGGCCCACGAGGTCATCGAAGAATTCCAGACCGTTGTCCTCGGCCGCGGCGGCGTGCTCGATGCCATGCTTCCGCCGCAGCACAGGAGATCCCCATGACCGTGCTTCAGATCCTGCACATCGCCGCCGCCCTGGCCACCGCCGCCACCGGCTTGTTCTCGCTCCTCGCCCCCACCAGAATCACGGGCTTCACCGGCCTGCAGCCGGTCGGTGGGCGCGGCATCACCGAGCTGCGCGCCGTGCTCGGAGCGCTGTTCATCGCACTCGGCGTGGCGCCGCTGTTCCTCGGCGCAACCGCCTACCTGATGCTCGGCATCGGCTACCTGGCGATCGGCGCTGTGCGCGCCGTCTCGATGGTCCTCGACCGCTCCGTCGTCCAGTCCAATGTCATCAGCCTGATCACCGAGATCGTCCTGGGTGTGATTCTGATTCTGTAGCCTCAAGCCATGGCCGGAGACTCAACCCATGTCCGTCCGTATCGCCACCGACAGCACCTGCGACCTCCCGCCCGAGGTCATCGCCGAGCATAGGATCGCCGCGGTGCCACTCCACATCAAGTTCGGCACCCAGAGTGACCTGGATGGTGCAGTGTTGGCGCGCGCAGCCTTCTACGCGCGCCTGGCCGGGCGCCGTCGGCCCGGTGTGTAACGGGGCACCGGTCCAAGGCGCAAGGAGCTAAGGCATGGATTTCCTGAGTGTCTATCTCTTAGCCGGAGGCGTCGTCCTTGGCCTGATGATCCTGCTCTGGCTGCTCAGTCTGCCGCTGCACAATTCGAGCATCGTCGACATCTTCTGGGGGGCCGGGTTCGTGATCGTCGCCTGGGCGGCCTTTCTGCTCACCCCCGACGGGTTCCCGCCGCGCAAGCTTCTGCTGGCCGGGCTGGTGACCGTCTGGGGGCTGCGCCTGTCGGTCTATGTCTTGCGCCGCAATTGGGGCAAGCCGGAAGATTTCCGCTACGCCAAGTGGCGCGAGGAGAGCGGCCGCAACTGGTGGTGGTACAGCTTCTTCAAAGTCTTCCTGCTGCAGGGATTCCTGCTGTGGATCATCAGCACCCCGCTCCTTACTGCGCAGGCCAGCCCGACGCCGGCGCGGCTGGGGCTGCCAGACGCCCTGGGCGTCGTCGTCTGGGCCGTCGGTTTCTTCTTCGAGGTTGTCGGCGATTGGCAGCTCGAGCGCTTCATAGCTGATCCGGCGAACAAGGGCAAGCTGTTGATAAGCGGCGTCTGGCGTTACACCCGTCATCCGAACTACTTCGGCGACGCGGCGCAGTGGTGGGGCTACTTCCTGATGGCTGCCGCAGCGGGCGGATGGTGGACGGGCTTCAGCCCGATCCTGATGACCCTGCTCCTGGTGCGAGTCTCCGGCGTCGCCCTGCTGGAGAGAACGCTCATCGAGACCAAGCCCGGCTACCGCCGG
>JBBAAN010000084.1:0-9733 GCA_041658225.1 Actinomycetota bacterium
CACACGAGGTCCGGCGAAGCCAATCGTGGCGCCGGATTCGGCCAGCACCACGTCGGCCAGCGCGGAGAGGGAGACGTAGACCCCGCCGGTGGTCGGCGAGGTCAGCACGGCGATGGAGATCAGCCCGGCCCCGGCGTGTTCGCGAGCGGCCAGGACGATCTTGGGCAACTGCAGCAGCGCGATCATGCCTTCCTGCATTCGAGCCCCGCCGCTTGCCGTGACGACCAGGATGGGCCGGCGCAGGGCCGTTGCCCGCTCGAAGGCTCTGGCGATCTTCTCGCCGGCGCCGGCGCCTACGGAGCCTCCGAAGTGAGCAAAAGAGAGAGCGACCACAACCAGGGGGATGCCGTCGATGCCGGCTTCGGCGCAGACCACCGACTCCTGCTCGCCCGACTTCTCGCGAACCCGGGTCAGATCGGCCGCGTAGGAGCCTGCCGCGGTCCAGAATCCGAGGGGGTCACCGGAGCGCAGGTGAGGGTCGAACTCCGCGATGCTCCCGGGGTCGGCCAGCAGGTCAAACCAGGCCCGCCCAGGCAGCGGGCGATGATGGCCGCACTGCGGACAGAACCCTGGGGCCTGGGGCAGAGGCGACAGTTCGGCGCCACAGGCGGGGCAGGGCGCCGCTAGATCGCTTGTGGGGTCAGAGGATATGCTTCGTGAGGGCTTCTCATCGTTACGTCCCATGTCTTGCGCATCATCCACCCGACGTTGAAGGGGGCGCAAACGGATGGCTTCGCCGGCCCACGCACGGATAGTGATTGCCAAACCCGGCCTGGACGGTCACGACCGGGGAGCCAAGGTCGTCGCCAGGGCCCTGCGGGATGCCGGATACGAAGTGATCTACACTGGCTTGCACCAAACTCCCGAACAGATCGCGGAGGCGGTCATTCAGGAAGACGCCGACGCCGTGGGGCTGTCCATTCACTCCGGCGCACACATGACGCTCTTCCCGAGAGTCGTGAGTTTGCTTCGTGAGCAAGGCGCCGACGATGTCGTGGTGTTCGGAGGGGGAGTCATTCCCAAGGAGGACATCCCGGTCCTCAAGTCGCAGGGCGTGGCCGAGATCTTCACCCCGGGCACTCCGACGACGGTGATAGTGGAGTGGCTGAAGGAGCACGTCTCGGCCGCCTAGCGGCCATCCAGTCGCGGCGGGCGCCGCGCGATGATCGGCAAGCCTGCGGAGGGGGCACCGTGGATCTGTACGAGTACCAGGCCAAAGAGCTGTTTCGCCATGCCGGCGTGCCGGTTCCCGACGGCCGGGTGGCCCAGACGCCCGAGGAAGCGGCCGCGATCGCGGCCGAGCTGGGCGGGCGTGTCGTGGTCAAGGCCCAGGTGCGCGTTGGGGGTCGTGGCAAGGCCGGCGGAATCAAGGTCGTCGAAGGCGCCCAGGCCGCGCGCGAGGCGGCTTCTCGGATCCTGGGCACGGACATCAAGGGACACCTGGTCCGCCGGGTACTGGTCGAGCGGGCGAGCGACGTCGTGGCCGAGTACTACCTCGCGATCCTGCACGACCGCGGCTCCAAGGGCTTCCTTGCCATGGCCTCGACCCAGGGCGGGATGGACATCGAGGAGGTTGCCGCACGCGATCCCAGGGCGATCGCCAGGGTCGCCATCAATCCTCTGATCGGGCTGCAGCCCTTCCACGTGCGCGACCTGGTCTACGGCGCCGGCTTCGACCCTCAGACCGTCGGCGCGGCGAGCCGGATCGCCACGACTCTCTACGGGATGTTCGTCTCGGTGGACTGCATGCTTGTCGAGGTGAACCCCCTGGTGCTCACCGCGGATGGGGGCATGCTCGCGCTGGATGCCAAGGTCAGCCTGGATGAGTCGGCCCTGTTTCGCCATCCCGACCTGGATGTGATGCGCGAGACTTACGCCCAGGATCCGCAGGAGCGCACGGCCAAGGAGAAGGGCCTCTCCTACATCAAGCTGGACGGCGACATCGGAATCATCGGCAACGGCGCCGGACTGGTGATGAGCACGCTGGATCTCGTGTCGCAGGCCGGAGGCAAGGCCGCCAACTTCCTGGACGTGGGCGGCGGCGCTTCCTCGAAGGTCATCGCCGACTCGCTCGAGATCGTTCTCTCGGACCCGCGTGTCCGCGGGGTGCTCGTGAACATCTTTGGGGGGATCACCCGTTGCGACCAGGTGGCCGAAGGAATACTGGTCGCCCTCGGACGCTTGGGAAAGGTGAAAGCGCCGATCGTGGTCCGGCTTGACGGCACGAACGCCGAGCAAGGGCGGAGGATTCTCTCTGAGGCCGGCATCAAAGGGGTTGTCCCCGCGGCTACGATGATGGAGGCTGCTGCGAAGTCCGTGGACCTGGTCGGGTCGGCATAGATGGGGGTCGCAAAGGCCCCGTAGGAAGGGGAGTTGCGGGAGCCCGGGTGAGCGCTTGCCCCCCCTGGCGCCCTGGGCCCGCAACTTCCCTTGTTTTTTGCCGGCAACAGCGGAAAGGAACAGGCGTGGCGATCCTCGTTGACAACACCACCCGGCTCTTGGTGCAGAACATCACGGGCAGAGAAGGCTCGTTTCACGCCCCGCGCAACAAGGCCTACGGGACGAAGGTCGTCGCGGGAGTGACTCCCGGCAAGGGCGGGCGTGATGTTGAGGGCATCCCCGTCTTCGACACCGTGCGCGAGGCGGTGGAGAAGACCGGGGCCAACACCTCGCTGATCTTCGTGCCGGCGCGCTTTGCCGTCGACGCCCTCTACGAGGCGACCGATGCCGACCTGCGCCTGGCCGTGCTGATCACCGAAGGTATCCCCGTGCTGGATATGACGCTGGCCTACAACTACGTGCGCAGCGCGGGCATGGCGCTGGTGGGGCCCAACTGCCCCGGAGTGATCTCGCCCGGCAAGGCCAATGTCGGCATAATGCCCGCCGAGATCTGTGCTCCCGGTCCGGTCGGAGTGATCTCCCGTTCCGGGACCCTGACCTACCAGGTGATGCACGAACTGACCCAACGCGGCATCGGCCAGTCAACCTGCGTGGGCATCGGCGGTGACCCGGTGGTGGGCTCCAACTTCATCGACCTGCTCACCCGCTACGAGGAAGATCCAGAGACTCAGGCCGTTGCGATGATCGGAGAGATCGGCGGGGACGAGGAGGAGCGGGCGGCGGAGTTCATCGAACGCGAGATGAGCAAGCCGGTCTTCTCCTACATCGCCGGGTTCACCGCGCCTCCGGGCAAGCGGATGGGCCACGCCGGGGCGATCATTTCCGGGTCCAAGGGCACGGCTCAGGCCAAGGCCGAAGCCCTGGAGGCCTGCGGAGTGAAGGTCGGCCGCACGCCGACCGAGGTCGTGGACCTGGTCGCCGCCGCGCTCGGGTAGCCCGCGAAGTTCTCCAAGAGACCAAGAAGGCCGGCCATGTGGCCGGCCTTCTTGGTGGATCTGCAGACAAGGCGAGCTGTTCCCTGGTGTCGGGAGCCGATCCTAGACGTTTATGACGTAGGTCTTGAGGACCTTGTCGGTGAAGGTCTGCTTGCGCTCATCCCAGATCGGCCAGAGGTAGCCGAGCGAACAGGGTGCGGCGTCGATGATGTGGCAGAAGTAGCGGGCGAGGGCCATGCCGTAGCCGATGGGCGCTCCGGTTGCCGCACCGATGATCTTGATGCGCAGGGCCATCTTGCCGAGCGTTTGCCCGGTCTTGCCGTGGAAGTAGGTGTAATAGGCGATCGGCGCGACGCCGCTCAGCAGCAAGAACGCGATGTAGCCGGCCGCGAACCCCCGCTCAAACGATATCTGACCCGTTGTTTGGTTGACGTGAAAGTTCTGGGTGGTGCCGAATCCGATCATCGCCCCGATGAGCCAGCCCGGGATCGAGAAGATCGCCCCGTCGATCAGCGACGCGATAGCACGCCGCCACCACTCGGCGTAGGTCGGTCCGTATCCCGGGGCCTGGCCGGCGTACCCGGGCTGGTAGCCGTAGCCGGGGGGCGGGGGCGGATAGGCGGGAGGTGGTTGGCCCTGGGGCGGGTAGCCGGGAGGCGGTGGCGGATATCCCTGGGGGGGCTGCTGAGGCGGTTGACCCCACTGGGGCTGTCCCTGTGGCGGGTATTGCTGGGGTGGTTGGCCCTGGGGCGGGTAGCCGGGAGGCGGTGGCGGATATCCCTGGGGGGGTTGCTGGGGTGGTTGACCCCACTGGGGTTGACCGGGCTGAGGTTCCTCGGGCGTGCCTCCCCATCCACCCGGCGGTGGCTGCTGACTCATCGCTGCTCCCCTCCCTTTCCGTTG
Source organism: Actinomycetota bacterium (assembly GCA_041658225.1). GTDB lineage: Bacteria > Actinomycetota > CALGFH01 > JBBAAN01 > JBBAAN01 > JBBAAN01. Next base: position 4,239 of record JBBAAN010000084.1, read on the forward strand.
CCGGTTGGGACTGCGGGCCTCTGGGCTGGACATCCCCGCATCGAACGATCTGCTGCTGGGATCCTAGGCGCTGGTTGCGAAGTTGCCCGCTGGTTTGTGGGTCCATCAATCCTTGCCTGCGCAAGGCCTTCAGTAGGAGGAGGCGGCGAAGCCTCCCGAGATCGCCATCACGATGGTCATTGCGATGAATAACCCGCAGGCCACTAGGTTGACGATCGACAGGATGACGCCGGCCTTTGCCAGCCCTTCTCCCTCCAGGGTTCCCCCGCTGGCGCGAATGATCTCCTGCGCCTGCCGGCCGAGGATCAGGCCGATGACGGCCGTGACCAACGGGCAGACCAGGAACGAGGCGATTCCCAACACGAGGCTCGCCACAGCCTTGCCTTCTGTGCGCCGGGGCATCCCCCACCCGTACTGCGGGGGGTAGGGATAGCCCGGTTGCCCATAGGGGCCGTACCCGGCAGGAGGACCGTACGCGGGAGCCTGAGGATATCCGGGCGGCGGGCCATATCCCGGAGGAGGCGGATACCCGGGCGACCGCGGCGGCGGATATCCCTGGGGGGGTTGCTGGGGCGGCTGTCCCCACTGGGGTTGACCCTGCGGCGGGTACTGCTGGGGCGGCTGCTGACCCGAGGAGGGTTGACTCCAAGAGGGTGGCGCGGGGGGCTGACTTGGCTGTGAGGGCTGACCGGCCGTACCGCCGGGCGCGGCGGAGAACGGGGGCTGTTCCCAAGGCGGCTGCTTCGGTTTGTCCTCCGGTGGCTCCTGGCTCAAGCCGTGCTCCTCTCTCCTCGCTAGATCCAGGCGAAACGATGAAGCTGGAAGATCCAACTGGCGCCAGTGGCGACAAGCGCCAGAGTGGTCACCCACCTACCCGAGATGATGAGCTGCGAGGAACGCCGGCGACCCCACGCAATCCAGACGATCAGGCCCATGAGGCTGCCCGCATACAGCAGCGGGCCGAGGGGGTTGGCCGCGAATGCCTGATGGAACCGGCCGTGGCTAAGGGCCACGAAGCTCGTGGTCAGGCCGCACAGCGGACACGGGATTCCCGTGACGGCACGCAGCGGACACATGGAGAACGGCCACCTGACGGGAAGGGAAGTCCACAGGAAGGAGACGGCCACCGCCACCGCGCCGGCTGCCGAGATCCGCGCCCAGGTCCGGTCGGGTCGCAACGAAGCCACCACTTGCCGCACGGTCTCTCCCCTTCCATCTCCGGGGTTCACGCCATACAACCACAGGCATTGGCCCGTGACAATGAACCAGAGGCCCGCGCTCGAGAGCGTTCTCCTCGCCTGCGCGGGACTTGCTGAGAGACCTAATGGTGGCTTGGGTCGAGCCATCCGCGACGTTTGCCACCGGGTCTCCCGTGTGGCATCCTCGCTCCCGTGCGGCCTCCGGCGGGCTTGCAGGAGGCCGCTTGGCCTCTTGGAGAGGAGGTCTTCCCTCGTGGCAATTCCACAACGAATCGCGGTCCTCATCTCAGGCACGGGTTCGAACCTGCGCGTGCTTCTCGACGCATGCAAGGACCCCGCCTACGGATCGAGCGTCGTCGCCGTCCTGAGCGACCGCCCCGACGCCGGGGGACTCGAGTACGCCGGGCAGGAGGGCATTCCCGTTCTGGTGGTCGAGTTCGAGGATTACCCGGACCGGGACGCTTTCACCAGGGCCATCGTCGAGGGCCTGCGGCCCATCGGGGTGGATCTGGTGTGCTGCTTGGGTTTCATGCGCGTCCTCGGGCCCGAGATGATTCGGGCCTACCCTTCACGGATCATCAACATCCACCCGGCGCTGCTGCCGTCTTTCCGGGGCGCGCACGGCGCGCGCGACGCACTCGATTGGGGCGTGAAGGTCACCGGCACCACGGTTCACGTGATGGACGAGGATGTCGACCACGGGCCGATCATCGCGCAACGGGCAGTGCCGGTCCTGGAAGGTGACACCGCGGACGAGCTTCAGGAGCGCATCAAGGCCGAGGAGCACAAGCTCGTGCCCTGGGTGGTACGCATGTTCGCCGAGGACCGAGTCACCATCGAAGGACGGCGCGTTCATATCAAGGAGGTTTGACCAGGTGTCCAGCGTGATGCCCGTTCGCCGGGCGCTCATCAGTGTCTCCGACAAGTCCGGTGTGGCCGTCTTCGCAGCCGCGCTCGCCAAGGCCGGAGTCGCCATCATCTCCACCGGATCCACCGCCAAGCACATCGCCGATGCCGGGATAGCCGTGGCGGAGGTGGCCCAGGTGACGGGCGCCCCCGAGATGCTCGATGGGCGAGTGAAGACCCTTCACCCGACGGTGCACGGCGGCATCCTCGCCGACCGTCATAACCCCGAGCACATGAAGCAGATTGCCGAGCGCGGGATCGAGCCGATCGACCTCGTGGTCGTCAACCTCTACCCGTTCAAGGAGACCGTGGCTCGGCCGGGCGTCACCGAGGACGAGGCCATCGAGAATATCGACATCGGCGGGCCGACGATGGTGCGCTCGGCCGCGAAGAACTTCCACTCCGTCGGTGTCGTCGTCAACCCGGCCGACTACGACGAGGTCGCGGGCGAGATCCAGGAAACCGGCGGGCTCTCGGAGGAGACGAGGCGGGCGCTTTGTCGCAAGGCGTTCGCCCACACCGCCGCCTACGACGCGATCATCTCGACGTGGCTCGAGCGCGAGGAGCGCTTCCCCGTCCAGATCACTCCGGTCTGGCGCAAGCTCCAGGATCTGCGATACGGAGAGAACCCCCACCAGGGGGCGGCCTTCTATCGCGACGTCCTGGCGCCTGAAGGGTGCCTCGCCGACGCGATCCAGATTCAGGGCAAGGAGCTTTCCTACAACAACCTCTTCGACGTGGACGGAGCCTGGAACCTCGTGCGCGAGTTCGGCCGGCCGGCCGTGGCGATCATCAAGCACTCCAACCCTTGCGGGGTTTCCGTGGCTGCCGGCCATGCCGAGGCCTACCGTCGGGCATTCGAGTGCGATCCCACATCGGCCTTCGGGGGAATCGTCGCGGTCAACGGAGTCGTGGACGCCCAGATGGCCGAGGCGATCAGCAAGGTCTTCACCGAGTGCGTCATCGCTCCCGACTACTCGCCGGAAGCCCTGGAGGCCTTCGCCGCCAAGAAGAACGTGCGTGTGCTCAAGGCGCCGCTGGAGGTCGGGGTTCCCGAGCGCTCGTTCCGGTGGGTGTCGGGCGGCGTGCTCGTCACCGACGTTGATCTCGCCAAGGATCCGCGCGAGCAGATGCGCGTGGCCGGCAAGATCCAGCCCAGCGAGACCGACTGGGAGGACCTGCTGTTCGCCTGGACGGTGGTGAAGCACGTGAAGTCAAACGCCATTGTCCTGGCCAACGATCTCACCGCGGTCGGCGTGGGCGCCGGCCAGATGAGTCGGATAGAGTCGGTGCAGCTTGCGGCCAAGCGGGCGGGTGGGCGCGCGGCCGGAACCGTCGGTGCCTCAGAGGCGTTCTTCCCGTTCCGCGACGGCCTTGACGCGATGGCCGCCGCGGGCGTGCGGGCGATCATCGAGCCGGGAGGCAGCGTGCGAGACGACGAGGTCATCGCGGCCGCCGACGAGCACGGCATTCCGCTGGTGTTCACGGGACGGCGTCACTTCCGTCACTAGGCGGTGAGGGAGCGGGTAGTGAGCGCGATCATCATGGACGGCAAGGCGACCTCCGCGGCCATCCGCGCGGAGATTGCCGAGGAGTGCGCTCGTTTGGCGGAGGGCGGCATCGTGCCGGGACTGGCGACCGTCCTTGTCGGGGATGACCCGGGCTCGGCATCCTACGTGCGCGGCAAGCACAAGGCCTGCGGAGAGGTGGGCTTTCACTCCGAGCGCGTCCAGATGCCCAAGGAGACCACCCAGGAAGAGCTCGAGGCCGTCCTGGACAGGCTGAACGCCGATCCGGCGATCCACGGATACATCGTCCAACTCCCGATGCCGGGGCACCTGGATCAGGCTCGCGCTCTGTCCAGGATCGACCCGGCCAAGGACGCGGACGGGTTGCACCCCTACAACCTCGGCCTTCTGGTGCTGGCGGAGAACGGGCCGCTGCCCTGCACTCCCGCGGGCATCGTGGAGTTGCTGACCCGCTACGAGGTGCCCATCGAGAGGACGGAGGTCTGCATCGTCGGCCGGGGAGTGACGGTCGGCCGCCCGCTGGGCTTGCTGCTCTCCCGAAAGGCCAAGCGCGCCAACGCAACGGTCGTCCTCTGCCATACGGGTACGCCGGACATCGCCAGATACACGCGCACCGCCGACATCGTGGTGGCCGCCGCGGGCTCCCGGGGGCTGATCAAGCCCGACATGATCAGGCCGGGAGCGGCCGTGCTCGACGTGGGCATCACGCGCGCTGAGGACGGCCTGGTAGGCGACGTGGACCCGGATGTGCGAGAAGTGGCCGGGTGGCTCGCGCCGATGCCGGGGGGAGTGGGACCCATGACGATCGCGATGTTGCTCACCAACACCCTGCGCGCGACCAAGAAGGCCGCCGGAGTGGGTGAGTAGACCTTGACGACCGGACGATTGGAGAGAGCGCTGGCCGAGGGCCGCTTCGCGATCACCGCGGAGCTCGGCCCTCCCAAGAGCGCGGACGCGGAGGTCGTGCGCCGCAAGGCCCGCGAGCTCAGGCCTCACGTCGACGCCGCCAATATCACCGACAACCAGACCGCGGTGGCGCGGATGTCCTCGCTGGCCGGAGCGGCGATCATGCTCTCCGAGGGTCTCGAGCCGGTCATGCAGGTGGTTTCGCGCGACCGCAACCGCTTGGCGCTGACCAGCGAGTTGCTCGGGGCGGGGGCCCTGAAGGTCCCAAACGTGATGTGCCTGGGCGGCGACCCCGTGCACGTGGGCAACCATCCGGAGGCCAAGAGCGTGCACGACCTGGACGCGGTCGGGCTGATCCGCCTGGCCGCCGGCCTGGTCGAGGGGCGTTTCTCCAACGGGGAGCCCTGCGACCCGGCGCCAAGGTTGTTCGTCGGAAGCGGGGAGAACCCGTTCAACGACACTTCCGGCGGCGAGCGCCTGGCGGCCAAGGTGCGCGCGGGTGCGCGCTTCATTCAGACCCAGGCCATCTTCGACGTCGAGGCGTTCGGAGCCTGGATGTCTGTCGTTCGCAGCCACGGCTTGCACGAGAAGGTCGCGATTCTCGCCGGGATCGTCCCGCTGAAGTCCGCTCGCATGGCGGGCTACATGAGGGAGAAGGTGCCCGGCGTCGTGCTCCCGCTCGAGGTGGTCGAGCGCATGGGCAAGGCCGACACCAAGGAAGCCGCTCGCCTGGTGGGCATCGAGATCGCCGCGGAGCTGATCGAGCAGCTTCGTGAGATCCGAGGCATCGGAGGAATTCACGTCATGGCCGTTGAGTGGGAGGAGGCCGTCGGCCAGGTCCTGGAGGCGGCGAATCTCGGGAGGGGCCGGTAGCGCAGGTTTCGGCTCTGCCGGCGGGTCACGGACGCCCAGGGGCGCATGGGTGAAGACCGGCGCACGGTCTATGTCCAGCACG
>JBBAAN010000085.1:0-9620 GCA_041658225.1 Actinomycetota bacterium
ACCGCAATGAAGAAGTCGGGGGCGACGCTGGCGGACGTGTCCTACCTGTGCTCCATCCACATGAAGCGTTCGATGCACGATGGTCTCGTCGAGGCGCTGGGAGTGGACCCCTCGCGGGCTGCCTACCTCGACGACACCGGACACATGAGCGGCGTCGATCCGCTGCTGTCGGTGGACCGGGCCGCCCGCGCCGGTGCGCTTTCCGACGGGGACTTGGTGCTGATGCTCGCGGCGGGGACCGGCTACACCTGGGCCGCCAGCGTGATCCGCTGGGGGCCTATGGCGTAGAGGCTCGCCGCGACCTTGGCTTCGGGTTGCCGGGAGGTGCCCCAGCGGCGGTGGCTCCGTGAGCGGCGGTGGCTCCGTGCAGGAGGAAGTCGACCAGTTCGTCGAGCACTCGCTTGGGCACGCCCTGTTTCCCGTCCCAGAGGATCCAGCGCATCCCCACCATGTCGGCCATGCCCATGAGGCAGTAGGCAAGGAGCATCGGATCGGCGTGACGAAACTGGCCGTCCTTCATAGCTTTGGTCAGCCCTTGCGCGTACCTTGCGGCCAGCCGCTCGTAGTACTCGCGATAGACGGATCGATCCACGAACTCGGCCTGGCGAACGATGCGATACAGGCCCGAGTGCCGGCGCGTGAACTCGAAGAACGCCGCGAACCCGCGTCGTTCGATATCACTCCGGTCGGTCAGCCCTTTGGTGGCGGTGGAGATCTCGGCTCGCAGGCGGTGGCCGAGGTCGCGGACCAACTCGACGAAGATGGCTTTCTTGCTGGGGAAGTAGAGGTAGAAGGTGCCCATAGCCACGCCGGCATGCTGCGTGATCTGAACGATCGAGGCTTCCTCGTAGTTGCGGTCCGCGAACACCAGCTCTGCCGCCGCGAGCAACTTGGCGCGGGTGCGCTGGCCTCGATGGGTCACGGGTGCGCCGAGCGCTGGGGTGCGGTCGCCGGTTTCTTTGGCCATGGGGCAGGTTCCCTTCGTCGATGCCCGCGGCTGAAGGGCCAGGTATGTGGCGGCTATCACAGCACTCCGGCAGGCCATCGGCAAGCTGCGGGAACAAGCTGCGGCAACAAGCTGCGGCAACGCGCCTTGACTCATTCGCGGCAGGATGCCATATTCGTGCCGGCGCCAGACCTGAGCCCTGATTCACATACCGGACCAAGCCTAGCGGATCGGCTCGGCGGATGCGAGAAGCAGGTGCTTGCGGCGCAAGTACACGAGGAGTGGTCATGCAGGAGAATCAGCCGCTTCGCGGACGCGGAAGCGGGCGCTGTGGGTGGATGCGCCTGCTGATCGTGGCCGCCGTGGCCGGGGCAAGCATCCCGGCCGGACAGGTGGCGGCGTCCGCCAAGTTGAGCGAGTCGCCTCCCCAGGGCCCCGCCAAGGCCAGGTTCGCGACGGGTTTCCCGCTGCTGATCGACCATGAATGGAAGTTCCGGATCGGCGGCTTCGGGGGATTGCGCCTGGGTGCGCCCCTACACCACGTGCCGGTGATCTTCGTGCACGGAAACAACGTCGATCATGCCGACTGGTATCCGGTCCGCGACGAATTCAAGAAGGCGGGCTGGACGGACCAGGAGATGTTCGCGCTGTCCTACGACGGGCTGGGCAGCAACAACGGCGGCGCGCTGTTCACGACGAATCCGGAACGCGACTCCGAGCACAAGGAGATGGGCAAGGACGGCACGACCCCGATCACCGCCAACGATATCAACGTCCCCGACCTTTACGACTTCATATTGGCGGTGCGCGCCTACACCGGCTCCCATCGCTTCTCTATCGTCTCGCACTCTCTGGGCGTGACCCTCGCCCGCAAGACTCTCAAGGTGCACAGGGAATTGCGCAAGGACCTGGTCGCCTTCGTCGGGATCGCGGGCGGAAACCACGGCACGAGCCTTTGCCCTCCCGGAAGCGAAGGCGACGTGGAGTCCTGTGACGAGATTGCCCAGGGCACGAAGTGGTTGGCCGACCTCAACGGCCCGGACGGCTCCGACGAGACCTATGCGCCGGCCAAGTGGATGACGGTCTTCGATGGATCGGGCGCCGGCGACCCGGCCTACGCGGGTCCCACCTACGCCAAGAGCCCATCTCTGAAGGGCGCGGACAACCGGGAGTTCCCGCACACCTACCACAACGACCTGCGGATGGATCCCGCGATCATCCCCGTCTACCGTGGGTTCGTGGAGTCGGCCGAGAAGCCCTATCTGGCCGACCTGCCCAAGTCCCGAACCGCCGGTCCGGTTCCTTCCGCGAAGGGCGAACGGCTCGGGGCCGCCTTGCCGGCCACGGGGCCCGGAGGGGTATTGCCGATAGGAACGGCATTGCTTCTGGCGGCCGCAGGACTGAAGGTCAGGAGACCTTCGGGCTCGGTTGGCAGAGGATAGGCGCAAATGGCTCACGCGTTCGGCAGCAGGACTGGCGGCGTAGACCGGAGGAAGGTCGGGAAATGAAGGCCGAAAACGGACTGGGGGTAAGGACAATGCGGTCTAGGAACTCAGTTGGAGTGCACGGAGTCAAGTGGATGGGCGTCCTTCTGGTCATCCCGTTGGTTGCCCTGTCGGCTTGCAGCGGAGCCAGGAACCCCAAGGGGGCCACGGGAGAAACCGCGTTCACCCCGTCGATCGAGGCGACGACACCGGTCGCCGCCGGCGAGATTGGGGGCGAGGCAAGCGCCACCCCGACGATCACCGGCGCGCCTTCCGGCAAGGTGACGGGTAGCCGCAGCTCGGCCCCGACGGGCGGCTCGGGAACCGCTCCCTCACCGAAGTTGTATCCCCCCTCGACCCTGTTCACCGCTTCTGAGGACAGGATCGGTATCACCAAGGACCAGATCACGCTCTGCTACCACCTGGCTCTCACCTACGGGTCAGCGTTCCAGACCGGCGCCGACGACATGAACGTCTACTACACCGCGATCAACGAGGAGAAGGGCGGCGTCTACGGGCGCAAGATCGTCGCCACGTATGAGAACGACAACTACGACCCCCAGACGGCCGTCCAGGCGGCCACCGCGTGCAAAGCCAAGAACCCGTTCCTCTTGCTGGGCGGCTTTGGAATGGATCAGGTTCCCGCCGTGCGCAACTGGGCGGAGCAGAACCACCAGCTCTACCTGCACACCCTCGCCACCGTGAACGGCAGCGAAGGCAAGAAGTACAGCTTCACCCAGAGCGCCACGGTGGAGAAGTTCGGCGAGATGTTCGCCGAACTTGCGGTCAAGAAGCACGCCAAACAGAAGATCGGAATCATCAAGCGCAATAGCCCCAACTGGGAGCCGGGTGTCACGGCGTTCAAAGCGGCCGCGAAGAAGTACGGCCTGCAGATCGTGGCCGAGAGGGCGGTCCAGGCCAGCCAGGCCAACTACACCCAGGAAATCCTCGACATGAAGAAGGCCGGGGCTCAGGTGGTGTGGGCCTGGGATAACGCGATGGCCTCCATCGAGATTGTCAGGCAGGCCAAAGCGCAGCTCTACAGCCCGGTCTGGATGATGTTCCCCTTCAACATGGTCTCGCAGACGGCGGGGGACGACGCGCTCAACCCGCCCCTCGAGGGGGTCGCGGCCTGGCCGGCGTTCAGCAAGGGCGACTACACCGGGTCCTTCGCCTCCTACGCCGACGCGATCAAGGAGTTCGAGCGCCAGTATGCCAAGTACCGATCGGGTACCGACATCTCCGGCATCAGCGGAGACTTGCTGTTCATGAAATGGATGGGGGACAAGTACCTGGTCGACCAGCTCATGGATTGCGGTCCGGACTGCACCCGCAACAGGTTGATCGACACCTGGCACAGCTACACCCCCAAGAAGATCCAACCGTCTCCGTGCCAGATCGACTTCAGCCGGCACCCCAACCGGGGCGGTTACCAGCTCAGCATCATGGAGGCATGGAAGTCTCCGTCGGGCAAGGTGAACTGGGCCAACAAGACCATCTGCGCGGAGCACATCATCTAGGCCCCCTTCTGGGCCCCCCAAAGGACAACGGACTTAGCATGGGACAGACACTGATCCTCGGCCTGATCGCCGGGGGCATATATGGGCTGTTCGCTCTCGGGATTGTGCTGGTCTATCGCGGATCGGGAACGCTCAACTTCGCCCAGGGCGAGATCGGCACGATGGGGCTGTTCGTTGCCTTCATGCTGGTTGAGCGGGCCCACCTGCCCTGGCTGGCGGGTGCTGCCGTGGCGATAGCGGCGGCGGCGGCGGTGGGCATTGCATTCGAGCGGCTGATCGTCCGCTTGATGCTTAACGCCACCCGTGTGGCGGTCGCGGTGGGCAGCGTGGGCCTCCTCATGTTCCTGCTGGCGGTGGAACTCAAGATATTCAGTGCCAGCCCTCGGACTCTGCGGGCCCCGATCGGCGGCGTGGGCAAGGAAATCCTCGGGGTGGTGGTGAGCCCCACTCACGTCCTCTCACTGGTCGTCACCGTAGTCGTGGCCCTCGGTCTGGCCTGGATGCTGAAGAAGACCGACTTCGGGCTGGGGGTGCTGGCGGCCGCTCAGGATCCGGTGGCGGTTCGGCTCGTGGGTGTGCCCCTGGCTCGCGTTTCGGCCTTCGTGTGGGGTGCCGGGGCCGCGGTTAGCGCGCTGGCGGCTTTGCTGGTGGAACCGACGGTCTCGGTGTTCACGCCGGGCTTCGCCAGTGAGCTGTTCCTACGAGGGCTGGCAGCCGCCGTCGTCGGCGGACTCACCAGCCTGCCGGGCGCGTTCGTGGGAGGTCTGGTGGTGGGCGTGGTCGAGGCGGGCGCCGGCCGGGTGTTTGCCGCCAGCAGCCTTCCCGGCCTGAAGAGCCTGACGGTGTTGGTCCTCATTCTTGCCGTCCTCCTCGTGAGGCCTCGGGGCCTGGTCGCGGGGCTGAAGAGCAAGGAGGAGGCGGCGTGAAGCGCTCTCGTACGCTGACCATGATTGCTCTGCTGGTGGTGTTCGCGGCGGTTCCGCCCCTGGCCGGACGGGCCGGATTCCTGACCGACTACTGGGCCCTGCTGATGGGCCTGGCCGTTTGCTACGCCGCCGCCGGTCTGTCTCTGAACCTCTTGATGGGCTATGCGGGCCAGATATCGCTGGGCCACTTCGCTCTGCTCGGCGTGGGGGCCTTCACCAGCGGCATCCTGAGCGGCGCTAACCGGTTGGGCCTTCCGTTCATCGTTGCCATATTGGGCGCCGCGGTCATGGGAGGCTTGATCGCTTTCCTGATCGGATTGCCTGCTCTCAGGCTGCGCGGCCTGTATCTGGCCGTCGTGACCATCGCGCTCAGCTACGCGGCCGAGCAGTCGGTTTTTAGGTCTTCCTTCATCTCCGGCGGGTCCTCGGGCATGGAACTGCCGCGGCCGATGATCGGCAGTTTCGTACTGACTCGTAACGCGGATTTCCTCGCCGTGATGCTGGTTCTGCTACTCGTCCTATGGGCAGTGGACGTCAACGTCACCCGCTCGAAGCTGGGTCGAGCTTTCCAGGCGATCAGAACCAACGAGGCGGTCGCCGCCTCCTTCGGTGTGGACGTGACCCGCTACAAGCTGCTGGCGTTTGTCATCTCTGGGGCCTTCGCCGGGGTCGCCGGCGCCATGTACGGCCATCTCTACCAGTTCGTCAACTCGGAGTCCTTCGGCTATCAGAAGTCGCTGCTCTTGGTGATCATCGTGGTGCTCGGAGGTCTGGGAAGCCGCTCCGGGGTGAGCACCGCGGCCGTTTTCTACGCGCTGTTCCCGGTGGCAATGATCAAGGCGTTCGGCACGGGCTTTCACGGCACCGACCTGATCGTCGGATCCTTGCTTCTCATGTACACGATCGCCCGGTACCCGGGTGGACTGGCCGAGTCCATGCGCGAGGGCCGTGAGAAACGGGCGGTCAAGGCCGTGAGGAAGGCCGCCCAGGCCGAGGCCCAGGGAGCACCTTCGGACGAGCCGGACGTCATGCCCAGGCTTCCCGAGATGCCGCGTCCATCGGGTCTGGCGGCGCGGAAGGCCGAGCCCCCGGGCACTCCGCTGCTTTCGGTGAGGGACGTCAGTGTCAGCTTCGGCGGCTTGAAGGCGGTGGACCGAGCCTCCCTCGACGTCTCCCGAGGCAAGATCGTCGGGCTGATCGGCCCCAACGGCGCGGGCAAGACCACCTTGTTCAACGCCATCTCCGGTCTCATCCGCCCGGATGCCGGCAGCGTGCACTTGCTCGGCCAGGACATCTCTCGTCTTCCCGCGCATGCCAGAGCGATGGCCGGCATGGGCCGCACCTTCCAGCTCATCGGCCTGGCCAAGGACCTGTCGGTGACGCAGAACCTGCTTCTGGCACAGCACGTCGTCGCCGGCTACGGCGTCGCTTCGGCGCTGACTCGGATCGGGAAGGCGGCCAAGATCGAGGGAGAGTTGGAGCAGCGCGCATCCGACGCCCTGGAAGCCCTCGGTTTCGAGCGCTTCGCCAACACCCCGGTGAAGAACCTCTCCCACGGACAGCAACGCATCGTCGAGCTTGGCTGCGTGCTGCTGACGGCCCCCGAACTGGTGATGCTGGATGAGCCTTCCGCCGGCATGGCTCCCGGGGCAGCCGAGAACCTGGCGGTTCGCTTGCGCGACGTGCGCGACGAACTCGGGAGGACGGTCCTGCTGATCGAACACAACATCCCCTTGGTGCTGGACGTCTGCGACGAGCTCTACGTGCTCTCCAGTGGGGAGATGCTGGCCCACGGAGCGCCGGAGGAAGTCGTGCATCGCGCGGACGTCATCGATGCCTACCTGGGCGAGGCGGTGTCGGTATGAACACCTTGTCGCCGAGTCCTGCCGCCGGCCGGGAGACACAGACTCGGGCCCTGCTTCAAGTGGAGAACGTCCACACGGGTTTCGGTTCCAACGCCGTGCTTCACGGTCCTTCCTTCGAAGTGCGCCAGGGCCAAACCGTTGGCATATTCGGACTCAATGGGGCGGGCAAGAGTGTCCTGATGAAGGTCATCGCCGGTGTGGTCCCCCTGTGGTCGGGTCGCTTGGTCTTCGAAGGCGTCGACATCACGAAGATGTCGGCGGAGCAACGTGTGGCCCACGGCATGGGACACGTGCCTCAGGGGCGTCAGGTCTTCCCCGGGCTGACCGTGGAGGAGAACTTGAGACTCGGCGCCTACACGTTGAGGCGCCGTGCCAAGCAACGCTACGCGGGCGCGCTCGACGGCGTGTTCGACCGGTTCCCCGTACTCGCCGAGAGGCGCGGTCAACTGGCCGGGTCGCTGTCCGGTGGGCAGCAGGCGTCCCTGGCCGTCGCCAGGGCCCTGATCAATGAGCCGAAGCTGGTGCTGGTGGACGAGGCGTCTGCCGGCCTGGCGCCGGTGGCGGTGCGCGAGCTGTTCAAGACACTTCGCGACGTGGTGGCCTCGGGTGTGACCCTACTGATGGTGGAGCAGAACGTCTCGTTCGGGCTTCAGTTGGTCGACGAAGTGAACATCCTTCAGATGGGTCGCATCGTCTACTCGGGAGATGTGGCAACGCTTGACCGGGAAGCCCTGGTGAGGTTCCTGGGCATAGGCCGGATGCTGGGGAAGGGGACGGCGGGGGCCCTGGCCGGCCGTCAAGGCGCCGAGGGGAAGAACGACAAGAGCCTGAAGCGGCCTGGGCAAACCAAGAGCGGCAAACCCGCCGGCAAAACCGCAGGCACTACGGCCAAGACCAGCAACCCGCGCAAGCGGCCACCCGCCGGATCTGGCAGGCAGGAGTGACGATGGCTGAGACTCGCTTTGCTCAAAACGATGGTGTGCGGATTGCCTATGAGACGCGGGGTGAACGCGGACCCTGGCTTGTCCTCGTATTTGGGGTGGGGTTCGCGCGCTGGGGCTGGGATCCCATCGCGCAGCCCTTGGCCGAGAAGTACCGTCTGGTTCTGATCGACAACCGTGGCATCGGCGAGAGCGACGTCCCCACACCGCCCTACAGGGTGAGAGAGATGGCGGCGGACGTCATCGCCGTCATGGACGATGCCGGGGTAGAGCGGGCCCACGTCGTGGGTACAAGCCTGGGGGGTCTTATTGCCCAGGAGCTGGCGATCATCTACCCGGAGCGCGTGGACAAGCTGGTGCTGGTCTGCACGACCCCCGGCGGACCCGATTCATACCCGATGCCCGAAGCTTCCGTGGCGGCGATAGCCGCGGCCATGACCCTGCCGCCCGAACAGGGGCTCCTGCGGTTCGTCGAGAACGCCCTGGCTCCGGACACTGTGGCCAACCGACGCGATCTGGTCGAGACGATCTGGAAGTGCCGCCTGGCCAAGCCGCCCAACCCGGTGGGCCACCAGGGCCAATTCTCCGCCGGCGCGGGTTTTGACGCGTCAACTCGACTGGACCGGATCAAGGCTCCGACGCTGGTGTTCCATGGGACCGTGGACGGCGTCGTGGACCCCCGCAACAGCGAGCTCCTGGCCAAGGGGATACCGGGCGCCAAGCTCGAGTGGCTGGAGGGCGCGGGGCACCTGATGTTCTGGGAGCAGCCAGAGCGATGTGTCGAGGTGCTTTGCGAGTTCCTGGATGGGTCGATCCAGGGCTAGGACAACCTAGCGCCCGATGATGTAGCGGTGAGGGTCGACCTCGTCGCGCAGCACGTGCAGCTCCTCCTTGGTGGGCGCGTGGCTCTCCTTGAGATTCTTTGCCCACAGCAGCTCGAAGCTCGTGCTCTCGGCAACCTGCTCCCGCGTGACTCCCGGGTGCAGGCTCTCGACCTTCATGCGCTTGGTCTCGTCGTCGAAGCCGATGACGCACAGGTTCGTGATGGTCTTATAGGGACCCGTGCCCGGCGGCAGCCCCGCCGCTTCACGCGCTCCCGGCCCGGTCAGGTACCCCGGGGTGGTTACGAAGTCGCACTTCTCCACGAAGCGACGCTTGTCGTGGGGCGTGATGCACATCGTGCGCCAGCAGAACGATCCCAGGTCGTTGGCGCCCCCGCTTCCCGGCAGCCGCACCTTCGGGTGGATGTAGTCCGTCCCGATCATGGTGGAGTTGATGTTGCCGTACATGTCCACCTGCGCTCCGCCCAGGAAGGTGTAGTCGACCACGCCCTTCTGGCAGAAGGACATGATGTCGTCCATGGTCGTGGCCATGCTCGCCTGCCAGAACGTGCGTGAGTCACCCACCGAGATCGGCATGGTCGGCAGGATCGGGTCCATGCCTCCCGCCTCAAACAGGGTGATCAGGTTGGGGGAGTGCACGCGCTGCGCCACCATGGCCGCCGCACACGGCGCGCCGGTCCCCACCACCACGGTGGCTCGATCCTCGAGGTAGCGGGCGGCCAGGCAGATCATCAGCTCCATCGAGTTGTAGGTCGCCTCGGTCATCTCACACCTCCTGGTTCGAGTTGGGCCGCTCGAGCAGAAGTTCCACGGCGCGCAGCTTGCGCAGCCTCTCGATGCCGCCGCACAACTCGAGGTACGCGTTGAAGTCGCGGGTGTTGAGGATGTACTTGTCGATGAACGCGGCGAAGACCTCTGGATCCTTCTCGGCCGCGAGCCACTCCCTCAGGTGGTCCTCGTCGGAGTAGTACTCGTAGGGCATGTTGCCGGGGTAAGAACCGAAGGGAACCTCGACCACGGCGTCCACGCAGAAGAATGGGATGGCGGTGCGGTGCGGTTCCCGGCGGATGTCCTCGGGGCGCACCAGTCGCTCGGT
>JBBAAN010000086.1:0-9443 GCA_041658225.1 Actinomycetota bacterium
CACCACATCTCCCTCCGGCAGTTGAGGATCCCCCAGCAGGACGTCGTCGCCTCGAAGCCGGTACGACAGCAGTGCCTCGCTTCGGGGGAAGAGAAACTCCTTGGGGGACCAGCGCGCATTGGCGAAGGTCAGGCAGACCTCTTGCGCCGAGCCCACCGGGCGGAAGAGAAGCAGCCCTTGCTCCTCCGAGGGCGCGACAAGCTGCTTGCCCTGGCGCACCAATGCCGCGAGCCAGCCTCGCAGATCGTCTTCGCTGAGGCGCCAGCCTTCACCGGTCAAGATTCGGACTCCTCACAGGAACTCATCTGGGTCGTTGGGCTGGAAGGTCGTCAACGGAGCGGGTGCTCCGGGATCTGTTTCCATGTTGTATCCAAACCGGTCCTCGATCTCTCGGACCAGCCTGCGGTTGATGAGATCCAGGCGGATGCCGGCCGGGCAAGCCCGGTAGCACTCGTCGCATCCGGTGCACCTGCCCGCCAGGTGCACCGCCCGGGATATGTTCCAGGAGGTGTTGCCCTTTCCGTCGAAAGCCGCGGGAATCCACTGAGGCCGGCGCGCGTCGGAGATGCAGGTGTCGCAGTAGCACATCGGGCACACGGCACGGCACGCGTAGCAGCGAAGGCATAGGGCGAACTGGCGCTGCCAGTAGTCCCAGCGCTCCTGGGCGGTCATGGCCTCCAGGGCCACGATCTCGGTGTCCCGTGCATCCTCGACCCGGGCGGTTTCCGCTTCCGAGGCCCTGCCCTGCGCCGTTTCGGGGGCCCTGCCCTGCGCCGTTTCGGGGGCCCTGCCCTGCGCCGTTTCGGGGCGCTCGGCCTTAACGGCTCCTTCGGGCGTGAGCGTCCAGTCGGAGAGGGGCGAGAGCGCTTCGCGGCACGCGTGGCACTTCCCGGCCATGCGGCCCTTCTCCCACACCCCGGCGCAGGAGACACCCAGCAGCAGCACGCGCTCCCGATCGATCTGGTTCTCTCGATGCAGCGCGGCCACCGTACGGGCGTCACAGCTCTTGACGACCACCGCCACTCTGTCCCCGGGCGCCTTCTTCAGCGCCTCGCGCACATAGACGGTCAGGTTGTTGACGCAGCGCTCGTTCCAGGCCAGAGCCCGCGCATCCTCCGGGCGAGTGGCAAAGACCGGGACCATCTGGCCGGGAAGCGATCCTGCCGTGTAGCCCACAACCGTGCCGGCCTCACCTTCGGAAAGAAGCCTGGCCGCAAGGCCTTGGAGATGAGCCGTGATGGCTTCGTTGTCCTCCGCCGAAAGCGGGGTCCTCGAAACGCTCGGGCCGAAGGAGCCATCCGCGGCAGACCCGGAGACACCCGCCGATTCCGCGCGCGGAGCCGGACCCGTCGAGCGGCCCGCCGAAGAGTGTCCCCAATCGAGCAGCGGGCCCGCCTCACGAACCGCTTGTGTCACCTGGTCCACGACGCCGGACCACTTCGCTCCCTCCGAGGCCGAGACCCAGGCGAAGTGCAGCCGGCGCTGGTCCAAACCCAGGAATTCCATCAGCGCACGGAAGGCCGTGAAGCGGCGGCGGGCGTAGAAGTTGCCCTGCACGTAGTGGCAGTCGCCCGGATGACAACCGGACACCAGTACGCCGTCGGCTCCCTCTTCGAACGCCTTGACGATGAACATCGGATCGATGCGCCCGGTGCACATCAGCCGCACGACGCGCACGTTGGCGGCGTAGGAGCGCCGGGTGGTGCCGGCCATATCCGCACCCGCATAGCTGCACCAGTTGCACACCAGGGCCACGATGCGAGGCTCCCAAGCCGGAGCCTTTGCCGTGACATCCACGCCCGGAGCCGGCGCTTCCACGATGCCCACCGTCTCGGCGCTCATGCCGGCACCTCGCTGGCTTCGGCGGCCTCGACCCGCTCGCCCATGACGGCCGGCGCGGACAACAGGGTGGTCAGTTGAGCGAAGACCTGCTCGTCGGTGAAGCCCGCAACGTCGATGCAGCGGCTGCGGCAAGCGGCCGTGCAAACACCGCACCCCTCACACATCGCCTCGTTGACGCGAGCCGCCAACCGGATGAGATTGCCCTGGCGGTCGCGAATCTCGGCACGCTCGATGGCGTGGTAGGGGCAGACCAGCTCGCAATCGAAGCAAGCGACACACTGAAGCTCGTTGACTCGGGCCACCACGGGCTCGCGATGGAGTTTGGGGCGCGAGAGCATCTCCAGGGTCTTGCTCGCCGCGGCCGATGCGTGAGCCACCGCATCCGGAATGTCCTTGGGCGCATGGGAAGAACCCGCCAGGAACACCCCCGCCGTCAGCGTCTCCACCGGACGCAGCTTCGGGTGCGCTTCCTGGAAGAAGCCGTAGGGATCGGTGGCCAGGCGAAGCTCCTTGGCCAGCCCGCCCCGATCGGCGGGGATCATCGCCGTGGCCAGGACCACCAGATCGGCCGGCACCCGCACCGTCTCTCCCGAAAGGGTATCCACGCCCTGCACCATGAGCTGACCGTCTTTAGGCACCACCCGGCTGACGCGACCGCGGATGTAGAGGATCTCGTCTTCCTCCATGGCGCGGCTGACGAATTCCTCGTAGCCCTTACCCGCGGCGCGCACATCGATATAGAAGATGTAGGCCCTTCCCTCCGGGACCTTGTGCTTGAACAGAAGCGCGTGCTTGGCGGTGTACATGCAGCAGACCCGTGAGCAGTAGGCCACCCCTCTGGCCGGGTCCCGTGATCCAACACACTGGATAAAAACGATCTGGCGAGGAACCTTGCCGTCGGAGGGACGGCGGATCTCCCCGCCCGTGGGTCCGGAGGCGGAAAGCAGTCGCTCGAACTCGAGCCCGTCCATGACGTCCGGGTACGTGCCGTAGCCGTACTCCTTGGCCTCCTCGGCGGCCATCATCTCGTAGCCGCTGGCCACCACGATGGCTCCCACCTCGCGCTCGACGATCTCGGCTTTCATGTCGAAGTCGATCGCCTTGGGCCCGCAGGCCTCGTGGCAGCGCTCACACGCAAGTACCCGATAGCCGCCGGCCGACTCGAGGTTAGAGTTGACGCAATGCTCGGCGTCCATGGTGTAGACGGCCGGGACCGCCTGAGGGAAGGGAATGTAGATCGCCTTGCGCCAGGAGAGGTTCATGTCGAACTCGTTGGGCACGGACTCGGGGCAAGCCACGGAGCAGTCGTCGCAACCCGTGCAGGCGTCCTCGATCACGTAGCGCGGCTTGCGCTTGATGCGCACCTTGAAGTTGCCCACGTACCCGCTTACCGACTCCACCTCGGAGTAGGTGAGCAACTCGATGTTGGGATGCCGTGAGGCCTCCACCATCAAAGGCGTGAGGATGCACTGGGAGCAGTCCAGGGTCGGAAACGTCTCCGACAGCCGGGCCATGTTCCCGCCGATCGTCGGCTGGCGCTCCACCAGCGTCACGGGATAGCCGGCATTTGCGATGTCCAGCGCGGCCCGGATCCCCGCCACCCCGCCGCCGATGACCAGGGCCCCCCTGGTCACTGGAAGCTCGATCGGATCGAGGGGGTGGTTGTGCTTCACCTTCTCGACCATGGCCGCCAGGATCGCGCAAGCCTTCTCGGTGGCAAGGACGCGGTCGGTGTGCACCCAGGAGCACTGCTCACGGATGTTGGCCATCTCGCAAAGGTAGGGGTTCAAACCCGCCTGTGAAGCGGTGGAGCGGAACGTGGGCTCGTGCATGTGAGGAGAGCAGGCCGCGACGACCACGCCCGTGAGGTCGTGCTCCGCCACCGCATCGCGGATCATCTTCTGTCCCGGCGCGGAGCAGAGGTAGGGGTAGTGGTCGGAGAAGGCCACGCCCGGAAGACGGCGAGCGGCTTGCGCCGCTTGCTCGACATCCACATTGCGGGCGATGTTCTCCCCGCAGTGGCAAACGAAGACGCCGATCCGGGCCAACTGGGACTTCCCTTCCTCGTTTGTTCCGGTCGTTCCTAGGTCCCGCTCTCCTGCATGGACAGCAAGCTCGCCCGGCAGGGTGCCCGACCCTCGCCGGCCGCGACGATCGCCTCCAGGACAACCTCGGGGTCGTGGACGTCCCCTCCGGCGTGCGGCACGCACAGCACGCCGCAAGCATCGACCGCGCACCTTTCGACCTCACGAACCATCTGCCCCAGGTTGAGTTCGGGCACGACGAACGCGCGGATCCTCGAAGAAAGCTGGCGCACGCGCTCCTCCGGGAAGGGCCACGCGGTCCTCAGCCGCAGCATCCCCACCTTGATCCCGCGCTCCTCGGCAAGGGTCATGGCCTGCATGGCGATCCTGGCCGAGATGCCGTAGGAGAGCACGACCACGTCCGCGCCCTCGATCCCGCGCTCCTCATAGTCGTAGATGTCGAAGCGGTGCCTGCGGATCTTCTCGTTCAGCCTCCCCACCAGCTTCTGATGCGCGGGGGCCGTGGTGTCGGGGTAGCCCCTCTCGTCGTGAGTGAGGCTCTCCATGAAAACGCGATAACCCTCGCCGGCCGAAGCCATGGGTGGGATCAGGTCATCATCGGGCTCAAAGGTCTTGTATTGCGCGGGAGGCACCGTGGGCTTCTTGCGATTCCAGATCTCGATCTCCTCGGCCGGCGGGATCACGACCCGCTCGGTGAGGTGGCCCACTTCGGCATCGGCCATCACCAGCACCGGAGTGCGGTAGCGCTCGGCCAGGTTGAAAGCCTTGACCGTCAGATCAAAGCACTCCTGCCCCGACCACGGCACGACCGCGATGATCTCGTAGTGACCGTGGGAGCCCCAGCGAGCCTGCATCATGTCACCCTGCGCGGCCAGTGTCGGAAGACCCGTCGAGGGGCCCCCGCGCTGCACGTTGCAGACCACCACCGGCGTCTCGGTGATAATGGCCAGACCGAGGTTCTCCATCATCAGGGAAAAGCCCGGGCCGGAGGTCGCCGTCATCGCCTTCTTGCCGGTCCACGCGGCCCCCACGATGGAGGCCATCGAGCCCAGCTCATCCTCCATCTGTAGGTACATGCCCCCCACCTGGAACAGGCGCTCGGCCATCCTCTCAGCGGTCTCCGTGGAAGGGGTGATGGGATAGCCGGCGAAGAAGCGGCAGCCGGCGGCGATCGCGCCTTCGGCGATGGCGTCGTCGCCCATCAAGAAGTGAATGCCCGTCAAGACCGCCGGCGTTCCCACCGTTTGCCCTCCCTGGCTAGGCCGGCACAGTCGCCGGAGTCTCGCGGAGCCGTGAATCCGGGGTGGCAAAAACCGCGAACTCGGGACAGATAGTGCGGCAGGACTGACAGTTGATGCAGTCGTCGCCGACCACTACTGGGAAATGGTAGCCCTTCGCGTTGAATTCGGAGGACAGAGCCAAGACCCGCGTGGGGCAATAGTCGATGCAGAGCTCGCACCCTTTGCACCGCTCGGGCCTGATATGAACGATGCCCCGCACCGGTGAAGGCTGGGGCCGGACAGGCGCTCGCTTCCTCATTGCCACTCCCGACAAGACCGGACTGCACAGTTGCCCAGTGTACCCGGCCACCACGAAAAAGGCGGCCAGCCTCGGGGAGGCCCCGTTGCCTTCCGCCAATACTTCACTTTGTCCTGTCAGGGTCCCCGCCGGCGGGAACGTTGTCAAATTGCCCCGCCGGCGCGCGCACCGATGCGCCACTGCCCATCTTCCTCCGCAATTGCCGGCCATGCGGCATGTCAGACGCCCGGGTCAAGGACTCCCTGGGCGGGAGTCGAGACGGAAGCCGTCATATCCGCCAAGGGTCGGGCGGCGTGTCAGACGCCCGGGTCAAGGACCCCCTGGGCGGGAGTCGAGACGGAAGCCGTCATATCCGCCAAGGGTCGGGCGGCGTGTCAGACGCCCGGGTCAAGGACCCCCTGGGCGGGATCCTCGGATGTGGCAGCCTCCAGCGCCGGCGCCTCCTCCGCGCTGGCCAGCTTCGCGGAGAACTGCCCGAGCCGCGTGCGCGCGTCGTCGTATCGAGCATGGGCGTTGGTGAGGTGCTTGCCCACCGTCTCGAAGTCGCTCTGAAAGCGATCCAGATCGCCTCGCAGCCGCCCCAGGTAGGCCAGGACCTGGCGAGCGTTCTGCTCGACCTGCATGCCGCGCAATCCGAGCGCGATGGCTTGGAGGTAGGCGTACAGACTCATCGGGGACACCGGGAACACCTTGCGCTGCAAGGCATACTCGTACAGGCTCCCACCGCCCGAGGCGCCGCTTCCCCCGGCCCGCAAGACCTCGTAGTAGACGGCCTCCGCCGGCACGTACATCAGGGCGATGTCCAGAGTCCCCTCATCGGGCAAAATGTAGCGGCTGGCGATGTCATCGATGTGCTTGCGGACGTCGCGAACGAAGGCGCTGCCGGCCGTGTCGCGCGCGGCCTGGTCCTCGAGTGAAGCCATGCGCTCAAAGGACTCCAGCGGGAACTTCGCGTCCACGGGCACCAGCCGCCCCTGCAGATGGATGACGGCGTCGACCCGAACCCCCGTGGAGAAGCCGTGCTGCGTGGCATACATCCCCCGAGGCAAGACCTCGGCCAGCAGGTTCTCGAGCAGCATCTCCCCCACCGAGCCGCGCGCCTTGGGCGGACGCAGCAGGTCCTCCAGGCGGGTCAGGCCTTTGGCTTCCTCGAGCATGCGCTCGGCGGCCTTCTGCACCTCGATCAGCTTGCCGGACATCTCGGTAGTGAGACGGTTGGCCTCGGTGTTCGAATGCAGCAGTCGCGAGTCCAACCCTTCCAGTCGCGAGTCCAACCGGCCGGCCAGCTCCTGGGTGCGCCCGGTCAGCGCCGAGATCTCCGACCTCAGGGCCGCCATCCCCGCTTGAGCCTGGGCCGCTGCCTGTGCTTGAGCCTGGGCCGCTGCCTGTGCTTGAGCTTCGTCCGATCCTCGGCCTCGGCGCACCAGCAACAGCGCAAGGGCAACAACGGCCACGAAGGCCACCCCCAACGCGGCAATTTCCATCTCTGTGCCTCCCGCCAGAAGCGTGCTCACCGGCCGGTTCGGACCGGCACGTCGACCAAGAATCTCAAACCAGCGCTTTTCGACAACGCGCCTCAAGCCGTGTCACAAACCATGCAGAGACTACCTCACGCAGGAGACATCGCCGGCCGAATCCTGGCGCCGGCCGGCAAGTGGCCCCGGCCGGCGCCGGAGACTACACTGGCGGGAACCCCAGGCGGCGGAGGAGGGAAGCGAGTGGAACGTCCGAACGACATCTGGACCGAGGAAGAGAAGCGTCAGGCCGAGTCCTTCTCATGGCCGAGCCGTACCGAATCCTCCCCCACCGCGCGACCCGCCGAGACCAGAGCCACGGCGGCCGGACCCGGCCCCTCGACCGAGGCAAAAGCATTGCTGGAGGAGTTCGGCCAGGCCATCCTCGTGCGCATGCGTGCCCGCGATGCCCTCTTCCAGGAGAGCATCCAGCAACTGCGCAGATGGGCCGAGGAGCAAACCGTGGACATCTCGGCCCGGCTGACCAAGATCGAGGAAACCCTGGCGCTTCTTGCCTCCCGGCCTGAGTGAGTTCCTCGGCCGGCGCCGTCCAGAATCGCAGGTACCCGTCGGGGAGGAAGCTCAGGAAGCCGACTCGGTCGGGTCCACCAAACCCTCACGCACTGCCCACAGCGCGGCCTGAGTGCGGTCTCTCACCTGAAGCTTGGCGAGGATGGCCGAGACGTGAGTCTTGACGGTCTTCTCCGATACGCCGAGGCGGCGGGCGATCAAGCGGTTGGACATCCCGTGCCCGATGTGGCAAAGCACTTCCATCTCCCGAGGGGTCAGGCCTTGATGCATCGGGCCCAAGGGAGCAGCCGGCTTGGCCACCTGGCGAGCGAGAGCCGCCGCGATTTCGGGTTGAAGGTGAGCGTGGCCTTCGGCGGCCGCCCGGATGGCCTGCGCGAGGTGCTCGGGTGAGACATCCTTTCGAAGAAAACCGACGGCGCCCGCCTGCAAACAGGAAACCACGCGCGCGTCGTCGCCGAATGAAGTGAGCACCACGACCCTAACCTCGGGATGGCGCTCGTTCACAGCGCGGGTGAGCGCCTCGCCGTCCATCCTCGGCATGACGAGATCGACGAGCGCCACGTCGGGGCGAAAGGCCGGGATCTTGCGAAGGGCTTCCTCCCCGTCGGCGGCCTCAGCGACCACCAAGAATTCCTCCTCCAGTTCCAAGAACGTCCGAAGCCCTTGTCGCACCAGAGGATGATCGTCTACCAGCAGAATCCGGATGAGCCCCACTCCTGCCGCTACCTCCTCGCCAGAGGGATGCGCGCCTCGATGCGCGTTCCCGAGTCAAGAGCGCTGGTGATGCGGACCCCTCCCCCCGCGAGTCGGGCCCGCTCCTCCATGCTGGTCAGGCCGAAGGTCTCACCAGGGGGATCGACCAGCGTGCGGTCGAAACCTCGTCCGTCGTCCTGCACGCAAAGGCGCACATCTCTCTTGCCGACCGTCAGAGACACGCTGACCTTGTTCGCCATCGAGTGTTTCTCGACGTTGTTGAGAGCCTCTTGGGCTATGCGGAACAGGGCCACGCCGATGTCCCCGGGGATCCTTCCGCTGCCATGGGTCGAGAAGTGCGCCTCCATTCCCAGCCGCCGCGCATACAGGGTCAGGTAGTCGCCGAGAACGGTCGGCAGCCCCTTCTCCTCGATGGCTGCCGGGCGCAGCGTGCATATGAGCGTTCGCATACCCGCCAGTGCCTCACGTGAGGTCTCCAGAAGTTGCAGCAGGATCTCACGGCTGCGCGGAAGGTCGTGGTCCAGAAGACGCAAGGCCGCCTGGGCGTTGAGCACCGATGAGAACAGGGCCTGGCTGACCGAATCGTGCAACTCCCTCGCCAGGCGCTGGCGCTCCTCCACCGCGGCCGCTCGTTTGGACTCCTCGTAGAGCCGGGCGTTCTCCAGGGCCACGGCAGCTCCCGCCGCCAGGGCCTCGACCCTCGCAAGGTCGGTCTCGGAGAACTCACCGGCCCCCTGCTTGTTGGTGAGGTAGAGGTTTCCCAGAACCCGTCCTCCGCAGTGGA
This sequence comes from Actinomycetota bacterium, assembly GCA_041658225.1. Taxonomy (GTDB): domain Bacteria; phylum Actinomycetota; class CALGFH01; order JBBAAN01; family JBBAAN01; genus JBBAAN01. The sequence continues at coordinate 8,970 of JBBAAN010000086.1, forward strand.
TCGGGACCCCAAGGAAGGAGCGCATGGCCGGATGCCCCGACGGGAAACCGGCGAATCTCGGATCCTTGGCCACGTCGGCCACGCGGACGGACTTGCCCTCGCGTATCACCGCCCCCAGGATCCCCCGGCCCTTGGGCGCGCCGCCGATGGCCGAGATGTCCGCCTTGCCGATGCCCGACGGCACGAAGCGCACCAGTTGTCCCCGCTCGTCCAGCACGCCGAGCGCGGCATGGCGGGCGCCCGAAATCTGCCGGGCCGTCATGACGATCCGCACGAGGACCTTCTCAACCTCCAACTCGCCCGTGAGGCTGAGCAGGGCCGCGATCAACTGCTGCTCGCCAAGCCCCTCGTCTTCGCGCGCCACCGGCTTGAGCCCGGAGGACCTGGGTTTGGGAAGCGAATCCTGGCGCACGCTCACGCCGATACATTCCTGAACATGGCCCGCACATCAGTCCACGAGCCTCGTTGCGCGAA
>JBBAAN010000087.1:0-9439 GCA_041658225.1 Actinomycetota bacterium
CGATGCCCGACTCCATCTGGCGACGCGCCGCCGAAGGTGTATTTGCGGTCAAGCAGAGCTTGGCTCAGCCTGGCCGTTCCGTCTGTGACGGTCCGAATGTCGACAAGGATGTCTGCATCCCTGCTGGGATGGATCTGTTCTCTGCCACGTGACCAACCATGCAACGCCACCATGTGAGCGCCGATCAGCGTCCAAGGCGCCGGAGCCGTTTCACTCAGCCGGATGAGTTCCTCCCACATCCGATGGAAGTCGTCCCCGAGATCCGGAATCTCAATCACTGGCCAGCCGCTCCAGAAGACGCCGAGCAGCCCTTGCGACACGGGGGTCGTCGTGCCGGAGCAAGTCGGCCGCAACGACGGCTCGAGGAGCCTGCGCCCCCTGCCGCAAGACCCAGTCGTGAGACGGTAGGCGGAGGATCAAGTTTGGGTTCGCAGATGATTGATCCGGCCGGAAACGCAGTTCGACGTCTCGCAACGACCTCTCGTCGACATAGGCGTCGATCTGCCGAGAACTCGGCACCACGTCGAGCTCAGGACGATTGGCGGACAACCCTGAGTAGACCAAGCGCACCGCATCCTGGAGCTTGCTGAGATCCCCGGGCAGTACTCTCCATCGGAGGACTAGGGCCCGAGGTTGGCTGTCCGCTAAGGAGACTTCCAGCCAGTTGAAATCTGACAGCCGCCGCCTGAGGCGGGACCGCGCGGAAGGATGCACCCAGTCGGGGGATTCGCCGCTGAGCAGAGCCAGAAGGGCCCAAGCGTTCGCCGCCGCAAGCGGACGCCCCGGGCGCGATCGCCGGAGGTCGCCTGCGTCGGACTCAACCACCCAACGATGTCCGACCTTGCTCGCTTGAAGGCGGCCAGACCGGACCATGGCGCGCACACGTTGCTCGCTCACGCCGAGTCGCTCGGCCGTCTCGCGAACTGACCAGGCCTTCATGTTGACAGAATTATTGCGACAGAGAAATAGTTGTGTCAACCCGGGTGGGTAGGATTTCGGAGAGTATGGAGCAGCACCGCTAGGTTCGAATAGCGTCCCGTCAGGTCTGCCAATAGCGTGGTGTTCCATATTGGGAGATGTGTGTGCTCCGCAAGCCGAGGGCCCTTACTTCCGCGCTCCGAGGCCGAGGGCAGGGGTCTAGCGAGGTCGGAACAGGGCCAAACGGTATCTGTCTCGGCGGGTGCGGGATGGCACGGTCCGCATGCCCAACATGTCCGGTCGGCAAGGCCTCGGCCTGGCCGGGAAGAGTCACCGGCATCAAGCGCTCGGCACCTGGTCACCGCACCGGGCGGAAGCCGTGAACCAGGAAGTAGGCACTCGGAAGCCTGGTCTGGGTAAAATACCTCAAGATCGCTCGGGTTCCCATGCATGACTTGTGGAGGCGGAGGGCTGCCGTGAGACGTAACCGTTGTGCAATCGTTCCAGTCGTGGCACTGCTCGTGGGCGCCATGGCCCTCGTGGGCGCCGGGCCGGCGGCCGGCGCGCCCAAACGACCGCGGGCCACCCGCGCCGCAGCTAGTTCGACCAAAGCGGGTTCGGAGATGCGACCGTTCAATCGCTGGCTGCTCTCCCACCTGAACAGCCCGCAGGCGCGGCGGGATCGCGAGAACCTTACCCGGATGGAGGCGCTTGCCAAGCAGGGCGCGAACTTCAACAAGCGCTATGCGGCTGCCGCCGCCGCGGGTGAGCCGGACTACGGGCGTCCGGGGTGCCAGGCTCCGCCCCAGTACAAAGTTGGGGACACCGAGAGCTTCTTCGTCACCGATCCGGTTCAGGGCGGGAGCACGGAGAAGACAGCAGTGCTGGCGGCGGAGAACGTTTCGACCTATGTGTGGGTGGAGCAGAACCTCTATGTGCCGGCTCCCGTAGACGTGGCGGCGCCCCTGGTCAGCGCTTCGATGGCCGAGAAGATAGCCGAAGGCTACAAGCAGATCTACGAGACGGACCGCTCCTACTTCGGCCACGAGCCCAACCCAGCCGAGCCCGTCTACCGCTTGGCTCCGGGGCTTCCCTCGGACTGGCGGGACGCCGACTGTGACCCCCACATCTACATCTACAACGGACTGATTGCGGTGCCGGACACGGGGTTGTCCTACACGGCCGGGTACTACTCCAGCGAACACGAGTACCCCCGTTCGGAGGATCACCCCTTCTCGGCCCAGCACGAGATGTTCTTCATGAACACCGGGCTGGTGGACGCCGGCAGCCGCGACTACATGGGGATCCTGGCCCACGAGTTCTACCACATGATCCAGTTCGCCAACGACTACAACGAGGAGAGCTGGGTAAACGAGGGGATGGCCGACATCGCGGCCGAGGTCAACGGGTTCACCGACATCGTCTCGAGCCACTTGAGCTCGTTCCAGTCCAATCCCGACCTCCAGCTCAACGCTTGGGGCGAAGGCGGCGTGGCCGACTACGGCAAGGCCTACACCTTCTTCAACTACCTGTTCGAGCACTACGGCCGTCCGGACGACCCGAAGACGGAATACAAGGAGCAGTACGCGCTCTGCAAGAAGATCACGCAGATAGCGGAGGATGGTTTCGAAGGGGTCGATCTCACCCTGGCAAGCCGCGGCGCCGCCGATTTGGCTCTCGTGGATCCCTATTACCGAAACAAGGATCACAACGGGGTCTTCAAGGACTGGCTCGTGACCAACATCCTGGACGACCCGTCCATCGATGTCGGCCAGTACGGCTACAAGAGCCTGGACTTCAAGATCACGCCCAAGGCCGCCGTCAACTCCTTCCCGGCGAAGGGCGGCGAAGATGTGCACAACTACGGGGGCGACTACTTCCCCATGGACTCATCCGGCGACGGAACCATCTCCGCGACGACCGACTACATGGTGCCGATCGTGCCGGCGCTGGAAGGCCAGCCCGAACCACGGGGCGGCTACCTGATGTGGGGTAACCGGGCGGACGAGATGCTCACCTGGATGGACAAGCCGGCCAACCTGACCTCGGCCACCGCGCCGCATCTCAAGTTCTCCTACTGGCACCAGATCGAGGAGGACTGGGACTACGCCTATCTCGAGGTCAGCACCGACTCGGGCAAGACGTGGGACTACGTGCCGTGCTGCGGTGGCCGGAACACGAACCCGAACGGCAACAACCGAGCGGTCGATGAGAGTGCGGGGATCAGCGGTGACTCGGCCGGCTGGAAGCAGGCGGATGTCGACCTGTCGGCCTACAAGGGCAAGAACGTGGTGGTCCGCTTCGAGTACGACACGGACCAGGCGCTGAACCTTCCCGGTTTCGTGGTGGACGACGTCTCCCTGGTCGACGGCTCAACGCAGATCTGGCCTAAGGCGACCTTCGAAGGAGGGCTGGAGGGCTGGACCGCCGGCGGGGACACCACGCGCACGTTCCTTCGCATCAAGCCGCTGACCACCGAGCGCCCTCTGTTGACTCTCGTGAAGGTGGACTCCCAAGGGGCTCGAGTCACTCGGTATGAGTCGGGGTCCGGGTTCGATAAGGCGGTGAAGGACGGCAAGGAGCTTTGGTCGCTTGGGTCGGCCGCTATGGACGGCACGCGGGTATATGCGATCTTCTCGGGCTTGACGGCCGAGACCTCCGAGACCTTCACGTACGCTTTTGAGGCGAAGGCGACGGTCGGCGCGCTCGTCCCGCCCAAGTTGGAGAAGCCTGCCGACGAGGTGCCGGCAGACTTCACCCTGCGCTGGTCGGCTCCGGAGGGAGCCAAGCCTGCCTTCTACCGGGTCGAGGAGACGAGCATTCTCGAGGACACCATGATCGACGACGCCAACAGCGGCATCGGCAAGTGGGAAGGCTCGGCCGACACCCAGATGGTGGGCTGGGGTCCGACCTCAACCTCGCCGGCCGTGTTCCAGCTGAGCCACGAGGGCGATTCGTTCTGGACCGGGCCTGTGGCCACGTACAACGAGACGCCCATGGACTCCACGCTCACGCTCAAGGATCCGATAGATGTCCCGGCCGACGGGATCACCAGCCTTACGCTTTGGTCTGGCTTCCGGAATGACGACGACGACTACGGCGTGGTCGAGATCTCCAAGGATGGTCAGAAGTGGATCGCGGCCGGCACGATCAAGGGCGAATGTGGCGTGCCCACGGGCGATCCGACCAAGGTTCAGGAATGCGTCGGGGACATGGTCCAGGAGCGCTTCGACCTCTCCCGGTTTGGGTCCGGGAAGTGGCGGCTCAGGCTGCGGATGCACGTCGGGGGAGGTCAGTGCTGCGTGAACACGTTCGAGACCGGTTGGTACGTGGATGACATCGCCCTGCACCGGGACAACTGGCGGAAGCTCGGGGACAGCAACTCCACAGAGTTCGCGGCTCGGGCCCACCCAGCCGGCAAGTGGAGCTTCCGTGTCAGCGCCTACTACACGCAGAGCTTTGCCGGTCCGGGCTCGAACGTGGAGGCCACCCGGGTGAAAGCGGGCGCAGTCAGCGCCCCGGTGAGCCGGCAGCTTCCGGCCACCGGCGGCGGCTTGGCGCTGGTGTCGCTTGGGGCGCTGGCAAGCGGTGCGGCGCTTCTTCGGACGAGGCGAAGAACGGCCATCTGACTCGAAGTCCTCGCTCCTCAGCCCCGGCCACGCGGATCCGCGTGGCCGGACGATGGGGCGCCCGGCTCTGTTATCCTCCAACCGAATCAGTAGGCCGCAGTTCGCCGGGAAGCCTTCGGGGAAAGATGCCGTCATGAGCCCATTCGAGCCTTACGACCCTTGCACGATCGAACCCAAGTGGCAGCAGGTGTGGGACGCCGAGGAGCCCTACCGGGCCGACGACTCCGATACCACGCGCCCGACCTTCTACGCGCTGGACATGTTCGCCTACCCGTCCGGCGATCTTCACATGGGACATGCGGAGGCCTTCTCCATCGGGGACGCCATCGCCCGCTACAAGGCCATGTGCGGATTCAACGTGTTGCATCCGGTGGGATGGGACGCTTTCGGCCTGCCTGCCGAGAACGCCGCCATCAAGCGAGGCATACACCCGAGCGAATGGACCCACGCCAACATCGCGGTGCAGGCGGCCACGTTCCGGCGCATGGGCATCAGCTTCGACTGGACCCGCCGCTACAACACCTGTGACCCCGAGTTCTACCGCTGGACCCAGTGGCTGTTCCTGCGCTTCTTCGAGCGCGGGCTGGCCTATCGCAAGGCCGCATCGGCAAACTGGTGCCCCTCGTGCCTGACCGTGCTGGCAAACGAGCAGGTGATCGGCGGCCGTTGCGAGCGCTGCGACTCCGTGGTCGTCAAGCGCGACTTAACCCAGTGGTTCTTCAAGATCACCGACTACGCGCAGAGGCTGCTGGATGACATGGACCAGCTCACCGGCTGGTCCGACAAGGTCGTCACCATGCAGCGCAACTGGATCGGCCGCTCCGAGGGCGCCGAGGTCGTCTTCCAGATCAAGGGCCGCTCCGAGCCGGTGACCGTGTTCACCACGCGGCCGGACACCCTCTTCGGTGCGACGTTCTTCCTGCTGGCTCCCGAGCATCCGCTTTGCCGGGAACTGGTGGCAGGCACCGAGCGTGAGGCTGCCTTCGAGGAGTTCCTGCAGGGCGTGCGATCCAAGAGCGAGATCGAGCGGCTGGCCAGCGAGCGCACCAAGGAGGGCATGTTCTTGGGCGGCTACGCCGTGAACCCGGTCAACGGCGAGGAGATCCCCATCTGGGCGGCCGACTACGTGCTGTTCGAGTACGGCACGGGCGCGGTCATGGCCGTGCCGGCGCACGACGAGCGTGACTTCGAGTTCGCCAAAGCCTACGGGTTGCCGATCCGCACGGTGATCGCCCCGCCCGATCCCTCGATGGACCCGGAGGTTGCACCGGCCGCCTACACCGGTGAGGGAAGCACTGTGAATTCCGGGCCCTACGACGGCCTGCCGTCCCTGGAGACCTTGCGGCGCATCACCGCCGACCTGGAGGCCGCGGGCAAGGGCAAGGGGACTATCGCCTACCGGCTTCGCGACTGGTTGATCTCCCGCCAGCGCTTCTGGGGCTGCCCGATCCCGATCATCCGTTGTCCCTCGTGCGGCGAAGTCGCGGTGCCCGACTCCGATCTGCCGGTGCGCCTTCCCGAGGGAAGCGGCCTTGATCTGGCGCCGAAGGGACAGTCGCCCCTGGCGGCGATTCCCGAGTGGGTCAACGTCTCCTGCCCATGTTGCGGAAAGCCGGCCACGCGTGAGACCGACACCATGGACACCTTCGTGGACTCGTCGTGGTACTTCTTCCGCTACTGCTCGCCGCGCGAGACCGAGCGGCCGTTCGACCCGGCGCTGGTGGCGAAGTGGATGCCGGTCTCCCAGTACACCGGCGGCATCGAGCATGCCATCCTGCACCTGCTCTATTCCCGGTTCTTCACCAAGGTCTGCTTCGACCTGGGTCTCGTGCCGTTCACCGAGCCGTTCCCGAACCTGCTCAACCAGGGGATGGTGCTCATGGCGGGTGCCGCGATGAGCAAGAGCCGCGGCAACATCGTCGAGCCGCGCTCCATCATCGACACCCTGGGCGCCGACACCCTGCGGGTGACCATGCTCTTTGCCGGGCCGGTGGACGCCGATGTGGACTGGGCGGATGTCTCTCCGGCGGGGGTGAACCGGTGGCTTGGGCGCGTTTGGCGAATTGCCGGCGCTTGTGCCGAGGGGCCCGCTGCGGGGCCCGGCCCGGAGTCCTTGCGCCGCCTGACCCACCACACGATTCGCGAGGTGACCGCGGACTACGAACGCTTCCGCTTCAACACCGCCGTGGCCAAGCTGATGACCCTGGCCAATGCGGTCATCGAGGCGGGTCGTGGTGACGGTGCCGGGACCCAGGCCGAACGCCAGGCGGTCGAAGCGCTGCTGCTGATGCTTGCCCCCATGGCCCCGTTCATCACTGAGGAGCTGTGGCGACGGCTGGGCCATGCCGAGTCGGTTCACCGTGCGGCTTGGCCTTCGTTCGATCCCGGGCTGGCGGCACTCGAGCGGGTGACGTGCGTGTTCCAGGTAAACGGCAAGGTGCGCGATCGGGCGGAGGTTGCGGCGGACATCTCCGAGGAGGAGCTCAGGGCCATGGCTCTTTCCTCCGAGCGTGTTCGCGAATCGCTGGGTGGCAAGGAGCCGGCCAAGGTCATCGTCGTGGCTCCCAAGCTCGTGAACCTCGTGGCGGCTCGCGGCTGATCGCCTTGGCGCGCCCGGCGCCGCCGGGCGTCTGTGGACGCGCGCGAACCCGAGTCACAGCCGGCCGCTATCTTCAGTAGGCCTTCCCCAATCCATAACGGCGGGATTGGGAGGTCGGTTGTGTTTGCGCCTCAGGTCGGGCGAGGCGGAGGAGCGCTCGCCCGCTTCGTGGAGTTGTGGGAGAGCCGCCCTCGCGAGGTCATCGCGCTTTCCCTGGTGGCACTGTCCGCGGTGGTATTCGCCGCGTTCGTCGTGTGGCGTGCTCTACCGCGGGCGTCCGGCTCGGCTTCCGCAATCATCGTCCCCACGCCGGTTCCCGCGGACGCCTCTCCACCGGGCGAGGTCGTCGTGCACGTCGCGGGCGCCGTGGCAAAGCCGGGCCTGTTCCGCCTGCCGGCGGGAAGCCGGGTCGCCGATGCGATCGACGCCGCGGGCGGCGCGACTGCCGACGCGGTGCTGGAGGGGGTGAACCTCGCACAACCTCTATCCGATGGCGAGCAGGTCCTCGTACCGCGCCGCGGGGAGGCGATGGCGGGGGAGGCATCTTCGAGTCAACCGGGCAAGGTGAACCTCAACACCGCCACGCAAGGGGATCTGGAGGCGTTGCCGGGAGTGGGTCCGGTGCTGGCGCAACGCATCATCGAATACCGGCGGAGTCACGGGGGGTTCCGTCGCGTGGAGGACCTTCGTCGCGTGGAGGGGATAGGGGACCATAAGTTCGCCGCCCTCAAAGACCGGGTGCGTGTATGAGCGATGGGCGACACAGGCCCCGTCTCGGTCCCGCATTCCCGCCGGTCGGGGCGCCCTGGCGAGGCCCGAGATTCATCGGTGAGCGTTGTGCCCCCCGCGTCGGCCCCGCATCCCCGCCCGCCGGGGCGTGTCGGCGATCGCTCGCCGCTCTGGTGGCCGGCGGCTGTAGCTTCGGGAATCCTGGCTTGTCTGGCGGGAGCCGTCGCGGCGGCCTGCGCCGCGCTTGCCCTGTGCGGCTTGGCATTCGCCGTACGCAGATCTGCAAGGACGCTCGCCGTGGTGGCGCTGCTTGCTGCTGCCGGAGCGGTGTCGGCTGCCGGGCGGTTGACGGCGTCGAATTCTGAGGTCCTGCCGCACCTCGCGCGCGCCCGAGCCGACGTCGTTCTTGAATCGGTCGTCGTGTCCGATCCGGAGCCCACCCGATACGGATGGAAGACGCTCCTCTCCGTGAGATCGGTCGGCACGGACACCGGGAAGTGGACCGTGCGCGAACGCGTCGTGCTCTTCGAGTCGTCGCGAGGCGTCGGTCTCGAGCCCGGAGACCGCGTGTGGGTGCGGGGGAAGCTGAAAACCCCGTTGGAACTGGGCCCGGCCGAACGGCTGGCGGGCCGCCCGGCCACCGCGCTCTCGGGGGAGGAAGTGGTGCGGGTAGGCAAGGCCTCCAATCCGATGATGGCCTGGGCCAACCGGGTTCACTCGACCGCGGCGATTCTTGCCGGGCAGGCGCTGCCACGCGAGGAGGCGGCACTCGTTCGCGGAGTGGCCTTCGGGGACACCTCCGGCATCTCCGAGGAGACCGTCGAGGACTTTCGGGCTTCCGGGTTGTCTCATCTTCTGGCCGTTTCCGGGCAGAACCTGGGCGTGTTCCTTGCCGTCGTCCTTCCACTGGCGGCGTTGCTGGGGCTGGGACCGCGCGGCCGCGCGGCCGCCGGACTAACCGCAGTGGCGTTCTTCGTTGCCCTGACTCGTTGGGAGCCCTCAGTTCTTCGGGCTGCGGCCATGGGCGCCGTGGGTCTTGCCGCTCTCGCGGCAGGGCGCACCCGCGATACTGTCCGCGCGCTCGGCCTGGGTGGAGTGGTCCTTCTGCTGGCCGATCCCGGGCTCGAGTTCTCCAGGGGATTCCAACTGTCCTTCGCCGCGACGATGGGGATCGTCTTCGTGTCTCCACGGGTGCTGGCCCGGGTGCCTGCTCGATGCCCGCGAATCCTGGCTCAGGCTCTTGCGGTCTCCCTTGGCGCTCAGATCGCCGTCGCACCGGTCTTGATGTTGACGAACGGAACCTTCGGCCTGGCCGGGATCCCCGCCAACGTCATTGGACTGCCGCTGGCGGGTCCCGCGATGCTTCTGGGCGTCACCGGTGCGTTCGCGGGTGTGGCCTGGGCTCCACTCGGCCGGATGCTCTTCGCTTTGGACAGGCCCGTCCTGGATGCCTTGCTGGGCTTGGCTCACACGTTTGCTCGGGCACCGGGCGCGCGTGTGCCAGCGCAGGGGTGGTGGGCGGTTGCTCTGCCGGCGGTGTTTGCCCTGGTGTGTCTGCGCTCGG
>JBBAAN010000088.1:0-9298 GCA_041658225.1 Actinomycetota bacterium
ATGGTGCTGATCGGACTGGGAACGCTGGCAAGGAGGTTCATCTAGCGCATGCACGGGAGGGCGCAAGCGCCCTTCCTCAGGCCCGGCGCCAACAGAGAGGCCGGGTAGGCAATCAGACAGCGGCGCCTCCGGGCGCCGCTGCCGTTTCGTTGCGCGCATACCTTGCGTCACAAGGGCTTCTGGACCTCGGCGCGCGATTGGTCCGGCAGTGGTAGTCGTCGATAGTGGACGATCGCGCGGCAACGAAAATCCCGGCGGTCCAACCGCGGAATTCACGAGCGCACAATTGACGAAGTCACGAACGCACAACCGTGGCATTCACGAACGCACAACCGTGGCATTCACGAACGCACAATTGACGAAATGGCTGTGGCTGTCCGGGCGTGCCCTTTTGACACCCCCCAGCCCTCGTGATTAGAATTGCGCCGCCTCACCCACGGTCCCATCACACCCTTAGGTGGCTAGAACATGGCTGTAAAGGGACGTGCAATCCAGGTACAAGATAAGGTCATCCTGGAAGCCGGGAATCTCCAAGGGCTTCTGGGAACGCTGTCGCGCAAGGGCTTCAACCTGGTGGGGCCCACAGTGCGCGACGGGGCAATCGTCTACGACGAGCTGAGCTCGGCAGCGGATTTGCCGGCCGGCTACGTCGACGAGCAGGATGCGGCTATCTATCGCATCAAGAAGGGCAAGAGCGCGGCCCTCTTCGGCTACGTCGTCGGCCCTCGCTCGTGGAAGCACTACCTTTGGCCCCCCCAGCTCGCGCTGTGGTCGGCCAAGCGGGACGGCAAGGGGATCCAGTACCGCAAGGATTCCGCGAAGCCTCCCAAGTACGCCTTCATCGGCGCTCGCTCCTGTGAGCTGGCCGCCATTGCCATCCAGGACCGCGTGTTCCTGGAAGGCAAGTATGTGGACCCGGACTACAAGGCTCGGCGCGACAACGTCTTCATCGTGGCCGTCAACTGTGGCCGGGCCGCCGGGACGTGCTTCTGCGTCTCGATGAAGACCGGGCCCAAGGCCACGTCCGGGTTCGACGTCGCCCTGACGGAGATCCTGGATGGCGGGCACCGCTTCCTGGCCGAGGCCGGGACCAAGCGCGGTGCCGATGTGCTCAGTGCCATAACCACCCGCAAGGCCGGCGCCGAGGACGAGAAGGCGGCGGACCGCGCGGTGGCCAAGGCCAAGGGCCAGATGGGCCGCAAGCTCGACACCAAGGGCATCAAGGAGTTGCTCTACGCCAACCTCGAGAACCCCCGCTGGGAAGAGGTCGGCAAGCGCTGCCTCACCTGCACCAACTGCACGCTGGTGTGCCCGACCTGCTTCTGCATGACGGTAGAGGACACCACCGACCTCACCGGCGAGGCCCTGCGCACACGCCGGTGGGACTCCTGCTTCACCCTGGGCCACTCCTACATGGCCGGCGGCGGAAGCCTTCGCTCCTCCAACAAGGCCCGCTACCGCCAGTGGCTGACCCACAAGCTGGCAAGCTGGCAGGACCAGTTCGGCACCTCCGGATGTGTCGGCTGCGGCCGCTGCATCACCTGGTGCCCGGCCGGCATCGACATCACCGAAGAGGTGGCCGCCATTCGCTCGAGCCAGACACCCGGCAAGGCGAAGCCATCGCGGGAGGGGAGGTAGGCATGAAGAAACCTGACAAGCAGATCATCGCCTGCATGCCCCCGCGTCCCTTCGTGATCAAGTCGAAGCAGCGGGACACCGTCGACACCTTCACCCTCGAACTGGAGCCCAAGGACCGCAAGCCGTTCGAGTGGGCGCCCGGGCAGTTCAATATGCTCTACGCCTACAGCATGGGTGAGTCGGCGATCTCCATCAGCGGCGACCCGACCAAGAAGGGCCCGCTGGTTCACACGATGCGCGCGGTTGGCACCGTCACCAAGGCCATCGACGCCCTGAAGGTCGGCGACGAGATCGGGCTGCGGGGCCCCTTCGGGACCGCCTGGCCAATGAAGGAGATCGAGGGCAAGGACGTCGCCATCGTCACCGGCGGCATCGGGCTTCCCCCGCTCCGCCCGGCGATCTACCACATCCTGGCCAACCGCGAGAAGTACGGCCGCGTGGCTCTGCTCTACGGGGCCCGCACTCCCGCCGACCTGATGTACCCGAAGGAGGTCGCGGCCTGGCGCAGCCGGTTCGACATGGATGTCCAGGTCAGCGTCGACGCGCCGGCCGAGGGTTGGTCGGGCAAGGTGGGCGTGGTCACCAAGCTCATCGCCCCGGCCCAACTCGCCCCGGCCAAGACGGTGGCCCTGGTCTGCGGCCCGGAGATCATGATCCACTTCGCGATGCTGACCCTCAAGGACAACGGGCTGGACTCCAGAAACATCTACGTCTCGATGGAGCGCAACATGAAGTGCGCCGTTGGCCTGTGTGGGCACTGCCAGTGGGGTCCCACCTTCATCTGTAAGGACGGACCGGTGTTCCGCTACGACCAAGTGGAATCCTTCTTCAAGGTGCGTGAGCTGTGATGGCCGCCGCGAAACCCAAGCTGGCCGTCTGGAAGTTCTCTTCCTGCGACGGATGCCAGCTCAGCCTGCTGGACTGCGAGGACGAGTTGCTGGCGGTTGCCGGCGCCGTCCAGATCGCCAACTTCCTCGAAGCCTCGCGTGAGGTGGTCGAGGGCCCCTACGACGTCTCGCTGGTCGAGGGTTCGGTGACCACCCCGGAGGAGGTCGAGCGGATCCACTACATCCGCAAGATCTCTGGGGTCGTCATCGCCATCGGCGCATGCGCGACGGCCGGCGGGATCCAGGCCCTCAAGAACTTCGCCAAGGTCAAGGACTTCACCAAGATCGTCTACGCCCATCCCGAGTACATCGACTCCCTCGAGAAGTCGACGGCCTTCTCCGATCACGTCAAGGTCGACTTCGAGCTGCGGGGCTGCCCGATCAGCAAGTACCAGCTTCTCGAGCTCGTGCTGGCCTACCTGCACGGGCGCAAGCCCAACCTTCCCACCCACAGCGTCTGCGTTGACTGCAAGCTGAAGGGCAACGTGTGCGTCATGGTGGCTCACGGCACCCCGTGCCTCGGCCCGGTAACCCAGGCCGGCTGCGGCAGCCTGTGCCCCTCCTACAACCGCGGCTGCTACGGCTGCTACGGCCCGGTGGAGACGCCCAACACCTCTTCGATTGCCCGTCAGTTCAAGCGCTTGGGAGTGAAGGAGCCCGACGTCGTGCGTGCCTTCCGGACGTACAACTCCGGCGCCGAGGCCTTCGCCAAGGAGAGTGAAGCCCATGGCCGCTACTAAGACCGGCAAGACGGGAACCCGCAAGATCGAGGTCCCGGCCCTTGCCCGAGTCGAGGGTGAGGGTGGCCTTTACGTCAAGATGACGAACGGCAAGGTCTCCGACGTACGGGTCAACATCTACGAGCCGCCGCGCTTCTTCGAGGCGTTCCTGCAGGGCCGCAACTTCACCGAGCCGGTGGACATCACCGCCCGTATCTGCGGGATCTGCCCCGTCGCCTACCAGACGAGTTCCGCTCGCGCGATGGAGGCCGTTTGCAAGGTCGACATCCCCGCGCCGATTCGCGCGCTTCGCCGGCTGCTCTACCTGGGCGAGTACATCGAGAGCCACGCCCTGCACGTCTACCTGCTGCATGTTCCCGACTTCCTCGGCTATGAGAGCGCCATCCACGTCGCGGCAGATCACCCCGACGTGGTCAAGAAGGCCCTCAAGCTGAAGAAGATCGGAAACGACATCATGGTGGCCCTGGGCGGCCGCGAGATCCACCCGATCAACATGCGGGTGGGCGGCTTCTACAAGGTGCCGAGCAAGAAGGACCTGAAGCCGCTGGTCGAGAACCTGAAGTGGGCCCTCGAGGCTTCCTTGGAGACGGTGAAGTTCGTCTCCAAGCTGCCTTTCCCCGACTTCGAGCAGGACTACGAGTTCGTCTCTTTGCGCCACCCGGACGAATACCCGCTTTTCGACGGAAGGGTCGTCTCGAGCAAGGGTCTGGACATAGCGATCAAGGACTACGAGAAGCACTTCGTCGAGTACCACGAGCAGCGCTCCAACGCCCTTCACTCCAAGCTGGACGGGCGCAACTACTTTGTCGGCCCGATGGCCCGCTACGCGCTGAACTTCGACAAGCTGCCCAAGGTGGCCCAGCAGGCGGCCAAGGAAGCCGGCATCGGCCCGGTCGTGCGCAACCCCTTCCAGAGCGTGATCGTGCGTTCGGTCGAGACCGTGTGGGCGTGCGACGAAGCGCTGAAGATAATCGCCGACTATGAGATGCCGGACCGTCCCTCCGTGGACGTCCAGCCCAAGGCAGGTGTGGGCTGCGGCGCCAGTGAGGCCCCGCGCGGAATCCTCTACCACCGCTACACCATCGACTCCAAGGGCGTCATCAAGAACGCGAAGATCACCCCTCCGACGGCTCAGAACCTGCCGACGATCGAGAACGACCTTCGCCAGTTCATCACCGCAAACATCTCACTTCCCGACGACAAACTGACCTGGCAGTGCGAGCAGGCGATCCGCAACTACGACCCATGTATCTCCTGCGCCACGCACTTCCTCAAGATGGAGATCGACCGGTCTTGACGAAAGGGTCTCCCGGAGAGACCTTCAGGCCGGAGCGCCGAGTCCTGGTGATCGGCGCAGGTAACCCCTACCGAGGTGACGACGCCGCCGGGCCCCTAGTGGCCCGGCGGTTGCGTGATGCGGCGACATCCGCCGGCTCCGCCACTCCGAGCCAGGCCGTCGACAACGACTCAAGGACGGATTCGGGCGGGGGGGCGACATCCGCAAGACCCGCCGCTTCAGCGAAGCCCATCGGCCCCGGTGCCGGAGTTGAGGCGCGTGATCCAGCGACGTCCAGCCAATCGGCCCAGGCGTTCCCGTCCGGCCTTGAGATCATTGAGCGAGAAGGTGAGGCCACCTCTCTCGTCGCGGCGTGGCAAGGCTTCCATACCGTCGTCCTCGTGGATGCGGTGTGTTCGGGGGCAACGCCCGGAACGATCCACCGCTTCGACGCGAGTTCCGCTCCCTTGCCGGCAACCGCCGGATTCCAGGCCACGCACTCCTTCGGAGTGGCACAGGCCGTAGAGCTGGCTCGCGCCCTGGGGCAGCTTCCGCAGCGCGTGATCGTTTACGGCATCGAGGGCGCGTCCTTCGAGACCGGCGCTCCCCCATCACCGGCGGTGCAGGCCGCCATCGATGAGGTGGCGGGGTTGATCCTGAGGGATATCGCGTCATCCAAGGAACCGTGAAGAATCTCGACCGCGCATCGCGCGGGGACTGCCCGGCCACTCGCCGAAGCGTGCCGCTGCCGAGCCATCAGCCCCGGTGAGTTCGAACCCAGGACTTCAACGTCTCGGCCCGCTCCCGGCCGGCCACCTTTGCGGCACGTTCATCAGCGGTCAGCCACCGCCCTTGGACGTCCTCCGCCAGTGCCACGAACGTGGCGTCATAGCCGCTTAGCCCACGGCACGCCCAATCCGCCGAACGCAGGAGAGCGGCCTCAGAAAGAGGGAGGGTTCGGATCCCGAGCCGCAGGATCAGCGCAAGGCCATCACGGACGAAACGGAGGTTCCTCCCCGACTTGCGAGCCAGGACGTGTACGAGCTCGGCGTGGAACAGCGGAGGGACGAGATAGCTGCGCGGCTCATCACGCAGATGCGCCCGAACCGCCAGGGCCTGGAGGTGGATCGCTTCGTCCGTGAAAAACCAGCTCGCCGCGACCGAGGTGTCCAGCACCCAGAGCCCGTCAGGCGCCACGGAGCTCACGGAGAACGTCGATGACGGGAGTGGCATCGACCGAGGACGTCGCGAGGGCGTCCATCTCCTGAAGGACGCGATCGCGAGCCTCGGCCGCCGCCTTCTCCGCGAACCGCTCCTGGAAATCCCGCAGCGAGATCAGCACTGCGACAGGCTTCCTTCCCCGCTCCAGGAGGATCGGCTCGCCATCGCGCTGGAGAGCCTCAATGGCCTTCCCGAGCGACTGCCGCAATTGAAGCGCACTGAGCCTTCTCATGACACTCAAGATGTCATCCGTCTGTGCAAGTGTCAACATACTGGTCAGCGTATGTCGCCGCACTTGTCGGATCGGACCAAGACGATGTGCGACTCGCACGTGTCATGGGCCTTGCATCAAAGCAGAAAGCGTCGCCGCCAGTACTTCTACGGTGAAATCAACTCAAGACTCGGGAAGTAGGTGCGGTAGCGGGAGGCGTCGCGTGTGAGCAGCCGGTAGCCGGAGACCGCGGCGTGGGCGCCGATGTAGAAATCGGGCAGTGGCGTGGCGCGTCGCCCGCCGCGGCGGCGGTAGCGCAGAAAGGCCTTGCCGGCCAGGAATCCGGCCTCGTAGGGCAACGCCTCCCGGCGGAACACCTCAACGGGCAGGACTTCTTCGAGTTCTTCGATAGTCTCGTAGCGGATCGAAACCTCGGCATAGATGATCGGATTGATCGCGAGGGGCGCGGCCTGGGCCGTGCGCTCCAGGGTGTCCGAGGACCAGCCACCCCACCTGGGGTCGTCGGTGGCGATGTCGAGCAGAACGTTTGAGTCCACCAGGACCGTGCTCACGGTTTCCTCGTGAGCGCAAGGATCTCGTCGGTGCTCATCCGCACGGTTCCGGTGCCCCGTAGCCGGCCAACGACCCTCGCTCCTCGCCCTTCTCGCGCCCGGTCGGGTCGCGGTCGGATTCGAACCGTGTTGCCCTCGACGACAAACTCGGCCTCCGTGTTGGGAAGCAGGCCGAGTTTCTCCCGGATCTCAACCGGGATCGTGACCTGCCCCTTGGATGTGATCTTCATGGCGTCCCCCTTGTGCCCACAACATGCCCGGCCGGGCCCTGGTAGGAGTCTTACACGTAAGACGATACCATGCACGGCGCTCGTGGCGGGCCGTCATTGTCCGAGTGTCCCTTCGGATGAAGTGGGCCGAGGCGAAGAGAGGTTGGAGAGCGAAGAAGCCGTGAAGCCCTCAAGGGGGTGGGGACTTCCGTTGGATTCCTGCGGCTTTGTTGCCGAAGCTCACGCTCGGATTGGGCAGCTAGGGAAGGGATGCCGGGCGCTCTGCGGCACCGCTCACGTCCCGCGCAGGTCTTCCTCGACCGCCTCGACGATGCCGGAGGCGTGTTTGACGTCGGTCTCGATCGTAGAGGCGCCGACCACCCAGATCCCATACTCCGACTTGTTGCGGTTCTTGCGCATGCGGTCGAAGTGCGTCACATCCTGCGCGTGCTTCCCGGACGCCAGGGTGGCGATCCCGTAAGCGGCGGTCGCCTCGTGAGCGCCGAGCCGGCTCTTGCTCACCCGGTAGCCCCTGGCCAGCATGTGAGCGTCAAGCGCCTTCCTCGCCGCGTCGTACAGGAGCACGTAGGCTCCCTCTGGGTCTGTTGCGGCGAGCGCGCCGGCAGAGACCAAGTGCCGGTGGGCCTCCCTCAGCTTGGAGTGCGCCGCTTCAAGATCCGGCTCCACCCGCTCGATGCGCCCCTGGCGCAGCAGGGCCGAGACCGTGGCCGCCCTCATGACTGCCTCGTACGCAGCGGAACAAGAGGTCCCTTGCGCACCTGCTTCACGAACCCAGATGCCTTGGACTGCCACTCACTTCGGGAGAGAACGACCGGATTCACCTCCAGGTTCAGACGCCTCTCGGCCCTGCGACACGCGGAGTCCACCGCGTCCACATCCGGCTCCCCGACGACCAGCACGTCCACGTCAGCCGGCGCCGGGCCAACTTCACCTTCGTAGCGGCGAGCCCATGAGCCGAAGATGTACGCCTCCTCCACCCCGGGCACGCGGGCCAGCAAGTCCCGAAGGAGTGAGGCGGGTCCCGATGCTTTGAGCAGTAGGGCGCGAAGCTCGGGGAAATAGGGAGACGCTTCGTTGGCCTGGACCAGCTTGGTGCGACCGGTTCGCTGGTACTTGACAAGACCGGATCGGGAGAGGCGCTCGACCTCGCGCGAGAGTGTCGACTGGGAGATCCGCGTTTCGCGCTCCAGATCGGCAATCGACAAGGACCGGGGGGCGTGCACGTACAAATGGCCAAGAAGCCGCAACTGGTGGGCCGATCGGAAGATCGGCAGCAAAGACGGGGCTCGTTCACTCACACTGTGGATGATATCACCCGTAGTGCGGATGGAGAAGCCACAACCGCGAAACTGTGACCCAAGAGAGTCGGCTCGTGGATCCCGCCGCCCCGTGCTCGGATCCCCCTTCTACCCCGGAGACAAGTGCGGGTACCGGCGAACGGTGAAGTCCTCGATGATCGCGTGGCACAGATCGTCGTTTGGGCTCTTCAACGCGCACGTCTCCATGAACACGTCTGCTCCACTCTCCTCGTCGTAGGCAAGCAGCGGATAGAGAGCGACGCCAAGCGCTCGACGCAGTCCGGTGGCACAATGTGATGTCGCACCCAGGTTTCTCACACCCAGATCCGCAGGAGGAGAACAATGCCGTATCCGGAGGGACTGAGCGCGCTGGTTTCCGATGTGGAGCGCACTCGTCCGGAGCGGCTGCGCTCCCGGGACTTCGCCCGGCTCACCCTGGCGGACAAGGACGCACTCCTGCGTAGCTTCCATCCCGACTACCGCGAAGAGGGCTTCCGCAGCCTGGCGGTGGGACCCAACCGAGGCCAGCGCGTGCCTCACGTATTGGCGGACTTGCTCGAGGCCCGCAGCCCTATCTCCCCCGATTCATTCGACCTTGATCGTCCGGCGGACCACGACGTGGACGTGCTGGTCATCGGCGCCGGAGGGGCCGGAACTGCCGCTGCGCTGACCGCGCAGGCGGCGGGCGCGAAGGTCCTCCTGGTCACCAAGCTCCGCTGGGGCGACGCCAACACGATCATGGCCCAGGGCGGGATCCAGGCGGCCGACCGAGCGGAGGACTCCCCCGCCCGCCACTACCTGGATGTCTTGGGCGGCGGCGGTTTCGAGAACACCCCGGAACTGGTGCGCGCGCTGGTCGGCGACGCGCCGTCGGTCGTGCACTGGCTCGAGGAGCTTGGGGTTCTCTTCGATCGAAATCCCGATGGCAGCATGCTGGAGGCACACGGAGGCGGGACTTCCATACGCCGCATGCATTCCAGCGGCGACTACACTGGTATGGAGTTCATGCGGGTGGTTCGCGACGAAGCGATCAACCACGGGATCACCTGCCTGGAGTTCACCCCGGCGGTCGAGCTGCTTCTCGACGAAGCCGGCCAGTGCGCCGGCGCGGTCCTCTACGACCTGGAGACCAAGGAATACTCACTGGCGCGAAGCCGCTGCACGATCCTGGCCACGGGCGGCATGGGACGGCTGCACGTACAGGGTTTCCCCACCACCAACCACT
>JBBAAN010000089.1:0-9291 GCA_041658225.1 Actinomycetota bacterium
GGAGTATCGTGAGGTGGGCGGTGGTTCTCACCGTTGTGGGCATGGGGTTCGCGCTCTTCATTCGCCCCAGGGTGGGTGTGGAGTGGGGGGACCAAGCGAGCGAGATCGTGGCCCAGGCGCAGTCGAGGCAGGGCCTTCCGGTCGAGGCCACACGCACCTATGGCGAAGCAGCGGCATTGTGGCTCTTGTGGAGCGTCGGCCTCGCCGCCTTCATGGCGGCCGTTGGGGGCCTTGCATCTAGGATCAGAAACGGTTTGCGGGGCAGAGACGATCGATGGTGGCCGCTGCTGTCGTTGTTCTGCGTGGTCACGGCCGCATATCTGTGGCGGCCCATGGTCAACCCTCTCCAGCCTTGGGGCATGCGTCGATTCGTCCCGGTCACCTTGCCCCTGCTCGTGCTTTTCGCGGGCGCCGCGATCGACCAGGGCACGCGGCGGCGAAAGCGCGGGGGAACAGTCCCTCGGGTCCTGTGGGTCGGCGTCGCCGTGCTTTGCGTGGCCACACCGCTTGTCTCCTCGATCCCTCTGGCCGGGGCCGAAGAGATGAGTGGGATGAGGCAAGCGATCTCGCGAGTCTGCGCGGCCCTGCCGGCGCGCGCCGTGGTAGTGGCGGACGAGGTCAAATGGTCGTACGCGTATTTGGCAGGCGTACAGGCGGAATGCCGGGTCCCCACGGCGTCCGTCTCGACGGAAACGACCACTGAGACCTGGGATGAGCTGAAGGCCCGCGCGCGGGGCCAGGGAAGGCGCGTCGTCTCACTTGCCGTACTTCCGGAGGAGCGGCCCTTGCCGGAGGGGTACAGGATTGTGACATCTGCCGTGACAAGTACGGTTGAGTTGACCGTCGTGGGCTGGCCCCGGCGCATGGAGACAAGCGTTCTGCGCTTCGCGCTGCGGGAGATTCGCTGATGCGCCTGGCGGTTGTATGCGCGGACTTGCTGGGAGACATGCCGAGCGCGGCCTCCTGGGCCGCTCGCCATCTGATCCCGGTCTGGGCCGACACGCAAGACGTGGTTGCCCTTTGCGCTCCGGGCTCTGGTCCGATCCCGAAGGGATGCGGGGCGGAGATCCTTCCTCTGCGCCCGCCGATCCCTTCGCTTGATCCGTCCGGACTTCCGTGTCCGCCGCTGCCGGTGCTGGCTTCCCCGCGCACCGCGACGTCGGATGAGGCGGAGGCGGCGCTCGAGATCCTTGGGGGCCCGGTGCTGCACGGGATGGAGGAGGCTCTTCAGGATGCCCGCCCGGACGCGGTCGTGCTCTTCGGCGGTGATCGCTGGACCACGGTTGCGGGAGCCCGAGCCGCTTCGGGCAAGGCGATTCTGTGCCCCTTCGCGCGCTACTCGCCTTTGCTGGAACTTCCCGCCTTCATCGCGGTGTACGCGTCGGCGCGGGAGGTGATCTTCGGCTCGGTCGCCGAGCGGAACCTGGTGCACGACCTCCTGGGCAACACGCTTGTTCCCTACGAGATCATCCCGCCGGGAGTCGAGGTCCCCTCCGCAAGCGCATCCGGGCTTGTGGATCTGGGGCGTCCCTATCTGGCGGCTGTGCCGGGTCTTGGTGAAGAGCAGTTGGGCCCGGAGCTTTGCGCGCGATTCCTCTCCTACGCCGGTCGCACGGGGAGTGCCTTGCGATTGGTACTGTCGGGCGCCACCCGATTCGAATTCCCTTCGGACCCCCGCGTCGTGCACCTGGGACCGCTCGATCCCGACGCCCGAACCGCCCTGTACCGCGAGGCTCTGGCCGTCGTGGACCCTGCTCCCTTCAGATCCAGCCCTCTCGCGCTTTACCGCGCCCTCGCATGCCGCACGCCCGTGTTGGTGGACGCCCGCTGCGACGTCGGCGTTGGAGTCTGCCGCGACACGCAAGGCGGACTGTGGTGCGCGACGCGGGACGATTTCGAAGAGGCGCTCTCGTGGCTGGAGGTAGACGCCACGCGCGCCCGCGCGCTGGGAGCAAGGGGGGCCGAGGCCGTTGCGGAGCACCATTCCTGGTCGGCCGTCGCGCGGCAATACCTGGCCTTCTTCGCCCGAGTTCTGTGAGGTCGGACGCCGGCCCTACTCCGCCTTGCGCGCGATGACCGCGTAGTCCTGGTAGCCGGCGAGAAGCTCGTTCAGCTTGCGCACGTTGCGGTTCGCGGCCTCTACCAGCGGCCGGAGATCGGCGCTCGAAGGCTCCGGCAACTCCTCGAGAGATCTCTCGGCGGGAGTGGGCGCGTAGTAGCGCACCTGCACGTCCGGGAACCCCGCTGCCTGGCAAAGCAGACTCAGGGCCACGGGGTGGACCGGGGTGACGTGCGTGAGGTCGATGTAGAAGGTCCTGGCGAACACGCTCAGGTTCTCGATGTTCACGGTTTCCGCGATGAGTACTCCGCCCGGCCGCAAGGCTCGCTCCGCTTCCCGCACCAGGTGAACCATGCGCTTGGGGGGCAGGTGCTCGACGAGCTGCAAGGCCAAGATCGCCCCCAGGCTCGCATCCGGCGCGTTCACCAGGTACTCGAGAGCGTCCGCCTCGACGACCGGCAAACCGCGCTCCCGGCAGGCGAGAACGATGTCGCTCGAGCTGTCTACACCCCTCGCGTCCACCCCCGCCCGGACCATCGCGTCGAGGACCTCGCCCGTGCCACAGCCCAAGTCCACGACGTCTCGGAGGCCCCGCAGTTCCGCAAGGTAGCGGTCGCGGCGTTCGAGGGCGGCCTTGGGGGCGTCGAAGAAGGAGTGGAAGAGCAGGTAGTCCAGGCCCGTCTGGTCCCCTTGCTCTTCGGTTTCCACCGGGGCTTCGGGGGTGGACGGGCTCGCGGCGAGCCGCTCGCGCAGGGAGCGAAGCTGGCGCTCAATGTTCGACACGCGCTCCACGGCGTGCAACCGCTCCAAGCGCTCTTGAGCTCTGGCCAGATGCTGCTCGGCCTCCACGGAGCGGACTTCGAATTCGTACACCCTCGCGTGGAGCCGCTCGATCTGGACGCTCAACTGCTCGATCACGTCCACGGCGCCCTTGGCGAAGTGCTCTACCTCGTCCACCGCCCCGCGCACGTACCAGGACGCGGCGCGGTACCCGAGGTTGGTGACCAGCCTGGATCCTTCGCTGGGAGGCTGCACGCGCAAGGGGAAGGAGGCCTTGTCGCGCAGGGAGGAGATCATCTCCCGCCAGTCGTCGCGAAGCGGGATCAGCGGAGGAGGGGAGAAGGCCCGCTCGTAGAGCGCATCCACATGCTCGTCCAGATCAGCCGGATACCGGCCTTCCGAGCGGCCGCGATGAGCCTCGTTGCGCACCGAGGCAGCGATGTCCTCTGAGCCGGGAAGGTCCTCGCCGGGCAAGGAGGCCGTGCTGTCCTCGGAACCCAAGAGGTCCTCGTCGTCTGGCATCAAGCCTCCAACTCCCGTCCCACCAAGGCTCTCATCCGTGGAGTCTATCCGAAAAGGTCCGGGGATCGAGCTAGGTGACCCGGTACACGGCGGCATCGCCGTCGAAATAGACCCGGGCCCACTCGCCGGCTTCACCTATCCTCTCCATGATGTTCGTCCATGGAGTGTGGTCAATCTCTCTGAGATGGACGATCAGGTAACTCACGCCGTACCGGTCCTTGAGGAGTTTGCTCGTCTCGGGGCTCGGGAAGTCCGCAAGGGCTGCTACCAGATCCAGGTACGAGGCCGGGTAGTTGCTGCCGTATCCGTTGACCAGCCGGCGCCAGTGGTAGGTGGAATACATCATGTACAGCGGCTCGTGCTCAACCGACCAGCCGGCAATTGGACCGCCCGGCTTGGTCGCGAAGGCGGTCGGCAGTTCCAGCAGCACCGCGTCTTTCGGCAGCGTGCGAACCCAGTCGTAGACCGCGGGTCGCGCCGGTACGGCAACCACGGGGACGGGGGTCACGGACTCGGCGAGCAGTCCGGCTGTCAGGAGGAGGGGGAGAAAACCGGTGAAAACGATTCTGCCCCGACCCACCCCCTTCCTGCGTGCGGCGATGTCGCGGAGCAGATGCGCAACCCCCACGCCGGAAAGCACCGCCAAAGCGAGCAGCACCACCACGAAGAAACGTCCCGGCACTCGGATTGCCGTGAGCGGAGGGAAGACCTTCGAGGCGTAGTAGAAGGGCAGATGGTGGTGGCCGGCGAGCGAGCCTCCCTCCGGGAATCTCCCGCCTGTCGACACGGGACCAAGGGTCAGCACCCCGGCAATCACGGCAAGCAGCGAGTAGGCGAAGACGTTCTCGCGCGTGGAGCCGGCGTGGGACCCGCCACCCACGGACCCGCCACGCCGCGAGCGCCTTCGCAGGCCGTACGCGATCCCCGCCCCCGCCAGCAGCACCGGCAGCACTCCAGGGAAGAGGGTCTTCTCCCAGGGGTAGGTGAGCTTCGATCGCACTCCCGCGGTGAGCCCTCCGTACAGCCAGTTACCGGCCGGAGCGGCCAGGTATCCTCGTACCCCGGGCGAGTACAGGGCGGTCTCGGTGAGGGGCCTGCGGAACTGCGGATGGCGCTGGTACACGCGTTGGTAAGGAAGGTACGTCGATACCACGAGCGTGCCCGCGGCGGCCAGTGGCAGCGCCAGGCGAAGCAGCGAGCGCACGCGCAGATCCCCGCTGCGAAGACCCGAGACGATGAGGACCAGTCCGACCGTGCCTCCGGCCAGGGCCATGAACAATGCGGCATGCCCCCCCACGAGCGCCTGCAGGCCGACGAAGGCTCCGAAGGCAGATGCGTTTCGCCAACTTGGGCGGTGCCGGAACCGATGCAGGTACAGCAGCGCGAACGGTATCCACTGCACCGACACGATGTGCAGGTGGGTCTCGTGTGCCAGCCGGTAGGGCGCGAAACCGAACACGATGCCGGCCAGGATCCCCGCGCGGGCGTCGCCGGTCAGGTCCCGGATGAGAAGGAACGCACCCAGCCCCGACAGGATCAAGCCCAGGAGATATGCGGCGTTGTACGTGGTTATAGGGTTTCGGGTCAGCCACCAAACTGGGACAACCGGGATGGCAACCCCAATCGAATGGTCGGCCAGTGCCAGGGCATCCGGTTCGGGGTGGAAAGTGTTGGCCTGGAACACCCGCGCGGGGTCGGTGACCAGATGCTCGGCGTCCCATGACAGCAGGTAGGAAAGGTGCACGGGGTCGGTCAAATTGCCGGGTATCGAATCGTTCACGTGACGCACTACTGGCCACGTCAGGACCATTGCGAGGGCCGTGAAGATGAGCGTTGCCGTGAGAGTACCGGGTCGTCGAGACATGGGCTGTGCGCATGCTAGCACGCCCCCGGCGGCCGACGGCTCTTTCGTCCCGGGCGGTCCGGGCGTGCTATCTTCTGGGGCGGCTGCCCCCTCCCGTGTCCCGTGATGCGGAAGTGCGGGGCCCGTTTCGTGTGTGCCCGGCGGCGTTCGTCCGGATTGGAAGCTTGGACCATGTATCGAGGCCTGTCCGTAATCGCAATGGTTCCCGTCCTCAATGAGCAGGAGAAGATCGGGGACGTCGTCAGGCGCACTCCACGTGACACGGCCGACGAGATCCTCGTCATCGACGATGGATCCACCGACCGCTCCGCCGAGGTAGCTCGCGAACTGGGCGCCAACGTCCTGCCGATGGGGCGAACCGTGGGAGTGGGGGCGGCATTGCGGGCCGGCTACCGGTACGCCGTGGAGAAGGGCTACGACGTCGCGGTCGTGATGGCGGGCAACAACAAGGACTCCCCGGAGGAACTGCCCATACTGCTCGAGCCGATCGCCAACGGACGGGCCGACTTCGTGCAAGGATCTCGCTTCCTCAAGCAGCGGCCGGACTTTGGGCCGATGCCTGCCTATCGTAAGGTGGCGACCCGGCTTCACCCGATGCTCTTTTCTCTGGTCGCCGGCAAGAAGGTGACCGACTCGAGCAACGGCTTTCGCGCGGTCCGCACCGAGGTCCTGCGCGACCGGCGTCTCGACCTCGACCAGGAGTGGCTCGATCAATACGAACTCGAGCCCTACCTCTACCTGAAGGCCATCAGGCTCGGCTATCGGGTGATCGAGGTGCCGGTGACCAAGGTCTACCCGCCAAAGGCCATGGGGCAGACCAAGATGAAACCTGTTGTCGGATGGTGGTCGATGCTGAGGCCCCTGTTCTACATGGGCCTTCGCATCAAGAAGTGACGGGGCCGATCGGTGACGAGGATGGAGTGATCGATGATTCGAGTAGCGGTAATAGGGGCGGGGCACTGGGGCCCCAACTTGATTCGCGACTTCCACAACGGCCGGTCCAGCGAGGTGAGATGGGTGATCGACACCTCGTCCGCAAGGCTCACTCAGGTCGGCATCCGCTTTCCGGACGTGCAACTTGGTTCTGAGGCGGCCTCGGCTTTGTCCGACCCCGGGGTGGATGCGGTGGTCGTGGCCGCGCCTACCAGCACACACTACCCGCTTGTGAAGGCCGCGCTCGAGGCCGGGAAACACGTGCTCGTCGAAAAACCCATCACGACGGACACGGCGCAAGCCCTCGAGCTGTGCGATCTTGCCGAGGCGTCGAACCTGACCCTCATGGTCGGCCACGTCTTCCTTTTCAACCCGGGAGTCCAGCGCGTGAAGCGCTATCTGGAGGAGGGCCAACTCGGCCGGGTGTACTACGCCTCCATGGTCAGAACCAATCTCGGGCCCATTCGCATGGACGTGAACGCCGCTTGGGACCTGGCCTCCCACGATATTTCGATCGCCAACTACTGGCTCGACTCTGAGCCGGTCGGGGTTTCGGCCCTGGGAGGGACCTGGATCAACGTCGGGATCGAGGACGCCGTTTTCGCGACCCTTCGCTACCCGGGCGAAGTGCTGGTGAACCTGCACGCCTCTTGGCTGAACCCCCGCAAGGCCCGCGACATCACGGTCGTGGGCGACCGGCGGATGCTCACCCTCGACGACATGAATCTCTCGGAGCCGATCCGCATCTACGACAAGCAGGTCACCGACGAGCTGATCAACCCCAGCTTCGTCGACACGTTCGCGTCGTTCAGATCAAGCGTGCGCGACGGCGACATCACCATTCCCAAGGTGGCCATGGGCGAGCCGCTCAGGGCCGAGTGCGACCATTTCTTGGAGTGCGTCGAGCACGGCAAGGAGCCCCTGACGAGCGGCCGCTTCGGCGCCTCGGTCGTGCGGGCGCTGGAGGCCATACAGCGCTCGGCCCAAGAGAAGGGCAGAGAGGTGGCGGTCGGACAGGCCTGAGGGCCGCCGGGTGCGTTACATGTTTGGGGAGCGCAACAATATGAGGCGCTGTGCTGGATCCGCCCGGAGCGGAAGTGGGGCGCCGGAATGGAGTGAGAGGTGAGTGGACGCATTCCTTTGGTCGATCTCGGCCTCCAGCACGCGCAGGTGGCCGAGGAGGTTCGCGAGGGTCTCGCTCGTGTGATGGATCAAACTGCCTTCGTTCTGGGCGACGAGGTGGCTTCCTTCGAGAAGTCCTTCGCGGAGTTCATGGGCACTCGCCACTGCGTGGGCGTCGCCAACGGCACCGACGCTCTGGAGTTGGCCTTGCGTGCTCTGGACATCGGCTCCGGCGACGAGGTGATCGTGCCGACGAACTCCTTCATCGCCAGCGCGCTGGCCGTGGCGCGAGCGGGAGCTACTCCGGTGCTCGTGGACGTGGACCCGGTGTACCAGTTGATCGACCCCGAGAAGGCGGTCGCGCGCGCCGGCTCCAAGACCAAGGCGATCATGCCGGTCCACCTGTTCGGCCAGGTCGCCCCCATGGAGGCGATCAAGGCCGCTGCCGCGTCGGCCGGCGCGGCGGTAGTCGAGGACGCCGCCCAGGCGCAGGGCGCCAAGCAGGGCGGGGTGAGCGCCGGCAACTTCGGTGTGGTGGCCGGCACGAGCTTCTACCCGGGAAAGAACCTGGGAGCGTACGGGGACGCCGGGGCCGTGCTGACCAATTCGGATGAGGTCGCCGCCAAGGTGCGGGCGCTGCGCAACTACGGCAGCGAGGTGAAGTACTACCACCCCGAGGCGGGATTCAACTCGCGGTTGGACACTCTTCAGGCAGTGGTGCTCAACGCCAAGCTCAAGCGCCTGGCCACCTGGAATGAAGAGCGCCGCCGGGCCGCGGCGCGATACGAGGAGATGCTCAAAGGTGTCGAGGGTGTGCAGCCGCCCGCCACCTTGCCGGGCAACGAGCACATCTGGCACCTGTACGTGGTTCGAGTGGCCGACCGCGATGAGGTGTTGCGAAAACTGAACGAAGCCGGAGTCGGTGCGGGCATCCACTACCCGGTGCCGATTCACCTGCAGGGCGCCTTCGCCCACCTCGGCTACCGCGAGGGCGACTTCCCGGTCGCGGAGGCCGCGGCCCGTGAGATCCTCTCGCTGCCCATGTACTCGGGCATCACGGCGCAGCAGCAGGAGCGGGTAGTGGAGGAGTTGAGGAGGGCGCTGTGAGAAACGCGACTGGAACTGGGAGGGGGGCCCGGCAGTGACGGCGAGCCGTGATCCGTCGGTGTTCGTGCATCCGGGGGCTCTGTGCGAGAGCGACGACATCGGGCCGCGCACCCGCGTCTGGGCGTTCGCCCACGTGATGCCGGGCGCGAAGGTCGGCGCCGACTGCAACGTGTGCGACCACGCCTTCATCGAAACCGGGGCCGTGGTCGGAGACCGGGTGACGATCAAGAACAACGTGCTCGTCTGGGTCGGCGTGACCATCGAGGATGATGTCTTCGTGGGGCCGGGAGCGGTGTTCACCAACGATCTGGACCCGCGGGCGGCTTTCAAGAAGAGCCCCGACCAGTTCCTGCCCACCCTGGTTCGTCGTGGAGCGACGATCGGGGCCAACGCCACGATCGTGTGCGGCGTGACGATCGGCGAGTGCGCGTTCGTGGGCGCCGGCGCGGTCGTGACCGAGAGCGTGCCGCCGTATGGGTTGGTGGTGGGCAACCCTGCTTTCCGCACGGGGTGGGTTTGCGAGTGCGGCGCGCGCTTGAGCGCCGACCTCGCCTGTGCCTGCGGGCGCCGCTACCAGCGCAACGGCGACCGGGGACTGGCTCCGGCGGAGACGTCGGGCTAGGACATGCCCCCGCACCCTCGGCGGTATTCGGGCGCCCCCTCACCTGCGGTCATCGCATTGTGAGTGGTGTTACCCGTCCTCCCGGGGGCGAGTGGTTGGCGGTGACGGGGTATGCTTCCGCCATGCGCCAGTCCTTTCTTGCGCGCCTCGGGCGCACGCCGCAGGGCTCCCTCCTGAGCCATCCCGCCACCGGGCAGTTCCTGCGTTACGCGAGCGTGGGCCTGCTCAACCTCGCTGTGTTCTTCGGGGTTTTCAACCTGTTGCTGCACTTCGCCTGGCACC
>JBBAAN010000090.1:0-9282 GCA_041658225.1 Actinomycetota bacterium
CATCGTCACCTTCACGGATGTGCGGGCCGATGGGAGCACCGCCAAGTCCGTGTCTCTGTCCACCACCTGCCCTTCCGCACCGAGTTGGCAGGTCAGCGGGTGCCCGAGCGGCTACCACCCGATGAAGAATGGCCGCTACAACCTGCACGTGGTCTGGTCGCCGGAAGCCACCAGTGGCTCGGACATCACCAGTGACTCGGACGGAGCCACCAGTGACTCGGACATCGTGGTCGACAATCCGCCCGCGCTACCCGGCTCCTTCACCGCTCGCCAGTCGGAGTCGGGGATCGTGCTTTCCTGGCTCGCCAGTGGGGATCCCGACGTGACCAGCTACTCCGTCAAGCGGGATGCCGTGGACTTGGGGAGTGTGCCCGGCTCGACGACGTCGGTTCTGGACTCCAGCGCGGTCCTGGACGGGCGGACCTACGACTACACGCTGCAGTCCTTCCGGCGCAGCGCCTGGGACTCGAAGGCAGGCCAGTACTCGACCAGCGCTCCGCCGATCGCGAGCCGAAGCGTCGCGTCGGCTCGCGTGGTCACGGTTGTCCATCCCACGCCCACCCCCAGTTCCGAGGCCACGGGCGGTACCGGTGGGGCAGGCTCTACAGGATCGCCATCGCCGGCGTCGAGTGCCACGGCAGGCGCTTCGAAGCGCATCACGCCGCCGGCTCTGATACCGCTCGCCCCACCCGCGCTGCCCAAGCTGACTCCGCAGCCACTACCCGAAGGAACCTACAAACCCACGCTGGACTACTCGGGAGCCGAGCTTCCCGAGGAGGGGCCCACGCAGCAACCGTTTGCCCAGCGCGAAGTCAAGGTCCTCGGGGTGCGGCTGGAGGTGCGCCAGATCTTCCTGCCCATCGCCGGGGGTCTGGTCTGCGTGCTGCTGGCGCTGCACCTGCGCCGGTTCATGAGGGTCATCTAGGATATCGGCCGCCCTCACCAGTAGGAAGTTGCGTCCCTCGGCCAGGAGCCGGCCCAGCACGCGAACCTTGCCGGTTACCTCGGCTCCACAGGTTCGGCCTCCGGCCACTATCACGTATGCGGGATGACTCATGGCTGGGCTCCTTTCCCCGAGGTCTCCCGTATCAAGGCATCCAGCAGGCGGACCGCGCCATGCTTGTCAAGCGGTTCGTTGCCGTTGCCGCACTTGGGTGACTGGACGCACGAAGGGCAGCCGATCTCGCAGGGGCAGTCTCGCACGGCGGCCAGTGTCGCGGCGAGATGCTCACTCCAGGCCGCAAAGCCACGTTCGGCGATGCCGGCTCCGCCGGGATAGCCGTCGTGAATGAAGATGGTGGGCAGCCCAGTGCCTTGGTGCAAAGGAGTGGACAGCCCCCCCACGTCCCAGCGATCGCACATGGCCACCAGCGGAAGCATCCCGATCCCGGCGTGCTCGGCGGCATGGGCGGCGCCGGGTATGGCAGCGACCGGGATGCCGGCTTGCCCGAGCAGGTCCTCGGAGAAGGTGTACCAGAGCGCGACCGTATCGAGGGTCTGAGGCGGAAGGTCGAGCGGCTCGCGCGCCAGAAGCTCGCCGGTGAACTGACGCCGCCGCTCGTAGCCGGTCACTTGAGTGGTGACCGCCACCTTGCCCAGACTCAGGCTGGCGCGGGGCCATTCGAGCTTTCGCTGCTCGGAGAGGATCTCCACGTCGGTGTCATGGCGGGGACTGGTGTAGTAGTCGACGTCGGCCGAGCGCACCAGGGCGAGTCGACGCTCCAGATCCAGCTTCTCGACGACGAAGCTCTCGCCTTGGTGCAGGTAGACCGCTCCGTCGTGTACGTGCAGGTGGGAGCGGGCGGAGTCCACCGTGCCCAGAAGGACCCCCGTGCCGGATTCGACGATGGAGATCGGCGGCCCGCCGGCCGAGCGCAGGTTGATCTCGCGGCCCGGGTTGCCCCGCCCGGCCGCGAACCAGCGTCCGGCTCGCGTGCGAGCGCGGTCTTCTCCGGCAAGGCGCTCGAGGAGATCCGGAGCCGACGGCCCGAAGCTAAGGGCCACTTCGTCTTCGGGCAGCGGGTCTTCATAGCAGGCGGCCAGCAGATGGGGACCGAGCAGGTGCGGATTGCTCGGGTCGATCACGGCCGCTTCGTGAGGACGGCCGAAGATCTCCGACGGATGGTGCAGGAAGTAGGCATCCAGAGGATCGTCCGCTCCGACCAGGATGGCCAGGGCGCCCCGGCCTCGCCGCCCGGCGCGTCCCGCCTGCTGCCAGGTCGCGGCGATGGTGCCGGGGAAGCCGTTGAGAATCGCGACGTCCAGTCCCCCCACGTCCATACCCAGCTCCAGCGCCGTGGTCGCGGCCACCGCCAGCAGATCTCCCGAGACCAGCGCGGTTTCCAGGGCGCGCCGCTCCTCGGGCAGATAGCCGGCCCGGTAGGCGCGAACCCGACCGGCGAGAGCCGGGTCGTCGGATTCCAGGCGCCGCCTGGCAAAGGACGCCACCAACTCGGAAGCCTTGCGCGACTTCGTGAAGACGATGGTGCGTACTTCCGAACGGACCAGTTCGGCCAGCAAGTCGGCCGTCTCGGCGTTGGACGAGCGGCGGATGCCGGCTGCCGCATCCGTCAGCGGCGGCTCCCAGAACCCGAACAGCACCTCGCCCCGGGGGGAGGCGTCTTGCGTGACTTCCTCGACGTGTTCCAGACCGGCCAACCGGGCCGCGTGCTCACCGGGGTTGCCGATGGTGGCGGAGGCGAAGCAGAAGACGGGATCGGCGCCGTACCGGCGGGCGAGACGCCTCAGCCGGCGCAGCACCAGCGCCACATGGGAGCCGAAGATGCCGCGCAGGGTGTGCACCTCGTCCACGACCACGAAAGAGAGGTTGGCCAGGAAGTCCGCCCAGCGTGCGTGAGTGGGCAGGAGGTTGGCGTGCAGCATGTCCGGATTGGACAGGACGAAGTTGCACACGCGGCGCACCGTGTTTCGCTCGGAGGCGGGGGTGTCGCCGTCGAAGGTGGCCGCACGCACCTGAGTCAGCGCGAACGAGCGGATCGCGCGCAACTGGTCGGCCGCCAAAGCCTTGGTGGGGCTCAAGTACAGGGCGGTCGCGCGGGGTTGGGTGAGCAGCCGGGCGAAGATGGGCAGCAGGTAGCAGTAGCTCTTGCCGCTGGCGGTGCCGGTGGCGACGACGACGTGACGGCCGGCCATCGCGTGATCAATTGCCTCCGCCTGATGCCCGTAGAGCTCGTGCACACCGAGATTGGCCAGTCTGGCGCGCACCAACTCGGGCAGGCAGTCGGGCATCGGGGCGGTGGAAGCCTTTCGAGCCGGAAGACGTTCGAGGTGCAGGAGTTGACCCCCGTAGGTGGGGGTCCGGGTCAGTTGCTCGACAACTGTCTCGATGGACGTCGCGGCCCTGTGTGACGGCATGGCCCTATGCTAGTGCGGTGCGCCCGGGCTAGTGGGTCTGCAGGATGGCGTCGTTGCGGAAGTCGGCGAAGATCGAGTCCTTCTCCGCGGACAGGAAGACCACGCTTGCCCCGCCGGCCGGTCCGGTGGTTCCGGGCATCACGAAGTTGCGCACGCCCGTCGGGTCGATCTGCTGGGCCAGCAGGGCGAACCGGTAGGTCTCTCTCAGGGGCAGGTCGGAGTGAACGTAGCGCAGCATCGTGCGCAGGTAGCTGAGGGTGTCGGCGGGATCGGCTTCGATTGCCTTGCGGTACTTGGCCAGGCCCGCGATCAGCGCGTCGCCCTGGTGCTTCGAGCGGCCGAAGTCGCCCATGTATGCGGAGTGCCGGTCGCGGCAGAAGGACAACACCTCGGCGCCGTTCATCTGATTCATGCCGGCGGAGAAGTTCGATCCCGAGAACGAGTCGTGCATCGCCCGGTCCACATTGACGTCCAGGCCTCCCAGTTCGTCGACCATCTTGACCACCCCGTCGAAGTTAGTGAGCAAGTAGTAGTCGATTCGAACTCCGGTCAGGGCCTCCACAGTGCGCACGGTCAGATCCGGGCCCCCGTAGGCCATGGCCGAGTTGAGCTTGTCGGTGCCGTGCCCGGGGATGGGCACGTAGGAGTCGCGTGGGAAGCCGAGGATGGTCGCTCGGTGTTGGGTGGGGTTGACTCCCACGAGATGGATGGCGTCGGAGCGGCCCCTGTCCATCGAGCCCCCACGGTGGTACATCGGCGTGCCCGTGTCGCTTCCCAGGACCAGGAAGAACACCGGCCGGTTGGGAGCTGGGCGGAACTGGGCCTGGCGGGCGCGGTGGATGGTCACGGCCGGAGTCGAGGCCATGAGCGGGAAGGCGCGGGCCAGTGGGGTGGCGGAAACGGCTCCCAGCACCACGAGCGCCGCGCGCCGGCGCCAGGTCCAACCGGAGAGCCACGACCGAGCCGAAGACGGCGATTCAGGCGATTCAGTCAAAGACCGCGACCCGGTCAAAGGTTGCTGGTGGGCCGAGAACGGGATTCTCATGAGCCGGCCCCCGAGGTGACGGCCGGCGTTCCGGCCGTTCGCGAGGCGGGAGCCGGGGAGTCCGGCGTGTCCTGGGTGGCCTCGGCGTCATAGGCGAGGATCTTCCAGAGCCCGGTGGCGTCCTTGGCAAGGTAGATGGTGGCCTTCTGACGAACCGACAGCGATCGGCCGTCCTCGAGAGTTCCCCGAGCGGAGAAGCTTACCTGGGCCACGGCCACTTCTGTCTTGCCCTGCACGTAGAAGAGGTCGAGGCTCGCCTCAGCCTTGCCCTCGGAGATCGTGTCGAGCTGGTGGGCCATCTCACCCAGCGACAGGGCCGCTCGGTCGGTGCCGGCGGCCGCCGGGGAAGCCTCCGGGTCGAAGGCGCTGGGAGCCGTGGGCGTGGCGGTGGCCCTGGCTGCGTCCAGATCCATGAAGCCATCGGTGTAGTAGGCCTCGAGGACCTTGCGGACGGCCTCCGCCTCCTCGGTCTTGGACGATTCGGCCGGCTCGGTGTCGGGCGTGACTGCCCGCACGCGGGAGAGAGTGAGGACCACTTTCCCCGGACGTGATCCGGACCCACCGTGACCGGACTTGGACCGCAGGGCCAAGTAGGCCCCGCCTGCTCCGACCACCAGCAGGGCGACCACCAGGATGACCAGCCCGTTTCGCCGCAAGCTCTCGTGCCTCCTTCTGGATACCCGCCGGAAGATAGCCGCCGGACGCTCGCCAGACAAGTTGGCCCGCCGAGTGCCAGACCGGGGGGGTGAGTCAGGACAGCCTGTTGCCGGGAGAGCCGGCGGATCGGACGCATCAGGCAGATGCGCTCGTCTGCGCTTGCCGCCCGGTGGGAAACGGCAGAAAAGCCCCGTAGGTGATTTGGAGGCGGGTGTGGGGCTGCCTATAATGCCCCGGGGAATGCGCGGGCGGTGACCCAGCAAGGGGAATCCGTGCCGCGCTTGTTGAGGACACGTGGCGCCAGGAACCGCGGGACCGGCGCCCGGCGAGTCCGGGTCAAGGAGGCCTTATGCACAGTATCCTGGCTCAAGAGGGCGGACCCATCAAGGGGTTGGTGTTCGGGTCCACGGAGAAGCTGTACCTGTACGGGATCCTCGTCATTTCGCTGCTGGCGATCGCCTTCGCCTATGTGCTCGTGAAGGAAGTCCTCTCACGAAGCCAGGGCACCGAGAAGATGCAGGAGATCGCCAAGGCGATTCAGGAAGGATCCAACGCCTACCTCAAGCGGCAGTTCCGCACCATCGGTTTCTTCGTGGTGCTGCTGACCTTCCTGCTGCTCATCATCGACGCGCCGAGTGCCGGTGTGCGCATAGGCCGTTCGATCTTCTTCATCCTGGGTGCCGGGCTGTCGGCCGCCACGGGTCTTACCGGTATGAGCCTGGCGGTGCGCGGAAACGTGCGCGTTGCCGCGGCGGCTCGTGAGGCGGGCCTGCGTGACGCCCTCAAGATCGCCTTCCGCACCGGTGGCGTCGCGGGCATGTTCACCGTCGGACTCGGGCTGTTCGGTGCCACGATCGTCATACTCATCTACCAGGCCAATGCAACCAGCGTGCTGCTTGGTTTCGGCTTCGGCGGCGCGCTGATCGCGATGTTCATGCGAGTCGGCGGCGGCATCTTCACCAAGGCCGCGGACGTCGGCGCCGACCTGGTCGGCAAGATCGAGAAGAATATCCCCGAGGATGACCCCCGCAACGCGGCCACCATCGCCGACAACGTCGGCGACAACGTCGGCGACTGCGCCGGTATGGCGGCCGACCTGTTCGAGTCCTACGAGGTCACCCTGGTCGCGGCCCTGATCCTGGGGGCCAAGGCTTTCCCCGACCAGCCCATCATCGGCGTCATGTTCCCGCTGTTCGTGCGTGCGATCGGCGTGCTGACCTCGATGATCGGCATCCTGGCCGTGACCCCGCGCAGCGAGGAAGAGCACGGGATGAAGGCCATCAACCGCGGCTTCTTCGTCTCGGCGGCCCTGTCCGCGGCGGCCGTGTTCGTCCTGGCGGGGGTCTACGCGCACAACTACCGCGTGTTCGGCGCCGTCACGGTCGGCTTGGTGCTGGCCAGCGCGATCCAGTTGCTGACCGAGCACTTCACCTCGACCAAGCGCAAGCCGGTTAAGGAGATCGCTCACGCTACCCTCACGGGTCCGGCGACCACGATTCTGTCCGGCTTCGCGGTCGGCATGGAGTCCACGGTGTGGGCGGCCCTGACCATCCTGGCCGCGATCTTCGCGGCGTTCCTGCTCGGTCAGGGCAATACCGACTTCGCCCTCTACTCCATCAGCCTCACCGGTATGGGCATGCTGACGACCGTCGGTGTCGTGGTGTCCATGGACACCTTTGGACCGGTGGCCGACAACGCCCACGGCATCGCCGAGATGTCGGGTGGGCTGGGCGAGCGGGCCGACCGCATCATGACCGGTCTGGACGCCGTCGGTAACACCACCAAGGCGGCCACCAAGGGAATGGCCATCGCCACAGCCGTGCTGGCCGCGACCTCCCTGTTCGGTTCTTTCCGCGAGATCGTGATGGAGAAGCTCGGGATCACATCCTTCAGTATCCGGGTCGACCAGCCCGACGTGCTGATCGGCCTGATTCTCGGTGGCGCGGTGACCTATCTGTTCGCCAGCCTCGCGGTTCGGGCGGTCGGGCGTGCGGCCGGCCGAGTGGTGATGGAGGTTCGCAAGCAGTTCCACGAGCATCCGGGCATCATGGACTACACCGAGAAGCCGGACTACGCGGCCGTGGTGGACATCTGCACCCGCGACAGCCTCAAGGAGCTCATGACCCCGGGTCTGCTGGCCGTGCTCTCGCCGATCCTGGCCGGGTTCTTCTTGAAGGAAGAGGCGCTGGGCGCGTTCCTGGCCGGCGCCATCCTGTCCGGTCAGCTCCTGGCCGTCATGCTGGCCAACTCGGGCGGCGCTTGGGACAACGCCAAGAAGCTGATCGAGGAAGGCCTCTACGGCGGCAAGGGCTCTGAGGCCCATAAGGCAAGCGTCATCGGCGACACCGTCGGCGACCCGTTCAAGGACACTGCCGGCCCGGCGCTGAACCCGCTGATCAAGGTCATGAACCTCGTGGCCGTGCTCTCGGTTCCTGTCGTCGTCAAGCTTCGCGACAACATCCCGGCACGTATCGGCATCTGTTCCGCGATCGTGCTGATCCTCGGCTGGGCGATCTGGAGTTCCAAGGCCCGCAAGGGCGAGGACTTCTCCGAGATCAGCGCTGCCGGCGATGCGATCGAGAAGGAAAACGCATAGCAGGAAACCACCGCTATCCGGCCGCAAACGGCGGTAAAGTCGCCTGGGCCGGGAAGTTGCCCCGTCGCCGCCGGCCATGTGCCGGCGGCGACGTTTGGGGCGCTTGCGCAGAGAGGTGTCGGTCGTGGGCAAAGCTCGGATCCTGGCTCCGGTGACGGAGCGGTGCGTGGAGGAGTCGGTCATTCGCCAGGCGACGGCCTTCGCGCACGCCTTCAAGGCGAAGGTGACGATCCTCTACGTCGTCGAGCTGCCGCTTAGCCTCCCGATCGACGCCGAGGTTCCCGAGCTCGTAGAGGAAGGGGAGCGGTTCCTCGCGCGAATGAAGAAGCTCGGCGGACACCGTGTTTCTCTTGGGACCGACCTGGTGCAGGCCCGCCACGCGGGACCGGCGATCGTGGAGATGGCGCAGACCGAGCGCTATGACGCGGTCCTGATGGTCGTGGACCCCCACGGGATTCACCGGGTGCGCAGCTCTGAGGTCTTCGGGGACACCGTGAAGTACGTGTTCACGCACTTCCCCGCCTGCTGGGTGGTCGGCTCCTAAGTGCTCGCCCCCGCAAATACGCCCCCATTCGAACGCCCCCGCATCCCCGATGGCTGCGTTGCTCGTCGCTTGCGTACCATCAAGGTACGCGGCGCTCCTCGCGGCCTTGCCCTCGGGGCGCGGTGGCGCTCTCGGTGGTGGCCGTACTTACGGGGGCGAGCACTGAGTTCCCTCGCCGGGCAGCCGCATGCCGCTTCGTTCCACCGACCGGGGCGGGTTGTGGGCTGGGGTCTGGAGTAGCAGAGTTGGAGGGTGCGACGTGCCGGTGCGCGTCGCCGGCAGGGGCTGGAGGTTCGGGGAGGCAATCATGAAGATCGTCGTGGTGGGGTCGGGCAAGGTCGGGTCGCGGTTGGCCATGGAGCTGGTCGAGGAAGGTCACGAGGTGACCATCATCGCGCGGACGACCGAGAGCCTGCACCGGTTACCGGAGTCCTTCGCCGGCCGCATCGTGGTTGGACTGGGGATGAACCGGTACGTGCTGGAGGAGGCAGGCATTCGGGAGGCCGAGGCCCTCGCGGCGGTGACCGAGGACGACAGCCTCAACATAGCCGCGGCCAAGGTGGCCAAAGAGCAGTTCGGCGTGCTCCGCGTCGTGTCGCGGATCTACGATCCGGAGCTCGCGGAGTTCTACATGCAGCAGGGCATAGCCACGATCTGTCCCACGCGCATGGTCGTGGGCCGGGCCAAGGAGTCGCTATTTGCGCCCATTGGCCCGGTGAAGTCGGACGCCGAGGGCGTGTGCTAGCCGATCCCGGGGAGGTTCTCCAGTGTTTGTGATCATCGTGGGCGGGGGCAAGCTGGGGGCCAACTTGACCCGTATCCTGCTCGAGGAAGGCAACGAGATCGCGGTCGTCGACGCCGATTGGAATCGCTACCGGGAGCTCAAGGAGTGGTTCCCGGAGTCGGCGGTGTTCGGTAATGCCACCGAATTGCGTGTGCTGAGGGAGGCCGGAATCGAGCGAGCGGACAGCCTGGTCGCCGTGGCCGGAGCCGATCAGGTGAACCTCGTGTGCTCCGAGCTGGCTCAGAGGAAGTACAAGCTGCGCAACGTCGTCGCGCGCGTGA
>JBBAAN010000091.1:0-9137 GCA_041658225.1 Actinomycetota bacterium
CGGCTCCTGCGCACGGACGGCCTTGGCGCTATTCGGCTGGTGCGGACATTCATCGCCGGGAGCGAGGTTGCCCGGCTTCGGGACCGATCCAACTGGAAGGGCCGCAAGGGCCAGACGAGGGGGGGCGCCATCCTGGATGCGGGGGCACATTCCTTCTACCTCCTGCGATGGCTCTTCGGCGGGGTGGCGACCGTCGGGGCCAGCGCGGCGCAGTTGGTCGCGGAGAGCGAGGTCGAGGATCACGCGATCGTATCGGGTAGGCTGGTCAACGGGGGCCTCTACACCACCGAGTACACTTTCACGGCCGAGATGCCGTGGACGGAGCGCCTGGAGGTGTATGGCAGCGAGGGAAGCATCCTCATCGATCAGCTTGCCGACCCGCCGGCGATCCACTACCGGGGTGCGGCGGATCTGGAGGGAGTGCCCCTCGAGGCTCGGCGGGACGTAGCGTTGTGGAAGTTCCACTCGGTGGCCTCCGGCGTGCGGGACTTCGTCGAGGCGGTGGCCGAGAGTCGAGCACCGAAGGTGGACCCGATGGACGGTGTGTACGCGCTTCGAGTGGCGGAGCGCGCCTATGAATCCGCAGCGGCGGGCGGGATCGAGATGGCGCTGTAGGCGACGGCGGGCGGACTTGTGTGCCATGTGGCCGCCGGGTCCGCAAGACGGTTCGAGAAGGATTGCCGAGTTTCGCCAGCCGGGGAGGTGTGAGTGGATCCGCTGATCATCACGGCCACGACGAGCGAAAGCTGGCTCTGGCCCGCCGCCGACCGCGAAGCCGGCGGCGAGAAGGTGGATGTCGAGGCGCTGGTGGCCGCGGGGAGGCGCTGCCGGGACGCGGGAGCGGCCGTGCTGCATATCCATGCGGGCGGTGTGTGGAAGGAAGCCATTGAAGGGATCCGTGCGGAGAGCGACATCCTGATCCAGTGCGGGATGTCGACCCTTTCGGCGCAGGAGCGCGTGGATGTGTTCCGCTGCAAGGCCGAGATGATCTCGGTGATGCTCAGCCATCACGACGAGGCATTCTTGAACCTGGACAACCACGTTCTTCACCCACGGGAGGAGCTCTGCGACTACGCCGTCCTGTGTCGTGAACATGGAGTCAAGCCGGAGTTCGAGGTCTGGCACAGCGGGTCCATCTGGAACCTCGAGTTCCTGCTCGGCAAGGGTCTCTTGGACGCGCCCCACATCACGACTCTGTTCCTGGGGTGGCCCGGCGGGTCCTGGTCTCCACCCACAGTTGAGGAGTACCTGTATCGGCGGGCCATGTTGCCGGAAGGCTGCGCTCCAATCGTCAGTGTGATGGGTGAGCACCAGCGCGAGGTCCATACGGTCGCAGTGCAGAGAGGCGACCACATCAGGGTGGGCACCGAGGATTGGCCGTTCGACCGGAAGGGAGAGCGGGCGTCCAGCCCGAAACTGGTGGCTGAGGCCGTGGAGATGGCCGAGGTGCTCGGCCGGCGCGTGGCTTCGGTCGACGAGGCGCGGAGGATGTTGGGGCTATGACGAAGAAGGGTTCCGGGCGAGTGGTGGTGGTCTCGGGGGCCTGTCAGGGCATTGGGTGCGCGACGGTTCGACTGTTCGCCGAGCGCGAAGGCGCCCGAGTCGTGGCGGTGGACGTCCTGCCGGCCGGCGAGGAGCTGGAGACTGCGGCGCGAAGCGGCCAAGGGGAGATCGAGTTCAGGCGCTGCGACGTGTCCGTGGAGAAAGAAGTTGTGGCGCTTGCGCATTGGGTCGGTGAGCGGTACGGGCAGGTTGACGTGCTCGTCAACAATGCGGGAGTGGTCCTCGTCAAGCCTCTGGTGGACACGACCTGGGCGGACTTCCGTCGAGTCGTGGACATCAACGTCGGGGGCGCCGTGTTGATGTGTCGCGAGTTCATCCCGCTGCTCACCCGGGCGGAGTCCCCGGCCATCATCAACGTCGCTTCCGTCTCCGGACACGTGGGCCAGGTGAACCACGCCGTCTACGGCGCTACCAAGGGAGCGCTCCTTTCCTTCACGCGAGCGCTCGGCTGGGAGCTGGCGCCGGCGGGAATCCGGGTCAACTCGATCAGCCCCGGGTCCGTCGACACCCCGATGCTGCGCAGCGACGTCAAGGGCGAGGCCCGCCGCCACGGACTGCCGGAGGCGGAGGTGCGCGCGGAGCGAGAACGCGAGCAGGCCTTCGGAAGGTGGGCCCGGCCTGAGGAGATCGCGGAGGTCATCGTATTCTTGAGCGGGCAAGGCGGCTCCTTCATGACGGGGGCCGATGTTCTCGTAGACGGAGGGTGGACGGCGAGGTGAGCTTCGGCGGGTGCGAGGAAGGCCGGTTGTCGCTCGCTTTCTGGAGGGGCTGAATCCGGCAGTCCGGCTGAGACCGGTGTTCGGAGGCTCTGGGTCGAGGTGCTGTCCGACGTGATGGGGGATCAGGCGGTTCGGCTGAGACCGGTGGTCAGAGAGCCGGTGGGGATAGGTAGGGGGGAGCGCGGCAGGTGGGCGTGAAAGTGGGGTTCGTCCTCGCGCTCGTCGGCGCGATCGCCTCGAACACGGGGCTTGCCTTGCTCAAGCGCGGCGCCGATCAGGTATCGCGGTTGACGCTGCGTCCGAGCTGGAGTGTGATCCGCGAGTTCAC
This sequence comes from Actinomycetota bacterium, assembly GCA_041658225.1. Lineage (GTDB taxonomy): Bacteria > Actinomycetota > CALGFH01 > JBBAAN01 > JBBAAN01 > JBBAAN01. Next base: position 2,611 of record JBBAAN010000091.1, read on the forward strand.
GCGCTGCCGGATCTGGCTCCTGGGGACCTTCCTCCAGGTGGTGTCGTTTGGCTTCTACCTGGGGGCGCTGTCTCTGGTCCCCGTGTCCGTTGTCCAGCCCGTGATCAGCTCGGGGATCCTCGTGCTGGTGTTTCTCGCGACCTGGTATCTGCGGGAGCGCACCAGCCTAGTCGAGAAGGTCTTCATCGGGTTCGTGATCGCGGGGCTGCCGATTCTCGGAGTCAGTCTCGAGTCCTCGGGTGAGAGCGCCACCCCGGTGGCAAGCCTCAAGCTGGCGCTTTTCTCGCTCGCAGCCCTGGCCGGCGTGGCGCTGTTGATCGGGGTCATGCGGAAGACCTCGGCAGGGGTGGACTGGGGAGTCGGCCTGGGTCTGGTCTCCGGCGTCTTCGGGGGCTGTGCAATGCTCACCCAGAAAGGGCTGACGGCCGTCGTCGGCCGCGACGGTCTGCTCAGCCTGGGTGCGCTTGCCTACGTCGTGGCCACAGCGCTGACCAATTTGGGCTTCTACGCGCTCCTGCAGGCGGCATTCCAGCGTGGGAGAGCGATGACCGTGGTGCCGGCGATGGGGGGGGTGTCGAGCGTATTGCCGGTGCTTGGAGGATTCTGGGTGTTCGGGGAGACCCTGCCCGCCGGGTGGCGAATGGCGGCCAGGATTGCCGGCACGCTCTTGATCATCGCCGGGTCGGTAGGTCTCTCGCGGTTCGGAGGGGCATCCGGGACAGCGCCGGGGCCACCCCCGGAAGCCCTCGCGGGCTCGACCGCAAGCGCCGAGAGAACGGCGCGCCTATGAGGCAGTGCCTTGCGGGGGCTCGGCGACCACACTTGCCGCCGGTCCCTCCGGGGCCTCACTGAACCGCGAGAGCCCGAGCGCGCCAACGACTATGAACGCGATCGAGGCGACACGCGCCGCCGCACGCCACGACGACGACGGCAGAGCCTCTGAGAAAGCGGCGAAGCCGGCCAGGATGGGAAGCACTCCGCCCAAGCCCGAGAACACCGGCACGACGTTGATCGCCTTCCCTCGCTGCAGTGCCCCCTGCAGCATGATGTAGGAGAGGACGTTCGTGACGATGACCGCGATCGCGTAGAGGGTCACCTCGGCGGCCTTCGGAGGATGGGCGAGGGCCATCACGAAGCCCTTCTGCACCACGGTGGCCAGGCCCGTGAGGGTACCGGCGAGCACGCCGATCCCAAGTCCCCAGTCCATCACCCGGCGCATGCGTCGGGTTGCGCCGACGACAACGAGCGCCAGCGCCATCGACGCGACGCAAAACAGTGCGACCGGGACGTTGGGAACCGGGCGAGAGACCTCCTCCGAGCGCGAGAGGCTCACACCAAGAATCAAGAGCCCGGCCACGACGAGCGTCACGAACAGCTTCTCTCGGGCCGTGAGGCGCTCCTTCAGGTAGGCGATGCTCAGGAAGACGAAGATGAGGATCCCGGAGTTCCATACCGGCATCACGACCGTCACGGGCGCAAGCGCCAGGGCCACCATGAGCGCCCCGAAGGACCCGAATTGCAGCACGGTCCCCAGCAGCCAGATGCGGCAGCGGAAGAGCTCGACGACCACACCCAGGCGAAGCCGCCAGGTGATGCTGGAGACCTGGTCCGCTCCCCGCTTGAGGAAGGCCATACCCGCGTGGGTCATCGCGGTGCCGACCAGGGAGATGAGGAATCCGACCTGAGAGCGCACCTACGGCTCCTTTCAAGCGCGAGAACGCACCTTCACCATCCGCCCCGTCGAAGCGGACTCCGCCGCGGCGATGGATGCCCTGAGCGCTTCCCTTCCGTCCTCACCCGTCATGTCGGGTCTCTTGTTCTCCAACACGCACTCGACGAAATGCTTGACCTCGTTGCGGAACGAGATGTTGTAGTACTCGGGGAAGATTCCGTGCTCCACTTTCGGGCGATGCCATTTCGCCGGGTAGACCCACACCCCTATCGAGGGCGAGGTCTTCCTGGTCATGTACTTCACCGGCCTGGTCCAGGCGTGGTTCTCGAGGATCGTCCCGTCCGTGCCGTAGATCTCGAGGGCGTTGGTCTCCCCTCCCGGTACCCCGGCGGTCACGACGATCTCGCCGACGACTCCGCTGCGGAACTTGGTGGTGATCAGCGCGGTGTCGTCGTAGGTGGGGGCCGAGTCCTTGACCACCAGCTTGTCCTTGATGGCGAAGACCGAGTCGAGGTCCCCCAGCAGCCATCGCAGGAGCGCGAACTTGTGGACGCCCATGTCGAGCAGGACGCCCTGGTTGTGGGGCAGGTTCCTCCAGTCGTCGGGGTTCGGGTTGAGGGTCAGCTCGCTGATGACGCCCTCGAAGGCCCTGACCAGGAACACCTTGCCGATGACCCCGGAATCCAGGATCTGCTTGACCTTGCGGTGGGCGGGGACGAAGAGGTGATTCTCCGCCACCATCAGCGTGACGTTGGCGTCCCGGGCCGCCCTGATCATCCTGTCGGCGTCTTCGACGGTCGTGGCTATGGGCTTCTCCATCAGGATGTGCTTGCCCGCCTGTGCGGCTTCGACCGCCACGTCGGTGTGCAGATGATGTGGCAGGCAGATGTCGATGGCGTCGATATCCTTGCGCTCGAGCAGCCGCCGGTAGTCCGTGTGGGGCTCGACGCCCGATATCTCGGCGTGCTGGCCCAGTCTCTCCTCGTTGGGATCGCAGATGGCCACCAGCTTCGCCGTCTCGCCCAACGATTGGTACGAGCTGTAGTGCAGGTAGCCGGCGAATCCGAGCCCCAGCACCGCAACCCTCACCTGTTCCATCCCCGGCTCCTTGTGTTGGGAGATCTCCGCTTCTTCATGACGACGGCAAGTCGTCGACGCCGCCGGTGCTTCGAGGCACCGGTGGCCGAGAGCGGGTTCGGACTGAGTGCTCGCCACCACAGATACACCCCATTCGAGCGCCCCCTCATCCCCGATGGCTGCGTTGGCGGTGATCCACCGAATCCCCTATCTGGAGAAGATCTTCTGGTCCAAGCTTGACAGCCTGTCGCAACCAGTCTCCGTGACCAGGTAGGTGTCTTCCATGCCGATCAGCCTGTTCACGTAGGGTGGGTAGAGGGCCCAGTACTCCAGGTCGAACACCATGCCGGGTTGGAAGACCATGTCCCTGCTCCCCCACAAGCCGGTGGGCAGGAAGTGCGATTCCTCGGTGTTCAGCCCGACGCCGTGACCCATGGTGAATACGGGCATCCCGGATGCGATGCGCTCCATTTCCCTGTTCATCACGTCCTCTACCTCGCCGGCGGTCACACCGGGTCTTATCGCGTCCACACAGACCCGCTGGAGTTCGACCGTGCGCGCGACTATGTTCACCGCCTCCGCCGGCGCCTCCCCCAGACAGGCGTGGCGGCACACGTCGGACACGTAACCCGCGTACATGGCTCCGGTGTCGAAGCGGGTCAGTTCTCCGCTCTTGATCCTTCGTCCCGTCCCCGGCGCCTCGGGATCGCTGTCTCCCACGCTCAGGGTGAGGTGGTTGGTGCCGCTCCCGCCTTCGTTGAGCGTGGCTATCTTGGCGAGCTTCAACAGATCGAGGTCCGATATCCCCTCTTCGAGATGCTCGATCAACGCGGATATGGTCTTCTCCGCGATGCGGGTGGCCTCTCGAATCCTGCGGACCTCCTCCGCGCTCTTGATGGTCCTGAGCTCCAGCATGATGTCGTCCACCACCACCAGCTCGGCATTGGGGAATGCGCTCCGGAGAGCTTCGAAGAGGTAGAAGGGAGCGCTGCTCTCTATGCCCACCTTCAGTTTGGCATTGCCGCCGGCGCCGACCCTGGAGATGACCCCCTCGACCGCGCCGTCCCTGGTCAGTGCTCCGCAGAAGTCCTTGATCCAGGTGAGAGAGGAATCGAACATGACCCAGGTGATGACGCTGTCCTCGCCCCCCCTCGGGATCACCGTCATCGTGGGGTACTGGTTGGCGAGAACGAACAGTATCGGGTTGTGCTCCACATGACGGACGGGCAAGCCGGAGGTGTAGAAGACGTTTTCCGGGGATGTCAAGACCAACACGTTCACTCCTCGGGCCGCCATGATCCCGTCGGCCCTCTTCTTGTCAAAGCCTATGGGTTCCACGTGCTTCCTCCTCTCCCAAGGGATCCCCTCGGGATCCGTCGCGCAACTGTTCCATGGAGAGCGAGAGTGACCTCGCCTCGCGGTCGTGAGCCCGGGCCTCTTCGAGAGTCGGCCCGCTCGTCCGGCCCGGCCCGACCTGCTCGAAAGAGGGACGCGCCCGCTGCAGGGAGGGTATAGGAACCTGTCAAGCAAGTTGAGTCCCGCCGGGCAACCCCAGACGCGGCCCCGATCTTGGAGGGCTCCCGGAAGGATTGTGGCCGCTCGTGGCGAAGTGACACATAATACGTCCGGTTCTTATGCGGTCGAAGTGAGGGGCGGGGCCATGTCCCGGATTCGACTACTCGATACCACCAGGAGGCACTGGCTGGCGCGCGCCTGCCTCTTGGCGGCTGCGTCTCTGGGCCTGGCCGCCTTCGTGGCGCCCGCCACCGCAAAACCCACCGCGACCCCGCCCCCGGTCTTCGACGGGCATGCCTTCGCCACCGGCATGGAGGGGACCGTCAACGTCAGCCCCCCGGTTGCCTTCTCAGAGCTGGGGCGCATCGACACACCGTTCGGCCAGTCACGCTTCGCCTCCGGCGGCGTGTCTACGGCCACGGCTGCCAGCGCATACCCCGGCACACTGGTCACTCAGGGCCCCGCCTTCATATCGAGCCAGTTCCTCGGCATGATCACTGGTCCCATGTGCTCTGCGGGTTTCCCTTGCGAAGCGTTGCCAAAGCAGCCCTCCTACCCTCTCGTCGCCGAAGCCCAGTACCCCTCCAACCCCGACGCGAGTTCCGATGTGGAGGGCCAGACCGTGGCGGCCGGACCCATGTCCTTCAAAGAGGGAGACGTCCGCGCGCACGCCGGCACCGACTCGGCATCCAGCAACGCCACCATGAGCGGCTACACGGTCATGGCTCCGGGGGCCACCTCGCTCGACCCCTCCTTGGCCCTGTTCTACGTGGGAAGCATGGAAGCGGTGACACATCAGGGCTTCAGCGAGGGCGGCGCGCTCGTGGTCGAGGCAACCGCCCGGCTTTCCGGGATCTCCATGTTTGGAGGGGCGGTGCGAATCGACTCGCTGGAGGCCATATCCATCGCCAAGTCGGACGGCAAGGGCCACATGGACACCGAGTCCCGGGTCACGGTGGGTGGGGCCACGGCCAACGGGCAGCCGGCAGAGGTCACCGAACAGGGCCTGGTCGTGGCGGGGAATTCCACGGAAGGCCCAATGGGGGCACTGCGAGGCGCGGTCGCGCAGATGTTCCAGGCAACGGGACAAAGCGTCCGCCTCGTGGAGGCGAGGCATGAAACACGCGACGGTACCGCCAGTTCCGACGCAACCGGCATGGTCATGACCTGGAAGCTGGACGCCTCGCAGGTGCCTGCCGGCACCTCTCTCGTCGGCAACTTCGTGATGGGCATCACGAGCGCCACCGCCTATGCGTCCCAAGAGACGCCCGCGAATCCCACCATCACCGAGGTCCTTGGCGCGAAAGCGACCCCGTCAGGGCTGACGACCACCACCAGCCCCGGCGCACCAGCCGCGTTCCCGGCCGTCACCCAGCCCGGGGGTACCGCGACGACCGAGAGCACGCTGAGGGCGGGCACGGTGCGTTTGCGCAAACTCCTCCGGCTCGACTTGGTACCTCTTCTTGTCGCCGGCGCCGTTGCCATCTTCGCTCTCGCCCTCCTCTCCCTCGCCGACCGTCACTGGCTGCGCCGGGGGGCACTAAGGTGATGGGACTGGGTGAGAGAGAACGGCGGAGCGAACGGCGAGGCACCAACCTGGAAGGGAGATAGTCGCGTGGAATCCGCGAACGGCGAGTACGGTCGGCGACCAGTAGCTCGGCAGGCGCCGGACGAGGTTCCTGACCCGGCCCTGTTCTGGCAATGGGCCAGGCGATCCGTCCGACCTATCGTCGGATGGATCCTGATGGCGGTCGGCGCCTGCGCCATTCTGTTCGCCTACCTGGGGGCATCCCGCCAGGTGCTCGCCGCCAAACAGATCCCCTACTTCATCTCCGGAGGGATAACGGGGATGGTGCTCGTGGGGGTCGGCGCTTTCTTCCTCAAGACCGAGGAGCTTCGCCGCGAGCTGGGGCGTCTCGACCGGGTCGAGCAACAGATCGCCGAACTCCATGCCGCCCTGCTGCGTCCAGCCGGGAACCTCGTGGCCAACACAGACCCAGGCTACGGCTCCAACTCACCCACGCCGTCACCATCTCGGCCGGCCGCCGCCCGCAAGTCCGGCAGCCCAGAGAGAGAGCGCGCGACGCTACCTTCGACCGCGGTCGCGCAATCCCTGGTCGCAATCCCGGGTGGATCGAAGTATCACCGCCCTGACTGCCCCATGGTTCGCGGCAAGGAGGGTGCCGGTCCCGTGAGCGCGAGCGCCGCCGCGCGCCGCGGGTTATCCTCCTGCTCTTTGTGCGAACCAGTTCCGCTGGAAACC
>JBBAAN010000092.1:0-8491 GCA_041658225.1 Actinomycetota bacterium
CGATGCGAGGGCTGGTGTGGCAGTCGGCTCGGCGCAGGACCCCGGCGCAGGGGGTCTCGAGCACCGCGAAGGCCTTCTGCGGTGACCGGGCTTTCGCGGTGGCGACCCGGGCTATGGGACTGATGGCCGATCACGGGTACTTGACGGCGAACCGGGCCGAGAAGGCCATGCGCGACGCTCGGCTGAACCAGATCTACGAAGGCACCAACCAGATCAACCGGCTGGCCCTGATCGAGGCGATCTGGGCGTCCGATCTGGTGCGGGCGCCGGGGAGTCTGGACCCGAATCCCGGCTGGATTGACGGGCTTCGCGTGTCTACAGGTATGAATCAACCATGACTCCATGTGGGGCGGGGGCATGTGGAGGCACATGGTGGTGTATGGCTGCGACAGGACGGTTCACACGTCTGGGTACCCCAACGAAGAAGGGGGAACGGTGATGGGGAGATCCTTTCGTGCGTGGATCTTGGGCGCCCTCGCCCTGAGCCTGGCACTGTCGGCCTGCGGGACGCAGCGGATGGGCCACAATGCCGGCGCCCAGACGGACGGCTCCTCTCAGGCCACCCAGGAAACGCAGGGCACCGGCGCTGACCTGGCCGCGACGCCCACTGGATCGGAAACGCCCGGCCCCGCGTCGGCCTCCGGCGGACGGACTACGGCCAAGGGATCCCTCACCCCTTCAGCGAACGCGACCGGCTCGCAGGCGGCCCGTACGGCCTCCGACCGCGGGGTGACCAAGGGCGAGATCGTGCTGGCGATCCTGGCCTCCAACGAGTCGAGCTTCGAGTCCGTCGGCATCAAGTACGAAGGCAGGAGGCACGAGGAGGTCATGAAGCCCTTCGTGGACGACATCAACAGCCATGGAGGCATCAACGGGCGGAAGCTCGTAGTGAAGCTGCACCGCTACAACCCGCTCAGCCAGGATGAGAGAAGCGCCGCCTGCGTCAAGGCGGCCGAGGACTTCAAGGCCTTCGCTGTCCTCGCACCCATAGGCTTTTGGGGCGACCCGGAGGTCTGCCTGGCCACTAAGGAGACTCCGCTGATCACCGGCAACAACTCCTCCGCCGACACGAACGTCCGCCGTGAGAAGGGCTGGGTCCACCAGACCATGATGAACAAGGATCGCCTGCTCAAGAACTGGGTCGACTGGGCAATCTCATCAGGTCTGGCGACATCCAAGACCCGCAACGGCATCGTCTACACCGAGGTGCCCGAGGATCGCCAGGTGGTCAACGACGTCCTCATCCCCTACATGAAGCAGCGAAAGCTGCAGGTTACCGAGGTGGCCGCGCTCAGCTACTCGGGGTCTCCCAACCCCGATGCCGCGCAGGTGGAGGGCCAGGCCTCAACGCTGAAGTTCAAGGCGAGCGGGGTCGACCTGGTCTGGCCGGTCACGAACTTCCTGCAGATGCTGATCTGGGCGCAGCAGGCGGACGCGGCCGCCTACAAGCCACGCTACACGGTCTCGGACTTCGGGCTCATGGCCACATCCGAGTCCACGGCCAGCTTCCCGGCGTCTCAGTGGGAGGGGACCAGGGGAATCACCTCCGCCTGGAGCACTGAAGTGACGCCGGGCCAGCTCCCGAAGAACCAGGCGTTCAGGGACTGTGAGGCGGTCTACAAGGCTCACGGGCTGAGCATCGGCCCCGATCCCAACGACGCCTCGCGGCGCGACTCCATCGAGATCGCGAACATGACCTACTACTGCGAACACCTGGCGCTGTTTGCCGAGGTCGCCCGGCGAGCCGGCGTGAACCCCACGCGCCGCTCCCTCCTCGCCGCCTTCGACGGGCTGGGGACCTGGTCTCACCGGGTGGCCGTCACCGAACGGCTCTCCTATGCGCGAGGCAAGCTTGACGGGGCCGACTACTTCGCCGTCGTCAAGTGGAAGTCCGGCTGCACCTCCTCGGGTGGCTGCTACCTCCACACGGAGGGGTTCAGGAAAGGCACGTGGTAGGGACCCGACGTGGGAGTGGATCGACGGCCGGAACGGGCAGCGCCGCGCAGGAGTGGTCTCGTCGGTCGGTTCCGTCACGGCGAGCCGGAGGACCGCCGGTGGGGCAATCCCGTGCTTTGACCGCTGGGGGGCCGGCCGTTACCATCCGCGAGGTCGCGCACTACCTGACGCAGGCACCCGCGCGGTGGGGCGTCCGGCGCGGCGGATGTGCAGCGGTCGCGGTTCCGCGGGGGGCCTCGACCTGGCGCCGGCCCGGGAGCGGATGGGCCGCGTCGGTGGGCCGGATGACATCCGACCGCCGCTGAGATAGCTGGGCCAGGTTGGGCAGCGCCACCGCCGGAGCGGACGGGCGCACAGGGAGCGGGGACGAGGAAGTGGCGAATACGTTGGGGCGAGTGCGCGAGCTCCTGTCGTCGGAGGACGTCGTCCCTCTGAGGAAGACGGTGGCCGCGGCCGGCGGGTACCCGCTGGCAATCGTGTTCACCCTCAATCTCGTCAGGCAGTTGGATGCCGCCATACTTGGTGTCTTTGCTCCCAACCTGAAGCGCTACTTCGGGATCGACAACAAGACCCTCGGCACCCTGGTCGGTGTCGAGGTTCTCCTGATGATCCTCGCGAGCGTGCCGGTCGGATATCTCGGGGTGAGGCTGAACCGGGCGAAGGTGCTTCGATGGGCGGCCGGGGCCTGGAGCGTGATCGGCTTCGCGACTGCCTTCGCGGTGCGGCTGATCCCGTTCTTCGGGATGCGCGTCGCCGCCGGCGTGGCCAAGGGAGCGGTGGACCCCGTTGGGAAATCTCTTCTGACGGACACCTACCCCGTGGACACGTGGAATCGGGTACTGGCCATCGAGACCTCCGCCGTTCCCTTGGCCAACCTCATCGGCCCGGCCATCGCCGGCCTACTCGGCCTGTTCATGCACGGTGACGGCATCTGGCGAGTTGCATTCCCGGTCCTCACCCTCCCCAGCCTGGTTGCCCTGGTCGTCTCACGACGGCTGAACGAGCCCAAGTCCCAGATCGTCCGCACCGTCGAGGCTTCCGAATTCAAGGTGGAGGGGGCCGCTTCGGATCTGGGCCTCCGGCAGGCGATAACGCGACTGCTGCGAATCCCCACCTTCAAGCGGCAGTTGGTCGGGATCGGAGTCCTGGGCTTTGCGCTCATCGGGTGGGCGGTGTTCGCCAGCGTCCTCTACGAGGACGCCTTCCACATCGGTGAAGCTGGGCGAGGGTTCATCGCGGCCTTCCTGGCGTCGGCCTCGCTCGTCGGGACCCTGGTGGGGGGACGCGTCGGGGAGAAGGTCTTCAAGCGAAGCGCGCGCAACGCTACCTATCTGGTCGGAGGCGGCATCGCAGCCTACTCGGTCGTTCTGAGCTTGGCCGTCTTCCTCCCTTCGATCTGGCTCTTCGTCCCGGTCGCCTGGGTGGCCACTTTCTGCGTGGGGGCCGCATCCGCCCCACTGTACGCCATCCTCTCGGCCATCAGCCCTCCCCGCCTGCGCCCGCTGATGTTCGCGCTCCTCGGCCTTTTCGTGGCCCTGTTCGGAGGGGTCGCCGCGGGAGCGATCGTGGGATCCGTCGCGGACGCTTGGGGCATCCGCGTCGCCTTCGCCTTCCTGGGCCCCATGGGTCTCATGGGCGGGCTCCTGATGGCGCGGGGAGGCAGCACCATCGACGCCGACATCGCCCACGTGGAGCGGGAGTTTCGCCAATCCCAGGAACCCATCAAGGGCCCGAGCGGGCGTGATCTGGCGCTGAGGGTCCGCTCTCTCAACTTCGCCTACGACCAACTCCAAGTTCTCTTCGACGTCGACCTGGATGTCGAGGAAGGGGAGATTGTCGCGCTTCTCGGTACCAATGGGGCGGGCAAGTCGACACTGCTTCGCGCCGTGTGCGGGCTGGAGAAGCCCATGCGGGGCTCGGTGCATTTCTTCGGCAAGGATGTGACGTGGGAGGAGGCCGAGAACAAGGTCCGCCTGGGGATGTCGCAGGTTCCCGGCGGTCGGGCCACCTTCCCGTCCTTGACGGTGCTCGAGAACCTGCGCACCGGGGGATATACATTCCGCCGGGATCGCGCGAGGGTCGAGCGCGGGATCGAGGAGGTCTTCTCCTACTTCCCGGTTCTCGAGCAACGCAAGAGCCAGCTCGCGGGAACCCTCTCCGGAGGCGAGCAGCAGATGCTCGCCCTGGGCCGGGCGTTCATCGCCCACCCCAAGCTGCTCCTCATCGATGAGCTTTCCCTCGGGCTGGCTCCGGTGATCCTGGAGCAGCTCATCGGGATCGTGGAGGCTTTCCGGGACCGCGGCACGACGTTGCTGCTGGTGGAGCAGTCGGTGAACGTCGCCCTGTCCATCGCGACTACCGCCTACTTCATGGAGCGGGGCCAGATCCGCTTCGGGGGTCCGGCGGCAGACCTGCTCGAGCGAGACGACCTTCTGAGGAGCGTCTTCCTGCAAGGCGCCGAGACGCATCTGGCCGGAGGCGCCTGATGGATCTGGTCTTCGTCCTGCATTGGCCCTTCCACTTCCAGGTCCCGATTCCGGTGATCGTCCTGGGCCTGGTCGTGGGTCTCTCCTATTCCGTCCTGGCGTTGGGGCTGGTGCTGATCTACAAGTCCTCGCGCATCATCAACCTGGCCCATGGCGAGGTCGGTGCCGTGGCGGCGGTGGTCCTGGCGATTCTCGTGAAGGATCACCATGTCCCCTACTGGGTCGCGTTCTTCCTGGCCCTGGGGGTCGCGGGGGCCTTGGGTGGGGTGGTGGAAGCCACCGTCATACGCCGGCTGCGAAAGGCGCCCAGGCTGATCGTCCTGGTGGCGACCCTCGGTGTGGCTCAGCTATTCCTTCTCACGACCTACATCCTCACCAAGACGGTGAAGAACACGCTCGGGGGCTACCCTCAGCCGTTCACGAGATCGTTCAATGTGGGCAAGTACCTGGTGCTGAACGTGAGCCACCTGATGATCCTGTTGCTGGTGCCGCTGGCCACGCTGGCCCTCATTGCCTTCTTCCGGTTCACCAGCTTCGGGGTGGGCGTGCGGGCCTCGGCCGAGAATGGTGACCTGGCCCGGGCGGTGGGTATTCCCACCAGGAGGGTGTCCTCCTTCGTGTGGATGCTTGCCGCCGCCCTGTCCGGCCTGACCGCCATCATGCTGGCCCCGGGCAAGGGTCTTTTCACCACCGAGTCGCTTGGCCCCGGGCTGCTGATGCGAGCCATGGCGGCCGCGGTGGTGGGGAGGATGACCTCGCTGCCGCGCACCTTTGCCGCGGGGATCGGCATCGGCGTGATAGAGCAGGTGGTGTTCTGGAACAGGCCCATCGGGGGTGAGGTGGAGCTTGTCCTCTTCCTGGTCATTCTGGGGGCTCTCTTGTTCCAGACCCGGCGCAAGCAGGGGGCCCGCGCGGAGGAGTCCTCCAGCTGGCAGCTCACCCAGGTCGCTCGTCCTGTCCCCAGAGAGCTGCAGGGCATTCGCTGGATCAGGTGGATGAACTGGGGGCTGGGGCTTTTCGCGTTGGCGATCGCCGCCGTTCTGCCGATGGGACTGTCCAACTCACAAACCTTCTTGCTGACCACCGTGGTCTGTTTCTCCGTCGTGGCGCTTTCGGTCACTCTGCTGACCGGGTATGCGGGTCAGATATCCCTCGGCCAGATCGGACTGTTCGGCGTCGGGGCGGCGGCGAGCTATCAGTTCACCGCGAACGCCTCGATGCCGTTCGTGGTCTCGCTCGTGGCGGCCGGCCTGGTGGGGGCCGCGCTCTCGGTGGCCATCGGCATTCCGGCGCTGAGAATCAAAGGACTGTTCCTGGCGGTGACCACCCTCGGGTTCGCTCTGGTTGCCCAGAAGTGGTTGCTGGGCCAGGACTGGATGGCCGGAGTCGGGGTCATCGCCCCGCGGCCCTACATGGGTCCGATCAACTTCGCAAGCCAGCGCTCCTACTATTTCATCGCCCTGGCCGGGCTGGTGGTGGCCGTCTTGCTCACGCGCAACCTTCTCAGGAGCGGAATCGGCCGCAACTTCGTGGCCGTGCGGGACAACGAGTTGGGCGCGGCCGCCTTCACCGTCCCTCTGACCCGCACCAAGCTGATGGCGTTCGGCGCGGCCGGTTTCCTCGCCGCTTTCGCCGGTGCGATCTACGGCCACGGCATACAGGGATTCTCGGTCAACAACTTCGGGGTTGCCGAGAGCCTGCGGATCGTGTCGGTGGCCATCATGGGAGGGCTGGGGTCGATACCCGGTGCGGTGGCGGGTGCCGCTTTCGTCTACGGCATCGACCGATTGGTTCACGTTGCGCAGCTCAGGCTTGCTTCCACGTCGATTGGTCTACTCGCGATCCTGATGTTCTTGCCCGGCGGCTTCGCGCAACTGCTGTACGGCGCCAGGGACTTGCTGTTCAAGAGGGTTCTAGCCAAGAGGGGCTCGCAAGCGGTCGTCGAAGAAGCCTCCGCGATCCTCGAGCCGGCCAACGCTCAACTCGCGGAGGCAGCGGAGATCCTCGAGTCGGACCGGACTCACGCTGTGGCCAGCGGGACGTCGGAGGGATCCAGGTGAGCGCCCTGCTGGAGGTCAGCGACCTGTGCGTGAGCTTCGGCGGGGTCCACGCGGTGGACCACGTCAGCCTCGACGTGGAGCAGGGGAGCATCGTCGGGCTGATAGGACCGAACGGGGCCGGCAAGACGACGCTGTTCGAATGCGTGGCCGGGTTCACTCGCGCCGCCTCCGGGCACGTCAAGTTCGACGGCAAGAACGTCTCTCACATGGGCCCAGAGCACCGAGCAAAGCTGGGCATGATCCGTTCGTTCCAGGACGCGCGTCTGTTCCCGAGCCTGACGGTCTTCGAGTCCATCCTGGTGGCCCAGGAGAAGCGGGCCCCCTCGAGGCTGCTCGACAGCGTCTTCTCTCTTCCCAACGAGCGGTCGAGAGAGAGGAAGAAGGCCGTTCGGGTGGACGAACTGATCGAGGCCATGGGGCTTGCCTCCTATCGAGACAAGTTCATCCGCGAGATCTCCACGGGCACCCGGCGCATAGCAGAGCTTGCTTGTGTGCTTGCCCTGGAACCCAAGCTGCTGTTGCTGGACGAGCCTTCGGCGGGTATAGCCCAGAAGGAAGTCGAGGCACTGGGCGCGGTCCTTCGCCGGATCAAGGATCTGACCGGTGCGACGATGTTCATCATCGAGCACGACATGCCGCTGATCATGGGCCTGGCCGAGACGATCATCGCCCTGGAGTCGGGCAGCAAGATCGCGCAAGGCACTCCTACCGAGATCCAACAACACCCGGAGGTCATCGCTTCCTACCTCGGGTCCAACAAGGCGGTGCTGAACCGGTCGTCGGGCGTCGAGGTGCCGGTTCCGCTTGCCGCCAAGAAGACGGAGGCTCGGCCGGCGCCGGGGCATGGAAGGCAAACGGCGCAGGCTCCGGCGGTGAAGGCGCCCCCGGGTGCCAAGAAGTCTGCGGCGGTGAAGGCGATAGCCTCGAGCGGGCTGCGGCCGGTCAAGGCCGGCAAGAGAGCAGAAGTCGAGCCAGGGCGGTGCAGGGCTGAGACCGCTTCGGGGCAGCGCTGCCGGCGGTCAGCGGTCGAGGGCAGCGACTACTGCGCGCTCCCCGCTCACCGGCGCCTGGGTTCGCGAGTCTGACCGAGCAACTACCCCGCCGGTGAGTCGAACAGTTCGGGCAATCCGGCCGCTTGCCGGTTGCCACTTACGGCCGTCACTTGCCGCAGTTACTTGCGGACCCGGACGACCACCAGGGTGTGCTGGAACTTCCCGTCGCGCGTGGCGCGCACGGAGATGCTGTCCAGCGGATCCAGGTACTCCTTGCCTCTGCTCTGATAGGCGCGCTCGGCCTCCGGACCCAGCATCGATAGCACGGCGTCCTTGATGCGCCCGACGCTCAGATAGACCTGGAGGAGCGTCTCGCCCGACGCGTTGCCCAAGGCCGCCCGGTAGGCGGGGTCGTCTCCCAGCTTCGCCCCCGAGGCCGCGGCCAGGCGTTCCACGTAGGCGAGGTTGGTGCCGATTACCAGCCGCTGGGAGTCCAGGGTCGCGGCGACCTCCGGCACGCCGGCTATGGTCATCACGTACTTGATCACTCCACCCGATGAGTGGTCCTGCACGGGCAACTGGCCGGCCTCGGCGAATGCCTTGAGCTTCTCCAGGGTCCGCCGCGCCGCGGCCATGTCGGTCGGCTGGACCACTATGGCCGCTTGGAAGTTGGGAATCGCCGCGTCGGAAGCCGGCGGTTGGATGCCGCCGAAGACCACCGACACCTCACCGCCCAGCCACGGCAGGATGTCCTTGTCGAAGTCCAAACCCGTGGTCTGGCGAAGCTGCGTCTTCATCCCCTCCAGGGTCGATCCCAGGCCGGGGATCATCTTCAAGGTGGCCATCCGAGATTCCGCCTTCGTGATGGCACTCTTCAAGTCGAAGAAGGTGAGAACTCCAAGCGTTTCCTTCGGCAGCGCCTTGGTCAGCTTGGCCTCGCCGCCTGACATGGTCATGTCGGTTGCGGTGCCGATCGACTCCAGCACTAGTGAGTTCT
>JBBAAN010000093.1:0-8477 GCA_041658225.1 Actinomycetota bacterium
GGCAGTGACACTCTCGGCGATGACGTTGAGGTTGGCGGCGTACCCGCCGGACGTCGGTGCGCGGAAGAGATCGGCGGTGACGTTGGAGTAGGGCAGGGAACTCGCCTCCCACGAACGTGGGTACGCGATCTGGTACGGATAGCGTGGGCTGTCGAAGACCCGAAGCCCGGCCGTGCCGGAGTCGCGATGAGACTGGCGTGGGGTTGCCACAGCCAGGGCCACAATCGCTCCGGCCACTATCAGCCCGAGGACGGTGAGGGTGATGATGCGCCGCCGGCGCAGGGCGCGCTTCGGGGTTGAGGGCTTGCGGGGTGGGGCGACCTTCTTCGCCGGCTTGGGCTTGGGCTTGGGCTTGGGCTTGGCGCTTGGCGCTGCCGCCGCCCGCCCGGTGGGCGCCGGAGTTGGCGGCGCAGGGGCAGTGCCGGATGGTGGCGCGACATCGAGGGCGGTTCCGGTAACCGTCTCCGCCGCAAGGGCGGGTGGAGGGGGAGGAGGAGGCGCAAGCGGCGCAACTTCGGTCAGGATGCTCGGAGGGTTCAGCCAGAAGGTGTCCCAGCCTTTCGCCACTCCGTCCGCCGGGGGTTGGGGCGTGGATACCGCGGCGGGTGCGATCTCCGCGGCTGGAGTCACCGGCTCCGCCGCAAGGGGGGGCCGTGCCCAGAAGGCGTCCCAGCCGTTGCGCATGCGAACCTCGTTCATACGCCCGTCCGTCCGAATGCCGCCTCCACCGCGCGGTGCCGGAATTATCGCACCCGGCCCAGCGCGCTCCGAGGGGACGGCCCGGTTCTGGTGTGGTGCGTCCGAATGCAGGGGAACTTCCGGCGCACTGCGCTAAGCCAGAAGCTCGGCCACCTGGATGGCGTTGAGTGCGGCCCCCTTGCGGAGGTTGTCCGCGGCCACGAAGAGATTCAGGGCCTTCGGGTCCGCAAGGTCCTGGCGGATACGCCCCACGTAGCAGGGATCCTGGCCCGCGGCCTGAAGAGGCGTCGGGTAGGCGAAGCGCTCGGGATCGTCCACGAGTACCACTCCGGGTGCGTTCTCCAATAAGCGACGGGCGTGCTCCGGGGTGATCGGCCGCTCGAAAGTGGCGTGTATGGCCAGGGAGTGGCCCACCAGCACCGGAACCCGCACGCACGTGGCCGAGACCGACAGGCCGGGCAGCGACAGGATCTTGCGGGTCTCCTTCAGCAGCTTCTCTTCCTCGCTGGTGTAGCCGTCCTCGCGGAACGAACCGCACTGAGGAATCACGTTGAAGGCCAGTGGATGGCGGAACGCTCGCGCGGGGGGCAGCAGTTCCCCGGCTCCGCCCCGGCGAACGGCTTCCTTGGCGGAGACGAGAGTCTCCGCTTGCTCCCACAGATCCTCGATGCCCGGCTGTCCGGCGCCGCTCGCGGCCTGGTAGCTCGCGATGATCAGGCGGGTCAGCCCGGCGTCGCGGTGAAGCGGGGCCAGGGGCACGACCATTGCCAGCGTGGTGCAGTTCGGGCTGGCGATGATTCCGCGAGGAGCGTTGTGGACTTCCTCGGGGTTGACCTCGGGCACGACGAGCGGAACGTCGGGCTCCATTCGCCACGCGGCGGAGTTGTCCACCTGAATGCACCCGGCGGCGGCGCCGATCGGCGCCCACTCTCGGGAGATCTCGTCGGGAACGTCGAGGATGGCGACGTCCTGGCCCTTGAACACCTTGTCGGACAGGGCTTGGACGACCAGCTCCTCGCCGCGGAAGGAAAGGCGCTTTCCCTCCGAGCGTGAGGAGGCCACCAGGGTCAGCGACGCCAGTGGGTAGTCGCGCCCTTCGAGGATGCGCAGCATCTCCAAGCCGACGGCGCCCGTGGCGCCCACGAGGACGGTGTGAAGCCGGCGCGTCACGGCATTGCCCCTTCCTCGACGGGGTTGCCGGAGACCTCGCGGATGGTTGTCTCACGGCTCAGGTCGAACTTCTGGTGGATGACCTTGACGGCCTGGGTCACCTGTTCGGCCCGGATCACGCAGGACACGCGGATAGAGGAGGTGGAGATCATCTCGATGTTGATGCCGGCGGCGGCCAGGGCGTCGAACATGTCGGCCGCCACGCCCGGGTGGGTCTTCATGCCCGCGCCGATCAGGGACACCTTGGCGATCGCGTCGTCGTAGACGATCTTCTCTCCGCCGATCTGTGAGCGCAGGGTCTCCAGCAGTCCCGCGGCGCGGTGCCCGTCCTCCTTGGGAAGGGTGAAGGAGATGTCGGAGTGGCCGGCATGGGAGACGTTCTGAACGATCATGTCCACGTTGACGGTGGCGTCGGCCAGATCCCGGAAGATGCGGGCGGCGACACCCGGGGTGTCGGGGACGCCGACGATCGTGATCTTGGCTTCAGATGTGTCGTGGGTTACCCCCGAGATGATTGCCCTCTCCATTGCGGCATCTTCCTTCCTCACGATCGTCCCGTCGTTGCCCGAGAAACTGGATCGCACGTGGACGACGATGTTGTAGTTCCGGGCGTATTCCACGCAGCGCAGCATCAGGACCTTGGCGCCGGTGGCCGCCATCTCCAGCATCTCCTCATAGGAGACCTGGGCGAGTTTCCGCGCCTCGGGCACGATCCGAGGATCCGCCGAGTAGACCCCGTCGACGTCGGTGTAGATCTCGCAGGTCTCGGCCCCGAGCGCCGCGGCCAGGGCGACGGCGGTGGTGTCGGAGCCACCGCGGCCCAGGGTCGTGACGTCGCGTTCGGTGGAGACTCCCTGGAATCCGGCGACGATCACGATGTTGCCCTGGGCAAGGGCTTCTCCGATTCGCCCCGGACGCACGTCGAGGATGCGCGCCTTTCCGTGCGTGGTGTCGGTGATGATGCCGGCCTGAGAGCCGGTGAAGGACTTGGCCACGAAGCCCATCTCGTTGATGGCCATCGCCAGCAGCGCCATAGAGATGCGCTCGCCGGCGGTCAGGAGCATGTCCATCTCACGGCCGGGAGGGTTGACGGACACGCGTTTGGCGAGCGCGACCAGGTTGTCGGTGGTGTCTCCCATTGCCGAGACGACCACGACCACGTCGTGACCGGCACGCTTGGTATCCACGATCCGGCGCGCGACGTTCCTTATGCGTTCGGCATCGCCTACCGAGGTGCCTCCGTACTTCTGCACGACGATTCCCACGAATCCCTCCGGACCACTGCCAGAACGAACCATACACACAAAACAGGGCCCGCAGAACGGGCCCGAGAAGAGGTTACCAGAATCTCCGGTGATGCGGAATTCAGCGGATATCGACCGCGACCGGGGTTCATTTCGGCCGGTGGGGTGCCCCGCGCATCGGGCGCTAGTGCTCGCCCCCGTAGGTACGTCCACCACCGAGAGCGTCACCGCGCCCCGAGGGCAAGGCCGCGAGGAGCGCCGCGTACCTTGATGGTACGCAAGCAACGAGCAACGCGGCCATCGGGGATGCGGGGGCGCTCGAATGTGGGCGGATCTGCGGGGGCGAGCACTTAGCCCTTCATCTCGCGGCGGCCTTCGAATGCGCGGCCGAGGGTGACCTCGTCGGCGTACTCGAGGTCCCCGCCGACCGGCAGTCCACTCGCGAGGCGCGTGACGCGCACGCCCAGCGGGGTGAGAAGCCGCGCCAGGTACATCGCCGTGGCCTCCCCTTCGATGTTGGGGTTGGTGGCGATGATGACCTCGACGACTTGGGTGCGCTCCAGGCGCCCCAGCAGTTCCTTTATGCGCAGGTCATCGGGGCCGACGCCGTCGATCGGCGAGATCGCCCCGCCCAGCACGTGATATAGGCCGCGGAACTCGCGGGTCTTCTCCACGGCGATCACGTCCTTGGGCTCCTCGACCACGCAGATCAGCGAGCCGTCCCGGCGCGGGTCGCGGCAGAAGCGGCACTCGGTAGCTTCGGTGACGTTGAAGCAGGTGCGGCAGAAGTGCACCTTCTCCTTGACCTGAAGGATGGCTTCGGCAAGCCTCTGCGCGTCGGTGCGCTCGATGTTGAGGATGTGGAACGCCAGCCGCTGGGCGCTCTTGGGCCCGATTCCGGGAAGGCGCCCCAGAGCGTCTATCAGATCCTGAATGGGGCCTTCGTACATCTCGGCTGCGCCCTAGCGCAGTCCCGGCATGTTGAAGCCGGGCGGGACGATGTTGGCGGTGACGGCGCCCAGACGCGCCTCGGCCAGCTCACGGGACTTGCGCAAGCCCTCGTTCACAGCGGCGGTCACCAGATCCTGGAGCATCTCGACGTCCGAGGGGTCGACGGCCGATGGGTCGATGCGCACGGACTCGAGGGTCTGATCCCCGCGCACGATCGCCGTGACAACGCCGCCGCCCGCGCTGGCCTCGACCGTCTCCTCGGACAGCGCCGCCTGCACGCCGGCCATCTCTTCCTGCATCTTCTGGACCTGCTTGAGCATGCGTCCCATGTCTGGCTGCTTCACCGGCCATCACTCCTGTTTGGGATCTCCTCGATCACTTCCCCGCCCAGCCCCCGCTTCACCAAGTCCACCACTGCCTTGGTCGCTTCTTCTGAATTGAGCCGCACCGCACCCGCTTCGGGGTCGACGATGTCCTCGATCGATTGCGCCAGCGGCTCATCAACAACCTCCGGGACATCGTCGCGCAATGTGCAGCGCAGGTGCACTCGGATGCCGAACAGCTCCTCGATAGCCGCGGTGACCTTGTCGGCGTACTGGCCCGATTCCAGCGCTCGGCCGTGGAAGGCCGAAGATCGGGGGAACTCCAGTTCAAGCACGTGCCCCTCCATGGCCAAGGGCGCGCCGTTGGACAGGTGCAGGTGGGCAACGCGGCTCGCGGTCTTGACGTGGCTCAGGACCTCGGGCCAGGAGCGCTTGACCATCTCCAGGTCCACCTTGCCCGCCGGGTGGGCGGCAGGGGCGGCAGGGGCGGCAGGAGGCGGCTGCGTGGCCCTGGTCGCGCGACGCGCGGGCGCCTGGGGCTCGGATGCCGCTGCGGGAGGTGCGCCGGCCGCGGAAGCCGCGCCCCTGCGGGCGGGCGGCGCCGGGGCTGAGGGAGCGGGGCCTTGCTCGGACTTCGCGGCGCGATCGGCCGCTTTACTCGGAGCGAGATCGGCATACGCAGGCCCAGCCGGCTCCTCCTCGAAGCCGTCCACGGCCGCCCCCACCGCAATCCTTCTCTCCAGCCTTTCCAAACGAGCCAGGAGCGCGGCCGGATCGGTGGCGGCCTCGGGCAGAAGACAGCGCACCAGGTAAACCTCCAGTGCCAGTCTGGGGTTGGAGGCGCCCCGCATCTCGGCATGAGCATCCGAGAGAAGTCTTAGGTCGCGGGCAAGCTCACCCGGCTCGAAGCGGTGGGATTGTGCGGCCAGTCGCTCGCGCATGTCGTCCGTGGCGTCCACGAGTTGGGGAGACTCCGGGGCCACCCGCAGCAGGAAGAGGTTGCGCAGGTGGTCGATGGACT
This sequence comes from Actinomycetota bacterium, assembly GCA_041658225.1. Classification (GTDB taxonomy): domain Bacteria; phylum Actinomycetota; class CALGFH01; order JBBAAN01; family JBBAAN01; genus JBBAAN01. The sequence goes on from JBBAAN010000093.1 coordinate 5,409, forward strand.
CCCGAGTGAACTGGCGCAGGTCGTGACCTTCATTTACGAGGCGGTCGACCAGGCCGAAGGCGCGCGCCGGCTGGCGAGAGGCCAGCACGTCGGCCATCTCCAGCAGGAGCTCCGAGGTGACACGGCCGAGCAAGCTGGTCGCGTCGGCCAGCGCGATGGACTCCCCGCAGTAGGCGACGAGCTGGTCGAGCATCGAAAGACCGTCGCGCACCGAGCCGTCCGCGGCTCGCGCGATCAGACTCAGCGCCGCGGCGTCGGCCTTGATGTTCTCGGAGGCGCAGATCCTGGTCAGGTGCTCGGCCAGAAGGTTCGTCGGCACCCGGCGGAAGTCGTAGCGCTGGCAGCGCCCGACGATGGTCTTCAGGACCTTGTGAGGTTCGGTGGTGGCGAAGACGAACACCACGTGCGAGGGCGGATCCTCCAGGATCTTGAGCAGCGCGTTGAACCCGGCCGCGGAGACCATGTGCGCCTCATCGATTATGTAGATCTTAGAGCGGGCGTAAGCCGGGGCGAAGAGCGCCTTCTCTCGCAGATCGCGCGCATCCTCGACCAGCCCGTGGGAGGCGGCGTCGATCTCGACCACGTCCAGCGACGAGCCTGCGGTGATGCTGAGGCACGTGCCGCAGGTGCCGCACGGCTCGGGAGCCGGGCCACTCTCGCAGTTCAATGCCTTGGCCAGGATCCTGGCGGTGGAGGTCTTGCCGGTTCCGCGAGGGCCGGCGAACAGGAAGGCGTGCGCCAGCCTCCCGTCGCGGATGGCGTTGGACAGGGTCCGAGTCACGTGGTCCTGGCCCACGACCTCCGAGAACTTCTGAGGTCGGTACTTGCGATAAAGGGAGACGTAGGGCACGCGAAATCCTCCGGGGTGCGCCGGGTCCGGCGCGCCACGATTCTACACCGGGCGGGAGCGGCTCCCCGGAGGCCCTGGAGGGCTTGGAGTGGCGGCATCGAAGCCGGTCCGGACGGCAGGGTGGGAGAAAGGGGACAACGGCCGGCACCCGCCGGCGTCGGACGGGGCAGGACGGGGCAGGACGGGGCCGAGAGAGCGAATGCCGGCATACGGGCGACGCCCAATGGCAACCCCAATGGGGAATAGATGGACCGTGCACCCGCCGTCGACCAACAAGTTCCGGGCGCGTACCGAGCAGGTGGCTCCGGCCCGGCAACCCCACGGCACCCGCCAGTGCTTGCTTACCGCTGCTTCCTTCCGGATCTGACGGGGTTCACAAGTTGACGTCGCGCAGGACCTGACCTTCGTCGCTCCTTGCTCGGCGCTGACCCCGAAGCCTGAGGCCTCGGGCGGGGATTCAGCCCCGCTAGAGCGGATTGCGGGTACAGGGCACCGCTAGCTCCCCGCCTAGCACGGTCCGCTGGCAGTATAGGTCGGCCGGGGGCTAAGTGCTCGCCCCCGCAAATACGCCCCCATTCGAACGCCCCCGCATCCCCGATGGCTGCGTTGCTCGTCGCTTGCGTACCGTCAAGGTACGCGGCGCTCCTCGCGGCCTTGCCCTCGAGGCGCGGTGACGCTCTCGGTCGTGACCGTACTTGCGGGGGCGAGCACTAAGGCGCGAGGCGCTGATGGCGGAGGGTCGGGGATTTGAACCCCGGGGGCAGTTGCCCGCCCACACGCTCTCCAGGCGTGCACCTTCGGCCGCTCGGTCAACCCTCCGGAAGGATTCTAGCGGAGCCGGCCTTGCGGCGCGGAACCGGCACGCCGGCCGGCTCCGGCCGTGCGGACCTCGCTAAGCTCTCTCGATCTCGACGCGGGTGGCCAGCCGCCGCGGCCGCTTGACCAGGCGTGTCTCCCCGGTGATCTCGAAGCCCCCGGACAGGCGGATGTCGGCCGAGGAAGCTCCGACGAATACCTCGAACGCGCCGGGCTCGACCACCAGGCGAACCTCTCGGTCGTGGAAGGCGAGCAGGTCGGTCGGAAGAGCGAAGCGCACCCGGGCTCGCTCTCCCGGCGCCAGGCTCACCCGGGCGAAACCCTTCAGCTCGAGTACCGGCCTGGCGACGCTGCCGACCACGTCCCGAACGTAGAGCTGCACCACCTCTTCACCGGCGCGCTCACCGGTGTTGGTGATGGTGCAGGAGACTCGCACCTCGCCGTCCGGCTGAACGGTTCCCGGCTCGACGGCGAGATGGACGTACTCGAAGCTCGTGTAGCCAAGGCCGTGGCCGAACGGGAAGACGGGGGCGAAGGGGGCGTCCACGTAGTCGTGCGCCGTCGTGCGCTTGTGGTTGTAGTGGAAAGGCTCGTGGCCGGGGCTGCGAGGGAAGGAGACGCAGAGCTTGCCGGTGGGGGTGACCTCTCCGAACAGCACGTCGGCGATCGCGTTTCCGCCCTCCTCGCCCGGGAACCATGCCTCCACTATTGCGGGTGCGTTGTCGGCGACCCAGCCAAGCGCGAAGGGACGGCCGTTGGTCAGCACCACCACGGCGGGCGTGCCGGTGGCGTGGATCGCCCGGATGAGCTCTTCCTGGACGCCCGGCAGACGAAGACTGCAACTGTCGCGGTTCTCCCCGACGGTCCCCATCGCGAAGATGCCGGCCTGATCCCCGACCACAACCACCGCCACGTCGGCACCCCGTGCCGCGGCCACCGCCTCGGCGAAGAGCGCCTCGTCGCGCTCGCCGACCACACCGCATCCGGGCGCGAATCGCACTTCGGTCGCAGGTCCGACATGAGAGCGAATCCCTTCCAGAACAGTCACGACCGGCACGGCCGTCTCGGGCTCGACGCCGCCCTCGGCAGCCGGTCCGCCCGGTTCGTTGACCCCCTTGGCCACGAGTTCCAGGGAGTAGGACTGCAGGTCGAAGCTGTAGTCGCCGAGGAGTGCCCATTCACGGTCGGCATTGGGGCCGATCACAGCGACACAGCCGAGGGTGGGGTTCAGGGGCAGCAGTCCACTCTCGTTCTTGAGCAGCACGATCGAGCGTTGGGCCAGGCGCCTGGCGAGTGCGCGCTCAGCCGGGGTGTCCAGATCAACGGCGGCTCCAGGGTCGACATAGGCGTTCTCGAACAGGCCGAGCCTGAACTTCCAGGCGAGGACGCGCTCGACCAGCCGG
>JBBAAN010000094.1:0-8214 GCA_041658225.1 Actinomycetota bacterium
CCCGCCAACGCCGAAATGCCTGATATCGCTTCATGCAAACCAGTCTAGGGATGGCCTACCAGATGGGTCCATAGATCGTTCGGGTGGTTTGTGCACCACCCGCGCGGGCCACCAAGGCGCAAGTCGGCTCGCGTCGTCCATGTGAGAGGCGGACCCGCCCGACGGCGCGCAGGTCAATAGGCGCAAGGGCTTCGCCCGCCTAAGTGCCGGCGGGCACTAGGTTCAGGCGGGGAGCAGTTGGAGCCGAAAGAGGCTAGAACTCGACCGCGAGCAGCCCGGCGACGTCGGCCTCACCCTCACGGTAGCGGCGGGCAAGCTCCGCCTGCAGTGCGTCGAGCCGTTCCAGCAATCGACGGCGCCGAGTGGAGACCTCCTCTTCCTCGGCGCGAAGCTCCGCCAGATTGCGCTCCAAATCCTCGATGCCCAGAGAGGACAGGTCCACCGGGACGGCTCCCAGTGCGCGGATCCCGGTGCGGCCCCGACGACCCCCCGCGGATGGCGGAACCACGCTCTTTGCCGCCGCACTGCGGGTGGGGCCCGGTGAGTCCGCGAGGATTTCAGGCAGCCGCTCGAACAGCTCGGCCATCGCGTCACCGATGTTGCCCGAACGCCGTGACTCCAAAACCGCGCTCAGAATGTCCACACGCCCCTGGAACAGACGCCGCGCGTAGGAAAGCTCAGACTCCTCGGTCTCGCATTCCCGGCGCATCCTGCGGATCTCGGCCAACGGACGCGCGGAGAGGTCCCCCAGGTAGTCGGCCGCCAGTATCCTCTTGAGCTTGCCGGAAACCTCACGCATGGATGCCTCTCTCCACCGCACTTGCGGATACCCGTGAGTCGTTGCGAGTTCCCCTAACACGAAACCCCCGGCCGCTACGCATCCGGCGGGGCAGCGCGCTTCGCCTACCTACTATCGGTTTTGGGGGGCGCTTCCTTGACCCGGGTTTGCGATCCCCAAGATCTCGCGCGCCTCTTGCATCCGCCTCGGGCGGATAGGGAGTACTAGCCGCAGGCCTTGCGGACCCAGGGATAGGGGTTGATGGCGCCGCTCCCGCCGGGATGGATCTCGAAGTGCAGATGCGGCGGACCCCCGCGAGCGTCACCGGTGTTGCCGTTGTATCCGACCGTCTGGCCCGCCGACACCCTGGCCCCCGGGGGCGCCGAGGCGTCGTAGCCGGACAGGTGAGCGTAGAAGTACTCGTTGCCGTCGTCACCCCTGATGTAGAGCATGTTGCCCCCGGCGCCCCCCGACTGCCGGCGGATCACCCTGCCGTTGGCCGCGGCCAGGAGGTTGTTGCCCATCGGATTCATGATGTCGGTGCCCTTGTGACGGCGGCGACCGCCCGCCCGGGGGTCGCCCCAGCTGTCGGTGTAGGAGTAAGGAGGTTTCACCGGGCAAGCGATACTGCCCACGACCCGCCCCTGGTAGGAGCTCCGCGAGGTGCGCACTGAGAGCCTGCTGAGGCGGTTCATGTCCGCGGCCAGCTTCACGCGCAGAGCATCCAACTGTCGCGCAGTGCCGGCGCGCGCCTTGCGCTCGGCCTGCAGCCTGGACATCTCGCGCCCCAACCACGCCCAGGAGGCCTGCGCTTCCTGGATCGTTCCGGCATCGAAGCGGGATATCTCGTGAAGATAGCTGGCCCTGCTCGCCAGGTCGACCGGATCCTTGGAGGAGATCAGTAGGGAAACCATGTCGGTGCCACCGCGCCGGTAAGCGCTGGCGGCCCGCGCCGACAGGGCCCCCTGCGCCCTGTTGAACCTCTGTTCGGCCTCTGAGAACCGGGCCGAGACCAGAGCGAGACGGTCGTCGATCACGGCAAGCTGCGCCTGGGCGGCGGCGTATCGTTTGGTGGTCTCATCCAGCGAGGCGCGCGCCCGGGAAACCTCCCGGCTCGCCGATGCCGAGTCGCCTGCCGCGTAGGCGGCGGATCCCACGGATAGGACGATGAGGGCAGCGCCCAAGGCGAACGCAACCAGGCGGTGGGCTTTCCTGACCTTCAGCGTGCTCCCCCTCGTGGTCTGTCGGGAACGCGGAACCCCCCGATGGGGGTTCCCGAAGCCTGGCCGAAGTTACCATCCTGGGCAGGGCTGGTCAAAGACATTCCTCCTCGCGCGCAGGGTGGCAGGCCGGGTGCCGTCGGAAACCGGCTAGCTCCGCGCTGCCTCCCTGCGGGCCATCTCGCGAAGTTCCCTCTTGAGGATCTTGCCGATCGGGCTCTTGGGAAGCGCCTCCAAGAAGGCCACGGCGCGAGGGGTCTTGTACTTGGCCAGCACCTCCTGGCAGAAAGCGATCAGAGTTTCCTCCGTGGTCTCGGCCCCCGATTTCAGGACCACGTAGGCCTTGACCTCCTCACCGAGTTCGGCCGAGGGCATACCCACCACCGCCGCCTCGGCCACCGCCGGGTGAGTGTAGAGGACTTCCTCGACGTCGCGAGGGTAGATGTTGAACCCTCCCCGGATGATGAGATCCTTCTTGCGCTCGGTGATGTACAGGTAGCCCTCCTCGTCCAGGCGGCCGACATCGCCGGTGTGCATCCAGCCGTCGCGCAATGCCTCCGCCGTGGCCTCGAGGTTGTTGTAGTAGCCGGCCATCACCATGGGTCCCTTGATGCAGACTTCTCCCGTTTCCCCCGCCGGCAGTTCGCGGTCATCGTCGTCCACGACCTTCAACTGCGTCTGAGGGTAGGCCATCCCGCAGGATCCCTTCTTGCGCGGCCGGTCCATCCGCTCCAGGACCGCCCCCGCGCTCGTCTCGGTCATGCCGTATCCCTCGAGGATCGTGCAACCGGTGCGCCTCTCGAACTCGTCCGAGATCTCCTGGGGCAACGGCGCAGCCCCGCAAACCACCTTCTTCAGGCTGGTCAAGTCGTGAGAGGCGAAGTCAGGGTGGTTGAGTACCAGGGTGAGCATCGTCGGCACCACCGCCGCCATGGTCACGCGGTAGCGCTCGACCGATTCGATGAATCCCTCCGCCGTGAACCAGCGGAGAGTCACCGCCGGGTAGCCGAAGAGCTGGCTCGCGAAAAGGCTGGCCATCCCGAACAGGTGCGCCATGGGCAGCACCGACAGTCCCATGTCCTCGGGCCCGTTCGGGACGATTTCGTTGACCAGCTCCGCCTCGGCGAGCAGGTTGCCGTGGGTCAGCATCACGCCCTTCGGTCGTCCGGTCGTTCCTCCCGTGAACGAGATCACGGCGAGATCTCCCTCGTCCTTGGCTGCCACGGGGAAGTTTGCCTCCCGGCCCGCTATCAGGTCGCCGTAGCGAAGAGTGCCGTCGGGCGCCGTGTCACCGGTCACCACGATCTTGGGCGGCCGGTCCAGGCCCTCCACCGCCTGTAGGACGTTGCCCACCAACTCGACACTGGTGAACAGCACCTTGGGAGTGGCCTCCTGGAGGATGAGATGCACCTCGGGCACGGCCAGCAAGAAGATCATCGGCACAAGAACGGCGCCCATGCCCAGGATCGCCCCGTAGGCCGTCACCAGCTCGGGCGAGTTCGGAAGCAGCACCGCCGCCCGATCGCCCGCAGCGACCCCCAGCTCCACCAGCGCGGCGGCGAGACGCTGACTCTCTTCGTGAAGGGCCACGTTCGTCAGCTCACGGCCCTCGTAGATCATCGACGTGCGCTCACCGAAAGTCCTGATGTTGCGCTCCACCAACGACGCGATATTCATGCACTCCCCCCGATCGACGTGACGCCGTCGCCACGACTTCCTTGTCCCGCCTGCCCATCCGGGCGAGCACCAAGTTGGCCGGAGCCCAAGTACTCGCCCCCGCAAGTACGGTGACATTCAACCGCCCCCGCATCCCCGATGGCCGCGTTGTGGGTGGTGCCCTACGGGGGCGAATACTAAGCCCCCGCCGAAGGCCCTACAAGGATGTCGGGTCCGGCCGGCTAGCGAGAGGGGGCGCGACGGCGAGGCGCCGTCACCGCACGGTCCTCGAGCAGACGGGGGAACGCCAGCAATACGCTCCCCCCGATGATCAGACCGGAAGCGCCCAACGTGAGAGCGAACGGCGCACTGGTCGAACGTGCGATGAAGCCGAAGAGCATGCTACCGATGGGGATGAACCCGATGAAGGCCATGGCGTACAGGCTCATCACCCGGCCCCGGAACCGCTCCCGAACGGCCAACTGCACGCCGGAGTTGGCACCGGTCAGTGACGCCAGATAGAAGCCCCCCGCCGGAATCAGAAATGCCGCCGACACCCAGAAACTGCGCGACATCGCGAAGGCCAGCACGGACACTCCGAAACCCACGAGGGTCCAGGGCACGAGTCGTCGCGGCATCCTGGCGCCCGAGCGCGCCAGAGTAAGAACCCCCAGCACCGCACCAACGCCGGTGGCACCCATCAGGATTCCGTACCCGCCGACCGCGCGATGCAGAACCTTCGAGGCCATGACGGGAAGCAGCACAACGAAGGGCAGGCCGAAGATCGAGATGACCCCGACGGCCGAAAGCAGCGTGGCGACCCTGCGGTGGCGGCGAACGTAGGCAAGTCCCTGCACCAGTCGGTGCCACGTGCCCGTGTCCTCATCGTCTATCTCGTGGCGAGGGACCCGCATCCGCGACAGGGCCACGATCAGAACCAGGTAGGACACGCCGTTGATGGAGAACGCCCAGGTCGGCCCGAACGCGGCGTACACGGCGGCCCCCAGGGAGGGACCGGCCACACGCGAGAGGTTCCAGCCCAGGGAGTTCATTGCCACCGCGTTGACGATCTCCCGCCGCGGCACCAGGTCCGGAACGAGCGACTGGTAGGCCGGGGAGTTGAACGCGAAGAACAGTCCCGTCACCGCGGAGACACAGATGATCGCCCAGGGAGTGGCGTGCCCGAGCTTGGAGAGCAGGGCCAGAGTGAACGCCGTCGCCATGATGCCCGCCTGAGTCACCATCAGCACCAGCCGCCGCTCACGGCGATCGGCCACGACGCCACCGAGCGGGCCGAGCACCAGGACGGGCAAGTACTGCGCGGCGTAGACCGATCCAAGCATCATCGGTGAGCTGCGCAGCAGCCAGGAGACGGCGATTGTCTGCATCCAGCCGCCCATGTTGACGACGAAGTTGCCCGCCCACAGCAGGCGGAAATCGCGGTAGCGGAAAGCCGCCAGCGCGGAAGCCTTCTTCTCCTCAACCGGCTCCGGACCCGGCACGAAGCTCGAGGTGGGGAGGGGAGTCTGGCGAACGTACCAGGGGCGGCGGGGGCGGCGCCGTGGCCTTGCCGCCCCACCTTCGGTCTGGTCGCCCTCAGCCGCCCGGCCCTGCTCCGTCACCCCTACCTCCTCGTTCCCGTGACCCGCACGGCCGTGGGAACCCGTCATCGACGGCCCTAACAGGGTATCCCACCGACCGCTCACTTCTCGGTGACCCAGTCCGCCCTGCCCCACCCACTCGGCACGCTCAGGCTGGTAGCCTTGGTGAGTTCCGGTTCACGACCAAGCGCGGATGCCCGGCTTGCACACCGTCGCCAGGTGTGGGCGCGGACAGGGTGCCCGAGGAGCGACAGACGACCGGCCGCCGGTTCTCGCCGCCTCGCAGATGGTCGGGTGCCGGCGGGACGGATCAAGTGAGGAGAGGCGCCATGGCAGCAAACAAGCGGCGGTCCTGGGCGGAACCGTGGAAAGTCAAGGTGGTCGAGCCGGTGAAGATGACCACTCACGAGCAGCGAATTCGCGCCATCGAGGAGGCCGGCTACAACACCTTCTTGCTGCGAAGCGAGGACGTCTACATCGACCTGCTCACCGACTCGGGCACCTCGGCCATGAGCGACTACCAGTGGGCCGGCATGATGCTGGGCGACGAGGCCTACGCGGGCAGCCGCAACTTCTACCACCTCGAGGACGCGGTCCGCCGCTACTACGGCTACCAGTTCGTCGTGCCGACCCATCAGGGGCGGGGAGCCGAGCACATCCTGAGCCGGATGATGATCTCGCCGGGCGATGTGGTCCCCGGCAACATGTACTTCACGACCACGAGGCTGCACCAGGAACTGGCCGGCGGCACCTTCGTGGATGTCATCGTCGACGAGGCTCACGTACCCGACAGCGGGCACCCCTTCAAGGGCAACGTGGACCTGGGCAAACTCGAGGATGTCATCACCAAGACCGGCCGGGACAAGATCCCCTATCTCTCGATTGCGGCCACCGTGAACATGGCCGGTGGCCAACCCATCTCCCTGGAGAACCTGCGAGCGGTCAAGGAGATCGCCTCGCGCCACGGCATACCCGTGATACTGGATGCCACCCGCGCCGTGGAGAACGCCTGGTTCATCCAGCAGCGCGAGCCGGGTCAGTCCCATCGCTCGGTGGCGGAGATCCTGCACGAGATCTGCTCCCACACCGACGGCTGCACGATGTCGGGCAAGAAGGACTCGCTGGTCAATATCGGCGGGTGGCTCGCCCTGAACGACCAGTCCCTCTACGAGGAAGCGCGCAACCTCGTGGTCGTCTACGAAGGCTTGCACACCTATGGGGGTATGGCCGGGCGCGACATGGAAGCCATGGCGCGCGGCATCGAGGAGTCGGTGGCCGACGACCACATCCGCGCCCGCATCGGGCAGGTCATCTACCTGGGCGAGAAGATACGCGCGGCGGGCATTCCCATCGTGCTACCCATCGGGGGTCACGCGGTCTTCCTGGACGCCCGCCGCTTCTACGACCACCTCGACCAGGACTGCTTCCCGGCCCAGACGCTGGCCGCGGAGCTCTATCTGGAGTCGGGCATCCGCGCGATGGAGCGCGGCAACGTCTCGGCGGGGCGGGACCCGGCCACCGGGGACAACCGCCGTCCCAAGCTGGAGCTCGTGCGCCTGACGATACCCCGGCGCGTCTACACCCAGGCGCACATGGACGTCACCGCCGAGTCGGTCGAGGCGGTGCACGACGAGCGCCCCAAGGCCAAGGGCCTGCGAATGATCTACGAGCCGAAGTACCTGAGGTTCTTCCAGGCCCGCTTCGAGCCGTTGGCCTGAGCACGGCATTCCGGACCTCCCAAGCGGATGAGTAGGTCCGCAAGCCACCTGCCCGCTGCAGTCCGGGTGTCTACCTATCCCGCCTCACCGACGCCGGCCTTCGCAATGTAGCGAACCTCCGGGATGCCGGAGAAGTCCGCATCCTGGCTCCACAGTGTCGCGTCATGTGTGTGCGCGGTTGCCAGCATGATGCTGTCGGCCATCGGGATCCGGTGATCCAGGCTGACCCTCGCAGCCGCCAGGGCGATGGGCCCGGTCAGGCCGACCACCTTGCCCTGCATCATCACGGCGACGGCCCGAAGCGTGTCACCCTCGCCGCGCTGCTGCAGCACTCGCTTGAACACCTCATACAGGCTCATCGTTGGCACGATGAGCTCCGTAGTGGCCTCGATCGGTCTTGCGAAGAACCTGGAGTTCGGGCCGCCGGCGAAGTACTCGAGCCACCCGCACGAGTCCACGATGTTCATGTACGCTCCGGCTCACGAGGCACGTCGGTGTCCAGGCCCCGCAGAAAACCCTTCATCTTGCGGATGGGCCGCACAAGAACCAGTTCGATGCGACCTTCGTACAAGATCGCATGCACCTTCTGGCCCGGGCGCAACTCGAGCTGGTCCCGAATGCCTTTGGGGATGACCACCTGGTACTTGGGTGAGATCGTTACCGTCTCCACTGAGACTCCATTCATCGATACGTCTACCGTATTACGCGCAGCGTATCGACCGTCAGTGGCATTGGCAAGCGCTACTCCCACACGGGCCGTCGTTGAAACCACGAGGCTGTCAGCGCACCGGGGCCCGGTTACCGGCTCCAGTCACCGGCGCAGCCTCGAGCTCGTTCACCTGACCGTACCCAGGTGCGCCTACCCACAGGCAAACACGCCTGCGTATTCGAGCCAACTCGAATGATTATTCGAGTACGCCGCAATCCTAATCGTCGAGGGACCACCGGCACGATCGTGATCGCGATCGTGCCCTCCGGATCGTTCTCCGCTCAGTCGGCCAGCAGCATCCGCGAGATCACCAGCCTCTGGATCTCGCTCGTCCCTCCCCCGATGCTGGCAAGCTTGGTGTCGCGCAGGGCGCGCTCGACACCGAACTCCCGCATGTAGCCGTACCCGCCGTGGATCTGCACGGCCTCCGTGGCGATGCGCGTGGAAAGGTCGCCCACCAGGTACTTGGCGATCGAGGCCTCGATCTGGTGCGGGATGTTCTCCTGCTTCATCCACGCCGCGCGGTAGACGG
>JBBAAN010000095.1:0-8043 GCA_041658225.1 Actinomycetota bacterium
GCCCAAGAGCCGGGCCGCGTCCTCGAACTGAACCTGGGTTGGAGTCTTCCCCTTGGCCATGGTGCGATGTTCTCACATCGGGACCCAAACACCGCCGAAGTTGGCGACTAAATCAGCGGTCTCCTAGCAGGAACTCCCATGTCTGGCGGCGAAGCCAAGACCGCCGGGGAGTCTCCCGGCCGCGGACGGAGGTCCTCCATCGAAGCCAGCGCCGCATGATGTCCGTGAAGGCGTGGATGAGGCCGAGGAGGTCGGGGGCTGGACGTGATGCGGACGCGGAGCCGCTTTCTGTTCTTGGCGGATACGCCACCGTGGCATCTTCTTCGTACTCCTGAGGTATGCGATCTGGGATCGGTCCTTCTTGAGCAGGCCGACTCGGTTGTGCTTAAGCGGAGAATCGAATGTGTGCCTGAGGGAGGTCGGGACCCCACTCGCCGCGGACCAAGCAGTGGGGGTCACTCAGTTCCTTTGACAAGCTACTGACACGAATGTGAACGTTGGCCATGACAAGGGGGGGGACCGTGATGACAAGGAAAGAGCACGCGCGAGCGCAAGTGGCTGGGTTCTGGGTCTTCATCATGTTGCTCGTCGCGTCCGGGATCTCCTTAATCGTGCTCGCTGCGAACTTAGCGGATTCCACGGCATTTCACAGCGTGATTCTTGCAGCGGGGGAAGCCACGCTAATCGCTGGCCTTCTAGCAGCAACCGTCGACCGCTACATGAAGACGAGACTCGCACAAGAAATGGCCGAGGAAGGTGCGCTTGCCGCCCTTGACATCAGTTTGCCACCCCAGTTCAAGGAGCACTTGCAGGATGACGTCTTCGGGCCGATTGACCGGGTGTATGGCGAGGTTTATTGGAAACTCAATTTCTCATGGTGTACCGAGTGCGGGCGGGAGAGTTGCCTGGCCATCGCCATGCGTCACGAGGTTAAGGGTGCTCGCAACGTCAAGAATGACGAAGTCTACTTGCGTCCAGTTTGGATCCCCTCATCGGCGGCAGGTCACCACACGAAGGTCTCCTTCTTCAAGTTCGATCGTGACACCCCTGGTGGTGACATTCAACTTGATCAACCTCGTGAAGTTGAAGCCTACGCGGAAGTGATTCGCGGAGACGTCGTAATTCCCCACATCCTCGAGGGTGACGAGAGCCGCGGAAAGAACAACATGTGGCGCCTTGTAAAGGGGGAGGTCTACGAAATAGAAATGCACGCAGAGGTTTACCGGCATGAGCATGACTATCTGCCTTTGGTTGTTCAAGCTCCAGTACTGAGTGCGGAGATCCGGCTTGATGGTTCGGCGCTGCAAGACCTGAGCGTGGCGGTCGATTTTGGGTCTGCTGAACTTCCCAACAGTTTTGATGACGACGAAATCAAGATTGTCTACGAAGGTCTACTCATGCCAGAGCAGACCTTCATTGTCACGTGGGCCCGTGCTGTCCTGAATGCGAGTGAGGGCCCGGTCAGGTTGGAATCGTCAGAAACCAGCAATGCGAAATCGAACATGTCGGCGATGTGACTCAACCGGGGAGGCTCCTCTTGATGATTACTGGTTGTGGACTGGGGTTGATCAGAGGCTTGCGAGTTACGTCGAAACGCAACCGCGCGGGCAGGTCCACCGCCACATGCGGAATGGGTCGGAGCGGACGTGTTGCGGGCGAGTGTGTCACCGCGTCTCGGGGCGCCGCAGAGATGTCCAGTCGGAAGATGCCTGCCATGCGGGGGCTTCTGGCGCTAGCCTTGGCCTGCTCCTTTGTCGTGGTAATGGGTGCGCGGCCCGCCCTTGCTGGTGGCGCCGGAGCCGAGATAGGGATGCCTTTCTCGGGCTGGTGGGATCGTTTTGGCGTTTCGCACCCCTCTTATCATGGCCCCTCGGGAAACACCTACGCGGACTGGGCAACGGACATCTACGCTGCCCCTGGCACTGCCGTCAGGCCGCGTTTGTCCGGCCCCGGCCTTGCCCTCAAGGTATCGAGCACAAATGTCACCTGCGGATCCGCCGGCCGTACGGTCGCCATCGATGTCCACACGAACGGGCAATGGGTTGGGACGGTTCGTTACGGGCACCTTTCTAATCTTGCAGTCTCGCCCAATCAGTGGATCTCGACCGACACCGTCCTGGGAACTCTGGCGATGTATTCGTACCAGCCCGGCTGTTGGGAAGTGAACGACACCAACGGGGTGCATACCCATCTCACCGGATACAACCTGCAAAGCTACTCCTGCTACTACGACGTCGGTTCTGGCAGTTTCCGTTCAGATGGCTACCCCGTTGGCATCGTCGGGGGGAGTTACGCGTCTGGACCGCGACAGCGTTGCAGTGGAACACTTGACGTTACGCCACCCACGATCAACGCGTCCGTGACTCCGGCTGCGAATGCGGCAGGCTGGAACCGCGCGACTGTGAGCGTGAGCTGGTCCTGCTCCGATCCGTCTGGTATTGCGAGTTGCACTGGCCCCACGACTTTGTCGGCTGAGACGGGGGGCACCACGGTTACGGGCACTGCCGTTGACAACGCAGGCAACACGGCCACAGGATTGGTCACGATCAGGATCGATAAGACCGCACCCGTGATCGCTGGTGCGATCAATCAGCAACCGAATGCCAACGGGTGGCATAGGGTACCCGTAACGATCGCGTGGACGTGCTCAGATGCTTTGAGCGGGCTGGTGTCCGGGTGCTCGTCGGAGGTTGTTTCGGTCGAGGGCAAGAACCTCGTCCGGTCTTGGACGGCTGCGGATCGGGCGGGCAATCAGGCGACCGTCAGCACGGTGCCATTCTCGATCGACAGGACCGCGCCATTCATTGGGCATGTGCGCGATGTGCAGCCGAACGAGTACGGATGGTACGCGCAGCCTGTCACGGTGACGTGGACCTGCTCGGATGCGCTGAGTGGCTTGGCTGCCGAGTGTCCAGCAACGACGGTTCTTTCTGAGGAGGGCCGTGACCAATCCGCCGCAATCGAAGCGATCGACCGAGCCGACAATGGTGCGACAGCAAGCGAGAGTGGCATCAACATCGATCTGACCGCACCGGAGGTCGCCGTTGATCCGAACGTGATGCCTATGGGAGCGATCTCTGGGGCGGCAAGCGATCAGTTGTCCGGATTGCGCGTTGTGATGGTTGATTTCGTGAACACGCTCACGCAGACGCACACTGTGCGAACCGCCACGCTAGATGAGGGCCGCTGGACGGTAATCACTGAAGGACTTACACCGGGCGCATACCTCGTTACGGCGAATGCGACCGATTTCGCAAGTAACTCACATGCGTCCGCGCCGCAGGTTGTATTGGTGCTCGGCTAGGGGTCCGTCAGCGTTCCTGTTGAATTGGAGTGAGACGGGGGCCTCCCCGGGTCGGTGAAGCCGGATGTCGGCCGAATGAGTGGCCGGAAGGGAGACGTGATGGGTGTCGCTGCGAGGAGTGCACGCATGTGGGCGGCTCTGGTGGCCAGCGCACTTGCCCTCACGATGGGGTTGACGCCTGCACCAGCGGGCGCGAAGTCGCGGATGGTTCTTGCTCTGGATGGTCCCCAGTTCGCGTTCAAGGATCAACCGGTGGCCCTTGGGGGACGTCTCACCCTGGCCGGCTTCCCTGTCGCTGCCCAGAGGGTGGAGTTCCTTGTGGATGGTGCACCCACAGCCGCTGTCTTGACCGGAAGCGACGGGGCGTACCAGGGAACGTTGACCTTCACTGCCGTTGGTACCAGAGCGGTTGTCGCCGTCGCCTACCGCGGCACGCCCCTCGAGGTTCGCAGCGCGACTCACGAGGTGCTGGTGCGTGCCCTCTTGGCTGACGCGACTGCGATTGCTGCAGGCTACTCCCATACCTGTGCACTTGTTTCCGACGGCACCGCGCGCTGCTGGGGCTGGAATTCCTCTGGACAGCTCGGGGACGGCACCACGACCGACCGTCTGAACCCGGTTGCCGTGCGCGGACTTGCCGACGCTACAGCAGTCGTCACCGGGAACGTGCACACGTGCGCTCTGGTCAGCGGCGGCACCGCACGGTGCTGGGGGTCGAACGAATTCGGACAGCTCGGGGACGGCACCACGACGGACCGCCTGAACTCGGTTGCGGTAAGCGGGCTCTCGGGCGCGACGGCTATCGCCGCAGGCTTCTCCCACACCTGCGCGCTGGTTTCGGACGGTACCGTCCGTTGTTGGGGTTCAAACGGCACGCATCAACTCGGAGATGGTCCGGGCAGTTCCACTCCGGTTGTTGTGACCGGTGTTTCAGGCGCGATCGCCATTGCGGCAAGCAGTGCCCACACGTGCGCGCTCCTTTCGAGTGGTGCCGTGCGATGCTGGGGAGACAACTACTCCGGGCAGCTTGGGAACGGCGTCTATCAGAACAGCGGCTCGGGGCCTGTTGCGGTAGTCGGGCTCTCCGATGCAGTCGCTGTCTCCGCAGGTTACCAACACACCTGCGCGTTGGTCTTCGGCGGCGAGGTGCGCTGCTGGGGATACAACGGCGACGGACGGCTGGGGGACGGAACCACGACGAACAGTTCGACCCCGGTTCCAGTGAGTGGAATCAGCGGCGCGATCGCCATTGCGGCAGGCGGCGCTCACGCTTGCGTTCTTGTCTCAAGTGGGGAAGTGCATTGCTGGGGCAATGGCGGGTTCGGACAGCTTGGGAATGGGACCACCACAATCAGCTCGAGCCCGGTTGCGGTAATCGGACTCTTGGGCACAACTGCGATCTCCGTAGGCCACAATCACACCTGTGCGCTCGTGGCGCACGGTGTTGTGCGCTGCTGGGGTTGGAACGACTACGGGCAGTTGGGGGATGGAACCAACAGGGGCCGCTCAACCCGGGTTGCGGTAGTCGACTTGTCCGACGCTAGCGCAGTCGTGGCGGGTGGCTATCACACCTGCGCGCTGGTCTCCGGGGGCGCCGCGCGCTGTTGGGGAGGCAACAGCGTTGGGCAACTCGGGGACGGCACCTTGACCGACCGCTCGACTCCGGTCGCGGTGGGTGGGCTCTCCGGCGCGATCGCCATTGCCGCAGGCAATTCTCACACGTGTGCGCTTGTCTCTAGTGGCCAGGTGCGATGTTGGGGTGCCAATTGGGCAGGGCAACTCGGGAACGGGTCCACCGCAGACAGCCTGTCCCCCGTTGCGGTGGGCGGACTCTCGGCGGTGACCGCGATCGTGACGGGCGCATCTCACACGTGTGCCCTCGTCTCGGGTGGCCAGGTACGCTGTTGGGGCGACAACTGGGTCGGCCAACTTGGGGACGGAACCACGACCAACCGATCGACCCCGGTCACGGTGGGCGGCATCTCAGGCGCGGTCGCGATTGCGGCAGGCTGGGTACACACCTGTGCAGTTATCTCCGGCGGCGAGGTGCGCTGCTGGGGTAACAACGGCGCCGGGCAACTCGGAGACGGAACCACCACGCACAGATCGTCGCCAGTTGCAGTAGGTGGACTCTCCGACGCGACTGCGATTTCCGCTGGCGGTAGCCACACCTGTGCGCTCGTTTCGGGCGGTCAGGGACGTTGCTGGGGCTACAACTGGGCGGGGCAACTCGGAGACGGAACCACCACGCACAGATCGTCCCCGGTCGCAGTAGGCGGACTCTCCGACGCGACTGCGATTTCCGCTGGCGGTGGCCACACCTGTGCGCTCGTCCCCGGCGGTACGGTGCGCTGCTGGGGTTGGAACTCCTCGGGACAGATCGGGGACGGGACTAACACAAACCGCCTGACGCCGGTTGTGGTAACTGGGGTCGCTGATGCAAGCAGGATTGCTGCGGGATATGAGCACGCCTGTGCTCTGCTATCGGGCGGCACGGCCCGCTGTTGGGGCGCAGTCAACGTCGGGCAACTCGGCGACGGAACGGACAGGCGCGTTCCAGGCTGGGTGATAGAGGGATAGGTGGGCTGCCCCGGGCCGAGCGCGTGACGGAGAGGTCGAGGCAGCACGGCGGGGATTCCTGACAGCCGCATTGGGGACTCCTTGATCCCGCTGCCGCTCCGCGTCTGGGCAGGTCGCGCGCCGAGAGGGACGCATTGCGTTTGCCAGGCAGCGCGCAATCCAGAGGCGCCGGTCGCACGACCGGCGGCGCGGAGCCGACCGTGCGGTCATCGAGTGATGCGGGGGCATTGGTGGACTCAAATGGCAAGATGAGATGTCGGTCGAGGCGAGACCCGAAGCGCCGGTCCGCCGCGTGCAGCGCCGCAACGAGATACACAGCTTCTCGATGGGATCCGACGCGTGCCGCTGACGGCAAGCAGACGCCCTGAAGGTCTCCGTAGCTCGCCCTTCTCCAGGCAGGCGATGTCAAACCCCCAAAGAGCGAGATCTTGCTTCTGTCTGGAAGGACTTGCCGAGTGCAGCGCGAAGAGACTGGGGTGAGAGAGGGGTGAGAGCATGGCTTCGGTGGGTGCTCGCGCGCGTATTCGCGCGCTCGGGATGGCGTCTCTGCCTCTGTTGCTGACTCTTGGTGGCGCACAATTCCAGGCTTCTGCAGCCACCCCCTTTCAGCTTTATCTTCCCGTCCCTTGGGGCGCGACCGTAAACGCTGGTGGCCCCCACCCCTGGGACGGCGCATCCACGGGAATACGAGACGCCGTCGATCTTGGCCCCAGCAGCGGTGAGATGAGTGTCCTTGCCGCAGCGCGCGGTACCGCGCACGTCTACAGCTATGGCGGATGGGCCAACTGCTGGGTTGCGATCGACCACGCAGATGGTTGGCAGACTCGCTACTACCACCTGAAGAACGTCGATGCATCAATCAACAATCAGGCCGTGTCTGCTGGGCGACGCCTGGGCGACGCAGGTCAACCCGGGTCGGAAACCTGTGGAAGTGGTAGCCCTAATTTTCGGCACGTGCACTTCAGCATTTGGCGCAACGGCGCCCGCGTAGCGATCGACGGAACCTCGATCGGCGGCTACACCGTGCATGAAACAGGATCGACTTACTGCGGGTACTGGACACGGGATAGCGACGGAGCAATTGTGGCCGACGCCCGTACGCGGTGCCTTGCAGTTCCAAGTCTGGTCAACAACATTCTACAACCGGGTGGTGAACACTATCCGACTGGAAACCTGGACTCTGCCACGAGGAGCAGCCCCACGTCTATCCGCGTCGCCGGATGGGCGGCTGATGCCGACGCTGGAGGTTCCCCCATCAACGTGCATTTCTTGCTTGATGGCTTCGACAAGCCAATCGTTGCGGATCTCACGGCCAATCAGTCGCGATCCGACGTCGGTCCCCATGGATTCAGCGGCGACATTCCGACAGACGGTGCTGCGCATACTGTGTGTGCCGTTGCCGTTGATGTCGGAGGTCCCGGCGATTCGCGCCTACCGCCAGGGTGTCTACCGATTGGTCCCGCCAGGGACGAGCAGCCCCCATCAGTACCGACTGGATTAGGCCGCAGCTCCAGCGACCTCCGTAACTACGTTGGACTCTCGTGGCAACCCTCAACCGACAACGTCGGTGTTGCGGGGTACGAAGTCTTCAAGAACGGCGCGTACATCGGCACAACGGGTCAGACGGCATTCGAGGACAAGACTCCGTTCGGCTCTGACATCGTCTACACGTACCAAGTGCGCGCCTTCGATGCCGCCGGCAACCGGTCGGGGTTGTCGAGCGGTATCGATGTGCGAACGTCTGCTCTTAATGCAGGCGCCCTCTCGTTCGCCGACTTCAACGGCGATCATGCCGCGGACTATTGCCGTGCATTCGTCGACGTCTCCGGTCAGCACGTTGCCTGCACGCTATCGACCGGTCCGGGTCTGGATGACCGCATCGGCACAACGCCGCTTGCCGATACCGCTCCGCCGCTTGACTCGCGTGCGAGCTTCGGGGTCACTGTTTCATCGCCTGCCCTCGATTGGGGTTACGACACCGATCGAGCGTGGGCGGACTTCAACGGCGACGGCAAGGCCGACTACTGCCGCCGGGTCGGCGACGTCTATCCGCGAAGTCGCGTTCAGTGCACCGTCTCGACCGGAACCGCGTTCGGCGCCACCTACACATCCGGGGCGGTGAACTGGGGGGCTGAAACCGGCCGGCGATGGGTGGACTT
>JBBAAN010000096.1:0-8000 GCA_041658225.1 Actinomycetota bacterium
CAGGCTTGGCGGCGACGGGTGCGGGCGCAGCCTGGACGACGCGCGCGGCCAGCGGCTGGCGGAAGACCTGGGTCACGAAGATGGTCCCCTTGGCGTCGATGACGACACCGACGCCGATCTGGGTGTAGACGGAGTCCACGAAGTTCTCGTAGTGCTTGGGGCTGGCGATGAAAGCGCTGTTGATCGAGGAGACCGTGGGACCCATGCCCACGTTCTCGCCGACGACCTGCCAGCCGGTGACTGCGTTGGCCAGGTTGGGGTTGTGGAAGATCGTGCCCTGGGCTGCCATCTCTGCCGAGTGCGCTCGCGCAACGGTCACGAGGTCGTCCGCAACGGCAAGTGCGGGCACGCCCTTCTTGGCGCGCTCGACGTTGACACCGGAGACGAACCCCTGTTCCTCGGAGGAGAGCGCGAACGCCGGTCCCGCCATCAGCACCGGCATCGCAAGACTCAGCACTACCGCCGCGAGGAACATAACAAACCGCTTGGCCACCGGACCCACCTCTCGGGTTGGTCCGCATCAGAAAGCCCGCCGTCCCCGGTATTCCTGGGGCAGACGGGCTCAGTCTCTGAAGGTGACCCGTCTCCTTCGGTAGCTCGGCGATCCTTCTTCCTCAGCTCCCTTGGTGGAGCTTCGGAAGGGCAGACCCGTAGCTTTGCGTCCCGCCGTTTCCAGCGGTTTGCCTTTATCGGGAAGACCTGCTTCCTCTGCGGTTTTCAACTTTCCTACGCTCAATTATCGGAAGGAGGGCAAGGCGTCTTTAGGGGTCGTTTCTGTAAAGAGGCTTCCGGGTGGTCAATCGGGTAGTCAATGGGCCAAGGGTTTCAGGCGCCCTGTCCGGTTCGTGCCCATTCGTTGGGGTCCTCGCGGCGGGCGGCCGGCAGACCGCGAGATTTCGTATGCGGGATGCTTGCTTGTGCAAGCAGCCCGCTCGGTGGCTAGACTGTGATCGGTCGGGTCGTCGGCAAGCCGGTCGGCGGCGAATACCGTGCCTCGATCCTGGAGGAGGAGCGCCGGTGAACGTATCGGATCTGGTTCGGGCCTCGGCCGCCGCGCGGGGCGAGCAGCCGGCGGTGGTCTTCCACGACCATCCCACCACCTACGCGGACCTGGACAAGATGATCGACCGTGCCGCGGCCGGCTTCTCGCGCCTCGGGGTGAGCCGGGGTGACCGGGTCGCCCTGCTGATGCACAACAGCCTCCATTTCGTCTTGGCCTACTTCGCGATCCTTCGGGCCGGGGGCGCGGTCGTTCCCATGAACACCGGCTTCACCGCGGAGGAGCTTGCGTTCGTGCTGGCCGACTCCGGCACTCGGGCGCTCGTGGCCGACGCGCCCTACCTCGAGTCGCTGTCGGGAATCCGGGAAACCCTGCCCGCTCTGGAGTCCGTGGTCGTGCCCGCCACCTCCGCACCGGTGGGTGCGATCACGTGGGACCAGATGGTTGATTTGGGCGGAGCCGCTCCGAAGGCACGCACCGCCGGCAAGGACCTGGCGCTGGTGGCCTACACATCTGGAACGACGGGCAAGCCCAAGGGTGCCATGCTCACGCACGCGAACCTGGTGGCCAACATCGAGCAGATGGCCCGAGCGAAGACGCTTCGGGAGACCCCCGACGACGTGATTCTGGCGGTTCTCCCGCTGTTCCATATCTATGGTCTCAACTCCGCGCTCTGTCTCGCGATGCGAGTGGGGGCGAGCGTGGTCTTGCTGGAACGCTTCGATCCGGCGGAGAGCCTGGAGGCGATAGGACGCCACGGCGTCACCGTGGTCTTCGGGGCTCCGCCCATGTTCGTGGCGTGGGCCAATCTGCTGGAGGCCGGCCGGGTGGAGATGAAGACCGTGCGCCTGGCCGTATCGGGCGCGGCTCCACTCCCGGCGGCGGTCCTCGAGCGCTTCGAAAGTCAGTATGGGGTGAGGATCTGGGAGGGCTACGGCATCACCGAGGCATCCCCCGTCGTCGCCTCCAACGCCATGTGCCCGCATCCCAAGCCCGCCTCGGTCGGCAAGCCCCTGCCGGGAGTGAAGGTCCGTCTGGTGGACGCCGATGGGCGCGAAGTCGAGCACGGTGACCCCGGCGAGGTTCTCGTGCGGGGGGACAACGTGTTCGCCGGCTACTGGAACCGTTCCGAGGAGACCCAGGCCGTCCTCCGCGGTGGCTGGTTTGCCACCGGTGACGTCGCCTACGCCGACGACGAGGGATACCTCTTCTTGGTGGACCGCAAGAAGGACCTCATCATCGTGTCGGGCTTCAACGTCTATCCGCGCGAGGTGGAAGAGGTCCTGGCACGCTCGCCGAAGGTGGCCGAAGCCGCCGTGGTCGGCGAGCCTCACCCCTACACCGGTGAAGCGGTGAAGGCCTTCGTCGTGCTGCGCCCCGGCGAGGAAGCTGCCGCCGAGGAACTGATCGAGCACTGTCGCAAGTCCCTGGCGCGTTTCAAGTGCCCGCAGGCGGTGGAGTTCGTGGACGAGTTGCCGCACCTGGCGACGGGCAAGATCGCCAGGCGCGCTCTGCGGCACACTGCCTAGAGGGCAGCTGCGGAGACGACTCGCGTCTTCGGTGCTGGGTCTCTCGCGATCTTGAGAACGAATGCACAAGCTTCTACAATCGCGGCGTCCGAGCTATCCGCCGCGAGATGAAGAAGCGAGGTCGCCCGTGCCGGTTCGTCCGATTCCCGAGGCCACGGTGGCCCGACTCCCCGTCTATCTCCGCGTGTTGCTGGAGATGGCCGAGAGGGGCTTGAAGACCGTTTCCTCGAACGGGCTGGCGGAGGCCACCGGAGTCAACCCCGCCAAGGTGCGCAAGGACCTCTCCTACCTGGGTACCTACGGCACGCGGGGGGTCGGCTACGACGTCGAGTACTTGACCTTCCAGGTCCGCCGAGTTCTCGGACTCGAGCAGATCTGGCCCGTGGCGATCGTGGGAGCCGGCAACCTTGGGCGGGCGCTGGCCAATCACAAGGGCTTCGCCGAGCGAGGGCTTCGAATCGTGGCACTGCTGGACTCCAACTCGCGCCGCATCGGTCAGAAGGTTGGAGGGTTGCTGATCGAGCCGGTCGAGGAATTGGACCGCGTGGTCAAGGAGCGCGAGGTCGCGATAGCGGTGATCGCCACGCCGGCTTCGGTTGCGCAGGAGATCGCCGAGCGGCTGGTCGGCGCCGGGGTGACCAGCCTGCTGAACTTCGCCCCGACGCTGATCAACGTGCCGGCGGGTGTGTCCGTGCGTTCGGTGGACCTGGCCGTCGAGCTGCAGATTCTCTCCTACTACGAGGAGCGCCGGACCGCCGGTCGCAGCTAGTGTAGTGCGTCCAAGGTCGGGGACTTCGCGCACATCTCCCGGGCGCGACCCTTCGGCTTGACGGCTGCGGGTGGGCGGCAACTATGCTGCGTGGGTCAGCGGCGCGAACTGCGGTCTGCGAGTCTGCTGGTTGAGGCGTCGCGGGCGGGCGGTTGTTCGTATTCGGCCGCGCCCGCGCCTTGCGGTTTCGTGGAGGAACGGATGGGGTCGGGGTGTCCATCCGGCAGACGAAGGGGGTTGGGACAGTGACGTTCAGCATGGGTTTGACGGAAGAGCAGATCGCCACGAGGCAGTGGGCGCACGAGTTTGCGGAGAAGGAGATCCGCCCCGTAGCCGCGGAGTACGACGAGAAAGAGGAGTTCCCCTGGCCGATCCTGGCCAAGGCCAAGGAGATCGGCCTGTACGGTCTGGACTTCTTCCAGATGGCCGGCGGGGACGAGTCGGGGCTGACGATCGCCCTGGTGCTCGAGGAGCTTTGCTGGGGATGCGCGGGGATCGCGCTGGCCCTGTTCGGAACCGGATTGCCGCTGGCCTCGCTGGCCGCCAACGGGACCCCGGAGCAGTTGGGCAAGTGGGCCCCTCCGATGTTTGAGAAGGAGGACGGCTCGGTGGCCGTCGGCGCCTTCGCCCTGACCGAGCCCAACGCCGGCTCGGACGTCTCCAGCCTTCGAACCTCCGCCAAGAAGGAAGGCGACGGCTGGTTGCTCAACGGCCAGAAGATCTTCATCACCAACGGCGGCATCGCCAACATTCACATCGCCGTGGCGACCGTTGACCCCACGCTCGGCCACCGCGGCCAGGCTACGTTTGTCGTCCCACCCAACACCCCCGGTCTGGTCTCCGGCAAGAAGGAGAAGAAGCTGGGCGTTCGCGCCTCCCACACCGCCGAGGTCGTCTTCCAGGACTGCTGGGTGCCCTCCGAGTGCCTGCTCGGCGGCGAAGAGAAGTTGATGGGGCGCATCGAGAAGGCGAAGAGCGGCACGGGTGCGAAGCGGTCGGGGGCCCTGGCGACGCTGGAGGCCGCCCGCCCGATGGTCGGGGCGCAGGCACTCGGCATCGCCCGCGCGGCTTTCGAGTTCTCCCGCGACTACGCTCGGGAGCGTGTGCAGTTCGGCAAGCCGATCATCGAGAACCAGGGCATCTCCTTCAAGCTGGCCGACATGTCCACCGAGATCGACTGCGCCCGGCTGCTGGTGTGGCGGGCGGCGTGGATGGCTCGCAACTTCGTGCCCTTCAACGGCGCCGAGGGATCCAAGAGCAAGGTCAAGGCCGCGGAGGTTGCGGTCAAGGTGACCGACGACGCGATCCAGATCCTCGGCGGCTACGGCTACTGCCGTGAGTACCCCGTCGAGAAGTGGCACCGGGACGCGAAGATCTACGCCATCTTCGAGGGAACCAGCGAGATCCAGCGGGTCGTCATCGCGCGCGCGCTCGGCTAGATCGGACGCCGTTTCGCCTGCGAGCCCCAGGCCGCAGGTGTTGGAGGGGGCGCGCCATGGCCTACCGTGACCTTCGCGAGTTCGTTGCCGCCCTTCGGAGGCGGGGTCTTCTGCACGAGGTTTCGGCCCGCGTGGATCCTGAGCTGGAGATCAGCGCGATCACCGACCGGGTGGTGAAGGCCGGCGGCCCGGCACTGCTGTTCCGCGAGGTAGCCGGCTCGTCGATGCCGGTGCTCATCAACGCCTTCGGCAGCTACGAGCGCATGTGCCTGGCTCTGGGCGTCTCCTCGCTGGACGAGATCGGCGAGCGCATCTCCAAGCTGCTCAGCCTGAAGATGCCGGGAACGTTTTCAGGCAAGCTGCGCGAGTTGGGCAAGCTGCGCGAGCTCGCCGCGTTGCCGACCAAGCTGGTGGGTGGTCGCCCGCCCTGCCAGGAGGTCGTGGTCCGGGGAGACGAGGTGGACCTCGGCGAGATTCCGATCCTCAAGTGCTGGCCGAAGGACGCCGGTCGTTTCGTGACTTTGCCTCTGGTCATCACCAAGCACCCGGAAACCGGCGAGCGCAACGTGGGCATGTACCGGTTGCAGGTCTTCGACCGCAACACTCTGGGGATGCACTGGCAGATCCACAAGGACGGCGCCGAGCACTACCGCCACGCGGAGAAGACGGGCGCTCGCTTGCCCGTGGCGGTGGCGATCGGGGCCGACCCGGTGCTGACCTACGCCGCGACCGCGCCGCTTCCCGGTATCGATGAGTTCGTCTTCGCCGGCTTCCTGCGCCGCGACCGCGTGGAGCTGACTTCGGCGCTCAGTGTTCCCCTGGAGGTTCCCGCGCACGCGGAGATCGTGCTGGAGGGCTACGTCGATCCCGGCGAGCGCCGGGTCGAGGGACCCTTCGGAGACCACACCGGCCACTACACCCCGCCGGAGCCGTTTCCCGTTTTTCACGTCGAGACCATCACGCGCCGGCGCGACCCCATCTACCACGCGACGGTCGTGGGCATTCCCCCGATGGAGGACTGCTTCCTCGGTAAGGCGACCGAGCGCATCTTCCTTCCGCTGCTGCGCATGCAGATTCCAGAGATAGTCGACATCGACCTGCCCTTCGAGGGCGTGTTCCACAACTGCGTGCTGGTCTCCATCGACAAGCGCTTCCCCATGCAGGCGCGCAAGGTCATGCATGCGCTGTGGGGGCTCGGCATGCTCTCGCTCTCCAAGGCGATCGTCGTGGTGGACTCCGGAGTGGACGTCCACGACCACTCGGCAGTCGCCTTCCACGCGCTGTCCAACATCGATCCGCGCCGGGACCTGGTCATCTCCGAGGGCCCGGTCGACCATCTGGACCACTCGGCGCCCCAGCAGTTCTACGGCAGCAAGGTCGGCATCGACGCGACGGCGAAGTGGCCTTCCGAGGGCCACGATCGGCCGTGGCCGGAGCTGGTCGCCATGGACCCCGCGGTCACCCAACGGGTGGCCGAGCGGTGGGCGGAGTTGGGGATCGAGGGCATCCTTCCGTGACGGGTACGCCCGTGGAAGGTGCCGGCGCGGGTGAAGCTGGAGAACTCGCCTCCGTCTCCGGCAAGGGGGTACGCGGACGGCTTCGCTCCTTCGCGTCGGACATCGCCCTGACGCACTCGGTGTTCGCGCTGCCCTTCGCCTACACCTCGGCCTTCTTCGGCGCGCGGGGTTTCCCCGGATGGGCGCGGCTCGGATGGCTGACCCTGGCGATGGTCGGCGCCCGCACGTTCGCGATGGCCGCCAACCGCTTGGTGGACAGGCGCTTGGACGCGTTGAACCCGCGTACGGCCGGCCGGGCGCTGCCGTCGGGGGCGATGAAGGCGGGGGACATGCTGGCCTTCGCGGCGGTGGCCCTGGCGGTGTTCCTTTTCGCCGTCTGGCAGCTTCCACCCCTAACCCACAAGCTGTGGCCGTTCGCGCTGGTTCCGCTGGTCGTCTACCCGTACGGCAAGCGTTTCACCTGGGGTGGGCACTACCTACTGGCCGTGGCGCAAGCCGTGGGGCCGGTGGGCGCCTGGATCGCCGTCACCGGCGCATGGTCATGGAAGGCCGTGGTGCTCGGATGCGCCGTGGGTCTCTGGGTGGGCGGCTTCGACGTGATCTACGCGACACAAGACGTCGAGGCCGACCGGACGGTGGGCGTGCACTCGCTGCCGGCGGACTTCGGCGTGGCTTTCGCGCTGTGGGCGAGTCGCGCCACGCATGCGGTGTGCGCCGGGCTGTTTGCCTGGTTCGGGGTGGTGGCGGGCGCGGGATCATTCTACTGGGTCGGCCTGGGCGCTGCGGCGGCGATGCTCGCCTACGAGCAGTCCCTGGTGCGCCCGGGCGATCTTTCCCGCGTGAACCGGGCGTTCTTCACCGTGAACGGGGTGGTGTCGGTGGCGTTCTTCGCATTTGCGGCCGCTGACGTGATGCTGGCCGCGGGGTAGGCTGAAGCGGCGATCGAAGTGCCCGGCTCCTGAAGAACCGGGCTGCGGCAAACAGGAAGGAGCACGAGGCGTGAGCGGGCAACTGCCTATCGTGGTTGGCGTGACGGGGGCGAGCGGCGCGATCTATGCGCGGCGGCTGCTCCAGGTCCTGCTCGCCTCCGCCGTCCCGGTTGATCTCATCGTTTCCGACGCGGCTCGCATCGTCATACGTGAGGAAGAGAACGCGGACATCGGCGAGCCGCTCCCGCGGGATTGGCTCCGCTCCTGGCTCGAGATCGAGGACGTCGCAGGGCTCCACGCGCATTCCAACGCCGACCTCGCGGCTCCGCCGTCGAGCGGTTCCTACCGCACGCGAGGCATGGTCGTGGTGCCCTGTTCGGGGTCGGCCCTGGGCGCCATCGCTCACGGGCTCTCGCGTGACCTGATCCAGCGCGCCGCTGACGTGACCCTAAAGGAGGCCCGGCCACTGGTGCTGGTCCCCCGGGAGACGCCGCTCAACCGCGTGCATCTGGCCAACCTCCTGACGGCCCACGATGCGGGAGCGCGTATTCTTCCGGCCAGCCCGGCTTTCTATCATCACCCGGGCGACATCCTCGGTTTGGCGGACTTCATCGTGGGTCGGATCCTCGACTCACTGGCTGTGGAGCACGATCTGTACGATCGCTGGTCCGGTCCGGCGCATTCCTAAGTGCTCGCCCCCGCAAATACGCCCTCATTCGAGCGCCCCCGCATCCCCGATGGCCGTGTTGCTCGTCGCTTGCGTACTGTCCAGTACGCGGCGCTCCTCGCGGCCTTGCCCTCGGGGCGCGGTGACGTT
>JBBAAN010000097.1:0-7937 GCA_041658225.1 Actinomycetota bacterium
ACCGGGGCATGAGTGGGACGAGACGCTTCCTGCTCGGCAGCGTTCCCAACAAGGTCACCCACCACGCCCCGTGCAGCGTTCTCGTCGTGAACACCACCGGCGATGCCGAGCCCAAGGCCTACGGCAAGATCGTCGTGGGAACCGACGGTTCGGAGACCGCCGGACTCGCGTTGACCATGGCGGCCGAGATCGCCGCTGCCGCGGGCGCCTCCCTGCTGATCATCTACGCCGGCGACGAGGCGAAGGGAAAGCAGATCCTGGACCAGGCCGCGGGTGCCGTCGGCGACGTGCCCACCGAAACCCGGGTGATCGACGACGACCCCGCCGAAGCGCTGGTTTCCACGGCTCAGTCGGAAGGCGCGCAGGCCATAGTGGTGGGCAGCAAGGGCATGACGGGGGCCGCGCGTTTCCTGCTGGGCAGTGTTCCCAACAAGATCTCCCACCAGGCGCCTTGCGACGTCCTGATCGTCAGAACGGCCTGACCGCTCACACCCGGTCGGGTGGGGGCAAACCGGCCCGCACCGCCCGGTTGGCTCTCCCGCTTGACGAAGGCGATCCGACCGGACCGGTTCCTTGAATCTGGCGCGCGTCACCCGCGGCAGGATATCGTGACGCCCATCGCACGGCGCCCGACCCCGGGGGCGCCCATACCTCACGGAGGCACGCATGAAGGCGGTCGTCTTCAAGGACGTTGGGCAGGTCGCCGTCGAGGAGGTTGACCGCCCGGTCATCCAGGACCCGACCGACGCGATCATCCAGGTGCGCAAGGCGTCGGTGTGCGGCTCCGACCTCCACATCTACCACGGCCGTGTGCCGGGGGTATTCGAAGGCGCCACCCTCGGCCACGAGTACGCGGGCACCGTGGTCGAAGTGGGCCCGGACGTCAAGGACTTCAAGCCGGGCGACGACGTCGTCGGCTCCTTCCTGATCGTCTGCGGGGCGTGCAAGGCTTGCACGTCCGGCCACTTCAGCCACTGCAACGACCAGATGTCCCTGGGCTACGGAGTCTTCCTGGGTGATCTCGGCGGCAGCCAGGCCGAGTTCGTCCGTGTCCCCATCGCCGACGTCAACCTTCACCTCGCCGACGGCATGGATCTGGAGAAAGCCCTCTTCGCCGGCGACATCCTCTCGACCGCCTTCTACTGCGCTCACCTTGGGGGCATCACGGGCGGAGAAACCGTCGTGGTCATCGGCTGCGGGCCGGTGGGTATCCTCGCGCAGGAGGCATCCCGGGTGCTCGGTGCTGCCCGCGTCATCGCCATTGACACGGTCCCGGAGCGGCTGGAGATGGCGGCCAAGCTGGGTTCCGAGATTGTCAACGCATTGGAGCGCAACCCCGCGATGGCGATCGACGAGATGACCGGCGGCGAGATGGCCGACGTCGTGCTCGAGACGGTGGGGCTGCCTCCCGCTCTGGATTCCGCCATCAGCACCGTCAAGCGAGGCGGGACCATCTCGATCATCGGGGTGCACACCGAGCCGACCTACGAGTTCCCCCTGCAGGAGGCCTTCCTGCGCAGCCTCAAGTTCGTCTTCGGCGGAACCGCCAACGTTCAGGGCGTGTGGGACGAGGCCCTCGAGGCGATCCGCAGCGGCAAGATCGACCCGACCGTCATCGTCTCGCACCACATGTCACTGGAAGAGAGCGTCGAGGCCTACAAGATATTCGACGCCAAGAAGGCGATGAAAATCATCATCGACGTCTCTTAGCCCGCACGATCCAAACGACCACCGAGAACGCTTGACCGGCCGAGGGTGCTTGAGCCGGGGCGCCGCATCGTGCAGGCTTATGCCTAGCAGGCACACCGAGAGGAGGTCTCGACTTGAGCGAGTACGAGGCGTACTGCGTGAAGTGCCGCGAGAAGCGGAAGTTCGAGGGCAAGATTATCGAGATGAAGTCGGGCATGCAGGCCGCTCAGGGCCTCTGCCCGGTTTGCGGAACAAAGGTCAACCGCATACTCGGCAAGGCCAAGTAGCCGAGCCTTCATGACCGCTCGAACCACGGGCGCCCGCGAGGCGGGCGCCCGAAGGCGGGAGCGTGTCGCCGCGATTTCAGTGGCGCTTCGTGAGCGCTACCCCAAAGGCGGCACGGCGCTGCGTCATCGTGACGCCTTCCAACTGCTCGTCGCCACCATTCTCTCGGCACAGTGCACCGACGAGCGGGTCAACGCGCTGACCCCCGGCCTTTTCGCTCGCTACCCGACGGCGGCGGCATTCGCGGCTGCCGATCGGGCCGAGCTGGAAGAAGCCGTGAAGCCGGCCGGGTTCTTCCGCAACAAGGCCAGGAGCATCCAGGAGATGTCCTCCATTCTGCTGGCGCGACACGGGAGCATGGTGCCCCGCTCGATGGCCGAGATGGTCAGGTTGCCCGGCGTGGGGCGCAAGACCGCCAACGTCGTGCTGTGGAATTCCGTGCCCGAGGTGGCCGCGCGTGATCCCGACATCGGCATAGTGGTCGACACCCACGTGGGCCGTCTGGCCCGGCGCCTGGGGCTTTCCGCGCACGAGGACCCCGAGAAGGTAGAGGCCGACCTGATGGCTCTGGTCCCGCGGGAGGATTGGGCGGGCTTCGCCGACCGCCTGATCTTTCACGGGCGCGAGACCTGCACGGCACGTGCGCCGGCTTGCGAGCGCTGCACCCTTCTTGCCTTCTGTCCGCGGATCGGCGTCGCCCTCGCTCCGACTTCCAACACCCGAGGCAGGAAATA
Organism: Actinomycetota bacterium; assembly: GCA_041658225.1. GTDB lineage: Bacteria > Actinomycetota > CALGFH01 > JBBAAN01 > JBBAAN01 > JBBAAN01. The sequence continues at coordinate 2,709 of JBBAAN010000097.1, forward strand.
GCCCGGCGGGCGAGAATTATTCGGCGTGAGAACCGCGTGGAACCGTGAGCCTGCGCACGAAATGCCCACCCGGCCCATGCTTGCGGCTGTCGGTGGTAAGTGCCCGGGTGTTATCATCGTGACCTGCTCAAAGCCCGTCGCGGCAAAACCCGACCGGACTACGGCGGGCGGTCTCGATCCAATCCCGACAGCCCTTGAGCGCTCGAACTGGGGGGACGAATGAACGCACCGAACGGCCAGGACCGCCTCTTCGGTCGCCTGCTGGCCCTCGCTTTCGCTCTGACTCTCGCCTTCGGCGTACTCATCGCCCACTACTACGACCGGCTGGGCAGTTCCCCCGCCCAGGTCGCCACCGGAACCGGGACTTCGGGCGGCGACGGGACCAGCGGCAACCAGCAGAGTCCGGGGGACGGCGCGGGCGGCACGGCGGCGGCTACGCCCGGCCAGAACCCGACTTCCGTCGCGACCTCGACCACCACCAAGACCGGCGGCACGACCACCGGCAAGGTCCCGACCGGCACGACCCGCGGTGTGTCGAAGGGCTCCATCAAGGTCGGAGGGATCTTCTCAATCACCGGCCCCTTCGACGCCAGCCCCGCGCGGGATTCGACACGAGCCTATTTCCAGCTCATCAACTCGGAAGGTGGGGTGAACGGACGGACTCTTGAGTACATCTCCTACGACGACGCTTTCGACCCGACCCAGGGTCAGAACGCCGCGCGCAAGCTCATCGAGCAAGACAAGGTCTTCGCGATCGTGGGATGGCTGGCTCCCAACAGCGAGCCGGCTGCCAGCCAGTACTTCGCGAAGGTCGGCCTGCCGGTCGTCGGTGGGCTGGCCGTCCCCCAGGAGTTCGGTCCGCGCAACTTCTTCGCGACGATGGCCAACCTCGGGAAGGCCGGCGCCGCCGTGGCCCGCTTCCCATGTGACGCCAAAGTGAAGAAGCCGGCCGTGGGCATCGTGGACCTTCCGTTCGCGGATCAGATGATGGCGGCCGTGCGGAAGGGCCTGGCTCAGTGCGGCGTCACCGACCCGATCCTGACCAAGATCGCCTCCACCAGCGCCGACTACACCCAGTACATTCTGGAGTGGCGCTCCAAGGGCGCCGACTCCATCGGCGCCGCCCTCGACCCCATGGGCTTCGTGAAGCTCATGCAGGCGCTGGACCGCCAGAGCTGGCACCCGCCCACCTGGCTGGTGGGCTCGGCCGACAGCGAACGCAACGCCATGGTCAAGAATGCCCTGGAAGGCGCTTTCAGCGTAGAGAGCCAGCTCGTGGCGACGCTGCACACGGACCTACCGGGCCCCCGCCGCTACGTGGAAACCATGCACAAGTATTACCCCGGCACCACCATAGCCTCCACGGCCCAGATCTCCTGGACCGCCGCCCAAGTGTTCGTTGAAGGGCTGAGGCGCGCCGGGCCAGACCCCACGTGGCAGAAGGTCATCGAGGCCATCGAGACCCTGCGGGACTTCAAGACCGACCTGACCGCGCCGCTGACCTACACCGCCACCGACCACGACGCGATCAAGTGCATCGAGCTTCTCCAGTGGAAGAACGGGGCCTGGACGGACTACTACCCGGACTTCCAATGCTGGGAGTACACCTCGGACGGAGGCACCGTTGTGCGGCCCTCCCGACCCTTCACCTAGACCGGGATCTCGCGTGCACGCGGACCTGATCCTGCCCCTGACAATCGTGGGGATCGTGACCGGCTCCATGTATGCGTTGGGGGCCATGGGAATCGTGGTCATCTACAAGACCACGCGCGTGCTGAACTTCGCGCACGGCGCCATCGGCATGATCTCAGCCTTCTTGGCCTACCAGCTCGGCTACCTCTGGAGCATGAACGTGGGCATCGCCGCGCTGAGCGCGATCGCCTTCTCGGCGCTGCTGGGCTTCTCTATCGAGCGGTTCACCATCCGCCCTCTCGAAGGCAAGGCTCCACTCATCAAGGTGGTCGTCACCCTCGGATGGCTGCTGATCATAACGAGTTTCGCCGGGATCAAGTGGGGTGCCAGCGCATACCACGTGCCCATAAAGCTGGTGCCTGAAGGTACGGTGGGGCTGCCGGGAGTACACATCAGCTACGCCGACCTGGCCACCCTGGCGGTCGCCGGCGTGCTGACCGCGGCGCTGGCCACCTTCTTCCGCCTGACCCGGCTGGGCGTCGCCATGCGGGCCGTGGCCGATGACGTCTCTTCGGCTCGGATCCTGGGCATCAGGGTGGACCGCGTGAACTCCACGGCCTGGATCCTGGGAAGCGTCCTGGCGGCCATCACCGGCATCCTGCTCTCGCCCAAAGTGGCCCTGGACACTTACTCCCTCACCTTGCTCGTGATCTTCTCTTTCGCCGCGGCCCTGTACGGAGGCCTGGTCAGCCTGCCCAAAGCGTTCGCGGCCGCCATGGTGCTTGGAGTGGTCCAGTCGGTGTCGAGCGGTTTTCTGCATCTGGCCGGGCTGGCCGACTTGATCGCGCTGGCCGTGATCATCTTCGCGCTCGTGCAACCCGGCTCCGCGCTCATGCGAGCGGTGGCCAAGGAGGGGGCGTGACAGCGTCCAGGCAAAAACTGGCGCGTTTGGTCGCGGTCGCGGTCGCGGTCGCGGCAGCCGCCCTGCTGCCCCTACTGCTGAGCCAGTACCGGGCGTTCACGGCCTGTCAGGTCCTGGTGTTCGCGACCGCCTTGATGGGGCTCACCCTGATCACGGGCATGCTCGGGCAACCGTCCCTGATGCACGCGGAGCTGATGGGGTTCGGCGGGTTCATGACCGGGGCGATGGTCGCCAACATGGGCATCAACTTCTGGCTCGCGGTTCTGCTCGCGGTGGTCGCCGGCTACCTGGTCGGCAGCGTGGTCGGGTTGCCCGCGCTGCGGATTCGCGGCCTTGCCCTGGCGGTGGTGACCCTGGCAATCGCGAGAGTCTTCGACGCCCTGGTCTTCCCCTTGCGCTGGCTGTCCGGAGGAGTCGGCGGACGCTCGGTCGAGCGGCCGACCATCCCCGGGCTGAACCTGGGTTCCGACCGCGTCTACTACGAGGTTCTGCTCGTCGCCTTCCTGGTCGTACTGGCCGTGGTTCTCTCGGTCAAGCGCGGCCGTATCGGCCGGGTGTTCGGAGCCATCCGCGAAACCGACTGGGGTTCGGCTTCATCAGGCGTGCCACTCACCCGGTACAAGCTGCTCGGCTTCTCCCTCTCGGCCGCCATTGCCGCGCTGGCGGGAGCACTGGGGGCCGGTCTCGATGGGTCGGTGACCACTCAGACCTACCCGTGGACCAAGTCGGTGACCCTCCTGGCGATCCTGACGGTCATGGGATCCTCCAGCGTGTGGTCCCCGCTGTTTGCGGCGATATTCGTCGTCCTTTCACCCGCAGGACTCGAACACCTGCCGCCCCTTCCGCAGTTGTTCTCCAAGGAGCAGATCGTTCAGTTCGTGCCCCTGATCTCCGGTGTGTCTCTCGTGCTGGTGATGATCTTCACGCCGCAGGGGCTCGTTCCAACGATCGGTGCCCGGCTGCGCAAGCTCACCTCCCGCAACCGGTCGAGAGACGACGTGCCCGGCACGCCCGGTGGACCCGCTTCGCCGATGGAGCCGGGGGAGGCCGTCGGAACACCGACTCACGAGCGCGTCGGAGGGAGAGCCTAGATGGCGATCCTCGACGTCTCCGACGTATCGGTGACCTTCGGCGGGCTCCAGGCACTGAAGGATGTCCGCTGCCACGTCAACGCCGGCGAGCTGGTTGGCCTCATCGGCCCCAACGGCGCAGGTAAGACCACCCTGTTCAATGTGATCAGCGGATTCCTCACTCCCGACCGCGGCTCGGTCAAGTTCCTGGATCAGGAACTCATGGGGATGGCGCCCGAACAGCGGGCGGTGCTGGGCATAGGACGCACCTTCCAGGCCCTGCGTGTATTCGGATCTCTGACCGTCGAGGAGAACCTGCTCGTTCCCCACGACGTGCGCCAGCCGACCACCACGGCCGGTTCGATCCTGCGCTCGCCTCTGGCGCTGCTGGAGGAACGGCGGGCGGTCGAGCACGTCAACGCCATCATGCACCTGCTCGACCTCAGCTCGTTGCGCGAGTGGCGGGCGGGCGATCTGCCGCTGGGCCTTCGCCGGCGTGTGGAATTGGGGCGGGCCCTGGCTTCCAGGCCCAGGCTGCTCCTGCTTGATGAGGCGGCCTCGGGCATGGACAACAAGGAAACCGAGGCTCTGGCAGCCGACCTCACGCGGGTGCGCGACATGCTGGGCGTGACGATACTGCTGATCGAGCACGACGTCAGTCTGGTCATGGCGATCTGCGACTACCTGTACGTGCTCAATTTCGGCCAGATCATGGCCGAGGGCCGGCCGGCGCAAGTGCGTTCCGACCCTCGCGTCATCGAGGCATACCTGGGAGTCGAAGCGGAGGAGACCGGTGTCCCTGCTCAAGCTTGAGGACGTCGGCGTCAGCTACGGGATCATCAGGGCCCTGCACTCGCTGACGCTCGAGGTCAACGAGGGCGAGGTTGTGGCGCTGCTGGGAGCCAACGGCGCGGGCAAGTCCACGACGCTCCGAGCCATCTCGGGCGTCGCGCGAGCCGACCGCGGCGCCATCCATTTCGATGGGCGACCCATCCACCGGTTGCACCCGGAGAAGATCGCCCAGATGCGGATCGCCCACTTGCCCGAGGGCCGGGGCATCTTCGCCAACCTATCGGTGCGAGAGAACCTGGACATGGGCGCCTACGGATCGGGTATCCCCCGCAGCCAGACCCCCGCCGAGGTAGAGCGGGTCACCACGCTGTTCCCGATCCTGCGCGAGCGCATGGAGCAGTTGGGCGGAACCCTCTCCGGAGGCCAGCAGCAGATGCTGGCGGTGGCGCGCGCGTTGGTGTCCCGGCCTCGCCTGCTGATGCTGGACGAGCTGTCCTTCGGGCTGGCGCCCAACCTGGTGCGGGACCTGTTCTCCTACGTAAGGGAAATTGCCGCGGGCGGAACGGCCATCCTGCTCGTTGAACAGTTCGTGACGCAGGCGTTGGGAGTGGCCTCCCGCGCCTACGTTCTGGAGAAGGGCCGGGTCGTGTTCGAGGGTCCCGCCGCCAAGCTCAAGGCCGAGGGCAGCACGCGCTACTACCTCGGGCATCAGGAGCACGCCCGAGAGGCCGGCGCGCACCGGCCCGGCGAGAACGAGGCCGTGACTCTGGGGATACCCGGTGGCTTGTGGCGGGACCTGGAGATCTCGGCAAC
>JBBAAN010000098.1:0-7931 GCA_041658225.1 Actinomycetota bacterium
CCCCCCCCCCCCCCCCCGAGGGCAAGGCGCGAGGAGCGCCGCGTTGCGTCCGGCCGGCGCCACAGGAATCCTGGGCATACGAAACCGCAGTCACTATCCTGGGTCCGGCACACGCAGATCCTTTCAAGGGGGAAGCATGAAGCGCACCGGCACCTACATCACCGCCGGAAGAAGCCTCGAAAGCGCCATCGGCCACGTGCGGCTGGCCGAGGATCTCGGCTACGACAGTGTCTGGACAAGCCACATCGCGAGCCGCGATTCCCTGATGCTGCTCGCCGCCTACGGACAGGCCACTTCGCGCCTTCGCCTCGGCACGGGAGTGCTCCCCTGTCTTCCCCGCCACCCGGTCGCCCTTGCTCAGCAGGCCGCCACCCTGGATGAGATCACCGGCGGACGGCTGGTGCTCGGCATCGGGCCTTCACACAAGCCCGTGGTCGAAGGCTGGTACGGCATGACGCTGGGCAAGCCTCTCGCGCAAATGCGGGAGTACGTCACGATCCTTCGCTCCGTACTCGCCACCGGAAGTGTGGAGTTCCACGGCGAGTTCTACTCCGCCCAGTTCGGGTTTCTCGGATACAGCGCCAGAAAGGATCTGCCCATCTACCTCGCGGCGGTCTCCCCAAAGATGCTCGAGATGGCGGGGGAGATGGCCGACGGTGTGGTGCTGTGGCTGACCAGCCCTGCCTACGTCAGGGACGTCGTCGTGCCTCACGTCAGAGCCGGGGCCGAGCGCGCCGGTCGCGACCCCGCCACGATCGAGATCGTCGAGGCGATACCCTCCTGTGTGAGCGCCAATGCCCAGTCGACGATCGCCGCGATGACCGGGGACCTGATCTCTTACGCGAGCCTGCCCTTCTATCGAGCGATGCTCATCCGCTCCGGCTTCGGCGACGATCTGGGAGCTTTCGACGCGGCACTGGCGGGCGGAAACATCGGGACGGCGATGGAAGCCTTGCGCCCCATAGCATCCGCGCTTGCGGCGGTGGGTTCCGCCGACGAGGTGCGGGAGCGCATCGAGGACTACCGGCAAGCCGGAGTGAGCCTGCCCTGCCCGAGTCCCTTCAGGGCCGGCGAGGGATCGGCCTCACCCGAGGACACTCTGAGGGCGGCCGCTCCCTAGAACCCGTCCTTGGCCCCGGTACCCCGTAAGGCCCCACTTCCTGGCCACCTGGGCCTGTCGTTTTCGAAGGCCCCCACCGAGCTGCCGGCCGGACTGCCCGGTCGTCCTCGGATATTGGCGTAGAGGCCCGCAATCAGCGTTGCGGCGACCCCGGTCGAGCCGACGGGCTCAGGTGCGCGAGGGCCGCGGCCTGGGCGCGAGCGTAGACCTCCTTCAGGGGCAAGCGCGTACTCGCGGCAGCGCGCGCGCAATCGGCGTATTCGGGAGCAACGTTGGCCACAGCATCGCCCTTGCGTCCGATCTTCACGCCCACGCGCCGTCCGGCGACTTCGACTTCCAAATGCTCGCGCTCCAGCGCCCACTTGGCCACGCGCGATTCGCGCAAGCCCAGTGTCGAGGTCTCCGTGAGCAGCAAGTCGCGCAAGGCTCCCGCGCGTTCGGGCGGGCAGAGAACGCTCAGGCAAACGGCCGGCCGCCCTTGTTTGCCGATGATCGGAGCCAGCCACACGTCACTTGCGCCGCCCGCGAAACACCGCTCGCTCACGTAGGGCAACCACTCGGGGTTCGCATCGTCGAGGTTCGTCTCCAGCAGCACCGCAACGTCCGCGGACAGATCGGTCACAGTCTCTCGGTCACCGATCAGCACGCGAAGCAGATTGGGCGCCGGTTCCAGGCGAACTCCCGCACCGTAGCCCACACGCTCGACTCGCATGTCTGGAATGGGGCCGAAGCCGGCGCACGTGGCGACCAGTATCGCGGCCCCCGTGGGGGTCACAGTCTCCACTTCGACATCGCGGCCGACCACGGGAATGCCGCGAAGCAGCGAGAGCGTCGCGGGTGCGGGCAACGGAAGCGGACCGTGCGAGGATTCCACCGTGCCACGCCCGACGGGCAACGAAGAGCCGACTGCCTCGGTCACCCCCAACGCCTCGAGCAGCGCGGCGGTGCCCACCGCGTCCACCAGGGTGTCCACGGCCCCGATCTCGTGGAAGCGCACCTCCTCGATCGAGACTTCGTGCACCTCGGCCTCGGCCTCGGCCAACCGCCTCAGGATCTCGAGGGCGCGCCCCTTCACGCTGCCATCCAGCGACGCCCCGCAGATGAGATCCCGCACCTCCGGCCAGGCTCGCCAGGGTCCCTCCGCCGGTCCTGAGATCTCGACCCGAGTGGCCCCAATTCCCGATCGGCGCACCTTGGAGACCTCGATCGTCGCGCCTTGGATGCCAAGCGCCGCAACCGCATCGCGCAATACCGCCTCGGGCGCCCCGGCGTCCAGCAGGGCCCCCAACACCATGTCACCGCTGGCTCCGCCCACACAGTCGAAGTAGACGAGGCTCACCGCGCCGCCCCCCCACCAGGGCCAGGCTCTTCCGCTTCGACAACATTGCGGCCCGCGGCCCTGCCTTTCCCGGTTCCGACAAACGGGGCAACTGCGCTGTCAGTCCCGGATTCCGGGGCAACTGCTGCCGTGGCAGCGCCCCTGCCGGCCACCGCTTTCCCATCTCCCTCGACCGGGGCGGTACGGCCTCTGAGTATTCGCACCGAGTGAATCCCGGCGCCGAAGCCGTTGTCGATGTTGACTACCACCGTGCCCGCGGCGCAGGAGTTGAGCATCGCCAGCAGCGCGGCGAGCCCTCCGAAGCTGGCGCCGTATCCCACACTCGTGGGCACGGCAACCACGGGACAGGCGATCAATCCGGCCGCCAGGCTCGCCAGGGCCCCCTCCATTCCCGCCACCACTATCAGCACATCCGCAGCCCGCAAGAGCCCCTCGTGCGCGAGCAACCGATGCACCCCGGCCGCGCCTACGTCGTAGAGTCGAACGACGGCGATCCCGAACGCCTCCACCGTACCGGCGGCCTCCTCGGCGACGGGCAAGTCCGAGGTCCCGGCCGAGAGCACGGCCACGCATCCCGACGCGGGATCCGGCGCAACCCGGCGCAACACCGCCAACCGGGAAAGGGGATCGTAGGTGACTTCGGGCGCCAGGTCTTCCAGTTGCGCCCACTGCTCGGGCTCGGCCCGGGTCACCAGGATGGGAGAACCCGCCTCGGCCAGCAACCGCGAGGCGATGGCCCTGAGATGCGAGGCGTCTTTGCCCGGGGCGTAGACGACCTCGGGAGCCCCGGAGCGAAGCTGGCGATGCAGGTCGACCTTCGCGAACCCGAGATCCGCGAAGGGTAAGCGGCGCAAGGCTTCCACGCATTCTTCAACCGAACGCGCACCTGCCGCGAGATCCTCGAGCAAGGTCCGCAGTTTCGTCTCGTCCACATCCGCCTCCCTGCCGACCCGCCGCATACCGCGTGTGGGCGAAAGCGGGGCCATTGTACAATCGGCTTTCGTGCGGGCCTCGCCCGCTGCGATCAGAGCCGGCTATCCATAGGAGGCTGCCGTGCCCTTTGACCCCGATACTCTGAGCATCCTGGCGCTCGTGGCTGTGGGCCTGGCTACGATTGCCTGTGTGGGTGTGTTGCTGATCACGCGGCGCCAGGCCAAGATGCGCCGCTCCTACACCGTCCTGCAGGGTCGTGGCCAGGGCAGGGAAGACTTCATCCAGGCCGTGCAGCGTCATGTCGAGCAGGTAGGGGAGCTTCGCACAGAACTGGCCGAGGTTGCGAGGCACGGCAGTGAGACCCGCATCCAGCTCTCCGGGGCCGTCCAGCACGTCGGCGTGGTGCGCTACGACGCCTTCCCCGACATGGGCGGGAGGCTCTCCTTCTCGGCCGCCTTGCTCGACGAACGTGGAGACGGGGTGGTGCTGTCGTCCATCAACGGCCGCTCCGAGACCCGCACCTACGCCAAGCCCATCCGGGGCGGCGCCAGCGAACACAACCTCTCCGACGAGGAACGCTCCGCGATCGCACAGGCCCTGGGCGGCAAACCTTCCAAGGTGCTGCGCTAGCCATGGCCATCACCTTCCTCGGTCCGTCCGGCACCTTCTGCGAGGAAGCCCTGCTGACGACCGAGGAGGCGCAGGGCGCCGAACTCCAGCCGTGCACCACCATCCCCGAGGTCATCGCCTCGGTGGAGGAGGAGACCGCCCACGCCGGACTGGTTCCGTTCGAGAACTCCATCGAGGGAACCGTCAACCTGACCCTGGACACCCTGGCCTTCTCGTCCTCGCGTGCGTTGATCCGCCGCGAGGTGAAGTTGCCGATCAGGCTGCACTTGATGGCGCCCAAGGGCTCCAGTCTGTCGGACGTGACGGCGGTCCTGTCGCACCCCCACGCGGCCGGCCAGTGCCGCGAATGGACATCGGCCAACCTGCCGGGCGCGGAAGTCCGGGTGACCAGCTCGAACGCCGAGGCCGCCAGAATCGCGGCCGAGACCGGCAAGGGGTTGGCCGCGGTCGGACCGGCGCTCTCCGCGAAGCTCTACGGCCTGGACATCCTGGCCTCCGGAATCGAGGACTACCCCGACAACGTCACGCGCTTCCTCTTGCTCGCGCGCGAGATGCTGCCCCCGACCGGCAACGATAGGACGAGCGTGCTCTGCTTCGCCGAGGACCGACCCGGCTCGCTGCTTTCGATCCTCGAGGAGTTCGCCGTCCGCGACATCAACCTCACCCGCCTGGAGTCCCGCCCGGCCAAGACCGGTCTGGGCGAGTACTTCTTCTCCATCGACTGCGAGGGTCACCTTGCGGACGCGCGCATGCGCGACTGCCTGATGTCGCTGTACCGCAAGCTTCCCAAGGTGAAGGTGCTGGGTTCCTACCCTTCAGCCTCGCCGCCCCGCGTCCCCGAAACCTGGGCGGGGGATGCCGCTTACGAGGATGCATGCCGGTGGCACGCCTGCCTTGAGCATGGCATCGCGCCGGCCGGAAAGGACTCCCACTGATCCGCTTTCTCGACGTCCGGCTTTGCCCTGAGGCGCTCACAAGGCACCGGGAGGCTTCGTCGTGATCGACCTTCGCGCCCTGCGCCAGGATCCGGAGGTCTATCGCGCCAACTATGCCCGGCGAGGAGTCCCCGCGAACATCGATCACATCCTCGAGTTGGACGTTCGCCGCCGGGCCCTGACGCTGAAGAGCGACGAGCTTCGTGCGGAGCAGAAGCAGGCGAGCAAGAAGATCCCCAAGGTCCAGGGCACCGCCCGGGAGGAGATCCTCGAACGCATGCGCGGGGTCTCCGAGGACCTCACTCAGGCAGCCGAGGAGAAGGCAGGCGTCGAGGCGGAATTGGAGACGGCGCTGGCCGCGCTGCCCAACCTGGCCCACGAGTCCGCCGCTTTGGGGGGCGATCGGGTCGAGCGATCAGTCGGCGACGCCCCAGTGTTCGACTTCCCCGTCCGTGACCACCTGGACATAGGGGAAGCCCTCGACATCATCGACGCGCCGCGAGGGGCACGTGTTTCAGGCGCGCGTTTCGCATACCTCAAGGGCTACGCGGCCCTATTGGAGCTTGCTCTCATTCGATACACCGTGGATCGCTTGGTAGCCCACGGATTCACGCCGGTGGTGCCTCCGGTACTCGTGCGCCGGGAGGCCATGTACGGCACCGGCTTCCTGCCCACCGACGAGGCGCAGATCTACAAGACGACTGGGGACCAGCCTGAGGACGAGTTGTACCTCGTGGGAACTTCAGAGGTCCCGCTCGCCGCGCTGCACATGAGTGAGATCCTCGACGAGAAGGCCCTGCCGCTGCGCTACGCCGGTATCTCCACCTGCTTCCGGCGCGAGGCCGGCACCTACGGCAAGGACACCCGGGGGATCTTCCGTGTTCACCAGTTCGACAAGGTCGAGATGTTCTCGTTCTCCCATCCGGACACCTCCTGGGATGAGCACGATTTCCTGGTGTCCTGTCAGGAAGACATCGTCGGGGGGTTGGGGCTTCACTATCGAGTGGTCAACATATCGGCTGATGACCTGGGCGCGTCTGCGGCGAAGAAGTACGACCTCGAGGCATGGTTGCCCAGCCAGCAGACCTATCGCGAAGTCACCTCATGCTCCAACTGCACCGACTACCAGGCGCGGCGGCTTGCCTGCCGGTTCAGGCCGAAGGGCGGCGGTGCGCCCGCACTGGTGCACACCTTGAATGGAACGGCCGTCGCAGTGGGCCGCACCCTCATCGCGATCCTGGAGAACTACCAGCAGGCCGATGGATCGGTCGTGGTGCCGGAGGCGCTTCGGCCCTACCTGCCCGGTCTGGATCGGCTGACCCCCAAGCGATAGACGACACTACTGGGCGTTGCGGTAGCCGCCGCTGCTAGACTCGCGTGCGGAGGGATCGCGTAGTGGCCGAGCGCGGCGGTCTTGAAAACCGCTGAAGGGCAACCTTCCGTGAGTTCGAATCTCACTCCCTCCGCGCCTCTGACCCGGGTCGGTGAGTTCAGCCGGCTTCGTCGCGCACAAGGGTTCTGCACCAGCCGAAGTAGTGAACCGGGAATGCCCCTTGACATGGGCGGGGCCAACCGGCCATGATTCTTACCGGCTGAGGCCTAGACCGGCAAGAAGCACGACCTGGAGTGACCGGAGTGACCCCATGATAGAAACGATCAAGTCCATCCTCCTAGACTTCCAGGAAGCCAGCCTGGAGACCGGGGTGCCCCGGCGCTTGCGCATCGAGACGGTCCCCGGCAAGGCCGCCGTCTGCATCGGGGTGCGCCGGAGCGGCAAGTCAACGTACATGTTCCAGGCCATAGAGCGTCTCCTGTCCAGCGGGGTTCCGCGTGAGAACATCCTGTGCCTCAACTTCTTCGACGACCGCCTCCACAACCTGAGGCAAGACAGCCTCGGCCTGATCACCGAGGCCTATTTCTCGCTCTACCCAGAGAAGAAGAACACCGAGACAGTCCACTGCTTCTTCGACGAGGTTCAGGCGGTCCCCGGTTGGGAGCGTTTCGTCGACCGTCTGATGCGGACCGAAAAATGCCAGGTGTATCTCACGGGATCATCAGCGCAAATGCTGTCGAAGGAGATCGCCACGCAGATGCGCGGGCGGGCGGTGTCGTGGGAGCTGTTCCCCTTCTCGTTCCGGGAGTTCCTGGACTGGAAAGGAGTCGAAAGCGCCGGTCCCCTGTCCACGAAGAAGCGGCTCCTGATCCAGAAGACATTCGAGGAATACTGGGAGACCGGCGGGTTCCCCGAAGCAGCCGGTCTTAGCCGAGACCTGAGGATCAGGATCCACCAAGAGTATTTTCACGCCATCCTGTTTCGTGACCTGGTCGAGCGCCACGACGTTTCCCATCCCAGAGCGGTGACCGACCTGGCGCACTGGCTCGTGGACAACACCGCCTCGTCCTACTCGGTAAATGGCCTCACGGGATACCTGAAATCCCTGGGCCACAAGGCCCCCAAGTCGGCGGTGTCCGACTACCTGGAATGGTTCGAGGACGCCTATTTCCTGTTCACGGTCCGAATATTCGACGCGTCGCTCGCGCGCAGCAACACCAACCCGAAGAGGGTCTACTGCATCGACCATGCCTTGGTCACGTCGGTGTCGTCGGGGATTCTCGTCAACTCCGGGCATCTTCTGGAGAATCTCGCGTTCACGGCGCTTAGGCGTATCTACCCGGAGGCCTACTACTACAAGACGAAGACCGGCCGGGAGGTCGACTTCATCGTCCCAATGCGCAACCGCGCGCGGATGCTGGTCCAGGTGTGCGAGTCCCTGGCCAAGCCGCAGACGCGCAAACGGGAAGTGGCAGCACTGAGTGAGGCAATGACCGAACTGAAGCTCAAGTCCGGCACCATCGTCACCAGGAGCGAGGACGAACGGATCGATGCCGGCGGGGGGACTATCCAGGTGGTTCCGATGTGGCGTTTCCTGCTCGACTTACCAGAATCGACGGAGTAGCTGCATGAGATTCCTGC
>JBBAAN010000099.1:0-7869 GCA_041658225.1 Actinomycetota bacterium
CGGGTCGATCTCGCTCGCGATCGTCATGGTTCCGCTGGTGGTGCGCTCGTCGGAGGAGATCCTGCGGCTGGTCCCGAACGATCTGCGCGAGGCCAGCTACGCGCTGGGCATACCGCGATGGCGCACGATCCTGAAAGTCGTGTTGCCGACCGCGTGGACCGGCATCACCACCGGGCTGATGCTCGCGGTGGCCCGGGCCGCCGGTGAGACCGCGCCCTTGCTGCTCACGGCCTTGGGCAACGACCTGTTCACCGAGTTCAACCCCGGCAAGCGCATGTCGACCCTGACCCTTCAGATCTTCGGCAACGCGATATCGGGGTTCAAGGCGGCGCAGGCGAGGGCGTGGGCGGGGGCCCTGACCTTGATCCTGATGATCCTCGTTTTGACCGTGGTGGCTCGATTCCTCGCGGGGCGGGGCGGCCGCGCCTCGAAGCGGTAGCCCGGAAACGATGACCGGCTGCTTGAGGGGCCGGGCGGGAGAGAGACTGGAGCACTACTGATGAGCAAGCGCATCCAAGCCACCAACGTCGGCGCCTACTTCGGGCAGCTCAAGGCGGTGGAAGACATCACGCTGACGATAGAGCCGATGCAGGTGACCGCCCTGATCGGCCCCTCCGGGTGCGGGAAGACCACCTTCATCCGGACGATCAACCGCATGCACGAAGTCGTGCCGGGCGCGAGAGTGGAGGGCAGCGTTCACATCGATGGGGAAGACATCTACGGTCCCGGTGTCGACCCCGTGGCCGTGAGGCGACTGGTGGGCATGGTCTTTCAAAGGCCCAATCCCTTCCCGACCATGTCGATCTACGACAACGCGGCTGCCGGCCTGAAGATCAATGGGGTGAAAGGCCGCGCGAACCTGGACGATGTCGTCGAGCGCTCACTGCACCTGGCGGGGCTGTGGGACGAGGTGCGGACTCGGTTGGGCAAGCCGGGCGCAAGCCTGTCGGGCGGGCAACAGCAGCGGCTCTGCATTGCCCGTGCCCTCGCGGTGGAACCCTCCGTGATCCTGATGGACGAGCCTTGTTCGGCCCTCGATCCCATATCCACGTTGCGCATCGAGGATTTGATCCGCGAACTCAAGGATCGTTATACGATCGTGATCGTCACGCATAACATGCAGCAAGCCGCTCGCGTGAGCGACACGACGGCGTTTTTGCACGTGGAGGGAGCGGGGCAGCCGGGGAAGCTGGTCGAGTTCGGGCCGACGCCCAAGATCTTCACCAAGCCCGACGATCCGCGGACTGAGGGATACATCACGGGGAGGTTCGGCTAGATGGGCCCAATGCGCGCGCGATTCACCGAGGCCATGGATGAGCTGGAGCGTGACCTTCTCGCCACCGGAGACCTGGTCCAGGAGCAGCTTGCGCGTGTGCTTCGCGCGCTGGTCGAGCGGGACGAGTCGTTGCTCGAGGAGATCATCGAGGGCGATGATGAGGTGGACGCCGGCTATGTGAAGGTCGAGCTCGAGATCCTGAATACCCTGGCGCTCCAAGCTCCCGTGGCGAGCGATTTACGTCTGGTCTCGGCCGTCCTCCACGTGAACATGCACCTCGAACGCATGGGCGACTTGTGCGAGAACATGGCCAAGACCATCCGCGCGGCGTTGGAGTTCACCCCCAACGAGCAGATTCTGAACATGCTCGTGGAGGAAGGGGCCATTGCGCGCCGGATGATTGCGGCCTCCTTGCAGGCGTTCTCGCGACGGGACGTGGAGCTCGCGAGGAACCTGCCCGACCTCGACGATCCGATCGACCGGCTGAACCGTGGCATCTGGGATGCGATCAAATCTCAGGGGACGGACGAGAGCTACCTGGATTGGGCCAACAAGATGGTCATGGTGTCACGCTATCTCGAGCGCATGGGTGACCACGCGGTCGATATCGGAGAGCAGGTCACATTCGTGGTGACGGGGAATCTGGGAGTCTAGGCCCAGGCACGGGGATGGTCCGGCGGGCGGTAGCGGGCGATCCGCCGGCTGGACGGAGTGGGAGTTGTAGTGACGCGCATCCTCGTGGTTGATGACGAGGAGAGTCTCCTCGACGCCGTCGGTTTCGCGCTGTCTCGCGAAGGCTACGAAGTGATCCCAGCCTCCGACGGGATCGTTGCGCTGGAATGTTTTCGAGGCAAGGCCCCCGATCTGGTTGTGCTCGACCTCATGCTTCCGGGCATGAGCGGATGGGATGTCTGTCGGGAGATCCGCCGCTCCTCAGATGTGCCGATCCTCATGCTCACCGCCCGCGACGCGGAGGTAGACCGCGTCGTCGGACTGGAGATGGGCGCCGACGACTATGTGACGAAGCCTTTCTCGATGCGGGAGTTGGTCGCCCGAGTGCGCGCGTTGTTGCGCCGGGCCGGCGTCGCCTCCGCGGTCCGCGTGGCCGACTCCAGTGTCCTCGAAGCGGGTCCAGTCCGGCTCGACTCAGACCGCCGTGAGGTGATCGTGCGCGGCGCGCGGGTTTCCTTGCCGCTCAAGGAATTCCAGCTGCTCGAGGTGCTCATGGCGAATCGAGGGAAGGCGCTGTCGCGCGACTTCTTGATCGAGAGTGTCTGGGGATACGACTACGTGGGTGACACCAAAACCCTGGACGTGCACGTGCGCCGCCTGCGTTCGCGAATCGAGGAAGACCCTCACCACCCAAAGCTGCTGCGGACCGTGCGCGGATTCGGCTACCGGCTGGGGGACTGAACTCCCGCCGCTTCCAGCTCCTCCAGCAGCCGCGCTGCCCCGTCGCGATCGTATGCCTCGGCCATCTGACGGATCTGTTCCAGGATCTCGCCCAGGCCATCGAGTTGGGCGATGGTTTCCGCGGTCTCGTCGGCTATCGTCCCTCGGTCGACGGGTCCCCGCGTACTCGACAGGTCCTCGGCCAACCGGCGCGCTCTTGCGCGCAGGCTGCGTGCGGTTCCCAGCAGCACGGGTGCGGAACCGCCGGACGCGTAGCGGCGCAGCGCGCGCATGGTCTGCGCTTCGATCTGCTCCAAGCGGGGTTCGAGATGGGCAACCTGGCCCAGCAGCGCCAGCACGGCCGTCCGGTGGGACTGAAGGTCGGTGGCCCGGCGAGCCGAGCCGAGGCGTCGCCGCAGGATCCCGCGTTGACGCCGTCGCCGTATACCCAGAGCTATCAAGGGGATCAAGATCGCCGCCGCGGTGATAACCAGCCACCACGGGATGAAAACGACACGAGGCGTTGTGGCGTCGGAGGACCGGGAGTCCGAGGTGGCAACGACCGTGATCCGCGGGTAGCCGCCCAAGATGTTCGTGAGCCGTCCGGAGAAGCGCACCTCTCTGGCCTGTCCGGCATCGAGCATGAACGGTCCGATCTCCTGCACGGTCCACTCACCGAAGAGCCAGTCGCGGCAGCGGGCCTGGAGGCGCACGGTGAGATCCACCCCGGAGAGGTTGCGAAGCACGGCCGTCACCGACCCTCGGCCCGGCACCAACCCGGAATCGGGCGAGACGTGCACCTCGCTGAGCACCAGGCCCGATCCGGGCGCGGGAGTGAGGTCCACGAGCAGCCAGGCCTCCGCTTGCTCGGATGAGCCCGCGATGGTGGCCAGCACGCCTCCCAGCAGATGCTCCGCCGGCGCGTCGGTCGGCAGCGTCACGGTGAGCCAGACGATCGTGGCCGACTGCGGTTGTATGGGGAACTCTGTCTGCAGGAGGCTCATCCACTGCCCGGCGTGGTCGGATCCACTGAGGAAGACCTTGCTGCCCTCACCCCGAACGGCGTCCACGGTCCGCAGCTTGACGACCAACTCCTCGTCGGAGGTATTGACGACACGGATGAACCCGCGGCCCGTCGTGCCGGCCAGCAGCGGAAGTCGCAGCACGGGGCCCGGGCCGCCGGAGGCGGGAGGGTAGGGCTCCAGGAGAATACGTCCCGAACTCGGCGTTTCGAGCGCCGTGGCGCTCGGCGTTTCGCTGGGGGTTCCGCTCGGCGTCTGGGCACTCACCCCTGCCGGTGCGCCAAGAATCAGGCCACTTGCCGCGACAAGCGCAAGCACGGCGGCGAATGCGCAGCGCACGCGCAGCGCTCGCCGCGATTCCGCCAAGAGCCGCGAGGAGACCGCGCCCGTCGAGGCCGGGCGGGCAAACAGGCTGCGCGCCGAGAGTGGTCCCATGGGAAAGGAGTGTAGGCGCACCGCGCCGTCGCGGGAAACAAAGATGCTTGAGGGGACACGGATCGGCCGGGGGGACCGGTGGGGCGAATGGTAGACTCGGGCCCGGCGCCGTCTCGGTGTGGCTGCCCGCGGAGGTCATGGATGCTCAGGACTGTGGTGCTGTCGGTCACGGGGAATCCATTGGTGCGTGGCCTTTTCGGCTCCCGGGGCCCGGTGCGGAGTCTGGCGCTGCGGTTCGTGGCCGGCGAGACCCTGGAGGATGCGCTGCGGGTGGTGGACGAGGTCCGCAGCTCCGGCCGTCTCGTCACCGTGGATCATCTGGGCGAGAACGTTACCACGCCCGCGGAGGCTCGATCCGCGGCCACTGACTACGTGAAGGTCCTCGAACGGGCGCCCCAGTCCGAGGGATTGAATGTGGCCGTGAAGCTGACCCAACTCGGCCTGGACCTGGCTCCGGACCTGGCTCTGGACAATACCGGAGCGGTCGTTGCCGCCGCCGCGAAGCTCGGGGCCACCGTTACGGTGGACATGGAAAGCTCCGGGTACGTCACGGCGATCCTGGACATCGTCCGCCGTCTGCATGTCTCACACCCGAGCGTCGGGGTGGCCTTGCAGGCGAGCCTGCATCGCAGCGGGAAAGACCTCGAGGAACTGATCGAGGCGGGGGTTCCCGTGCGCCTGTGCAAGGGCGCCTACCGTGAGCCGTCGCATGTCGCCTATCCGCGGAAATCGCAGGTGGACGCGAACTACGCCGGCATGCTGGAGATGTTGCTGGCAACTCCGGGTGGCTACCCCATGGTGGCCACCCATGACCCCGCCCTCGTCGCGCGCGCCAAGCGGATCGTTGCGGCCACCGGCCGCCCCCGGGATTCGTTCGAGTTCCAGATGCTCTACGGAGTGCGTCCCGACCTCCAGACGGCGCTGGCCCGGCAGGGCTACCGAATGCGCGTGTATGTTCCCTACGGCAGCGAGTGGTATCCGTACTTGACCCGGCGCATGGCGGAGCGGCCGGCGAACCTGGTCTTTTTCCTGTCTCATCTGCGCGCTCGCAGTGGGAGGAGCTAGCGATGGAAGGGAACCTGGCGGTTCTGGGAGCCGGCAAGATGGGCGAGGCTCTGCTTTCCGGGCTGTTGCGTTCGGGATGGCGCCGCCCCGACCAGATCATCGCCACCGACCGTTACCCGGAGCGCCTGGAGGAGCTGCGTTCGCGCTACGGTGTGCAGACGACCCTGTCCAACGCCGAGGCGGCAAGCCGGGCAAGCGTGCTGCTGCTTGCGGTCAAGCCCCAGGACATGGCCGAGCTGTGTGACGAGATAGCCCCGGCGATCAAGCCCGATGTCCACCTGGTGATATCGGTCGCCGCCGGTATCCGCTCCGCTTTCATAGAGCGCCGCCTGCCCGCGGGGGTGCCGGTGGTGCGCTGCATGTCCAACACCGCGGTGCTCGTCGACGAGGCGATGACGGTGGTCAGTGCCGGGCGCCATGCCGACAACGCCCACCTTGTGATCGCCGAGGAGATCTGGGGGCACGTGGGCAGTGTGATTCGTCTTCCCGAGGAGCATCAGGACTCGGTGACGGCGCTGTCGGGGTCGGGGCCCGCCTACTTCTTCCTGCTGGTCGAGGCGATGATCGACGCCGGCATCATGCTCGGTCTGCCGCGCGCGGTGTCGACGCAGTTGATCGTGCAGACGATGAGCGGGGCGGCGAAGATGTTGCGCGAAACGGGCAAGCACCCGGTGGAGCTTCGCGAGATGGTCACCTCCCCGGGAGGGACCACCATCGCCGCGATTCGGGAACTGGAGAACCATCGCGTGCGTGCGGCGTTCCTGGACGCCATCGACGCTGCGCGGATCCGTTCGCGCGAACTGGCCTCCGGGCACGAGTGATAGCGCAAGGCCGTCCTCCGAGAGATCCTCTTTATGTGATCCAGAGTTCCGCGGGCAGTCCGGGTCGCCGCCGACCGGGAAGGAGCTAGCCATGGCAGGAGAATCCGACATCCGCACCGGCATCTATGTCGGTGGTCGGTGGCTCGCCGGCCACTCCGGACGGAGCTTCGAATCGTTCAACCCGGCCGACCGCGATGAGGCGCTGGGCACCCTGGCGAGCGGCGACGCTGCCGACGTGGAAGCGGCGGTCCAGGCCTCCAAGGCCGCCTATCCCGCCTGGGCCGCGACGCCGGTTCCCAGGCGTGCCGATCACATACTGCGGGTGGGCCTGGGACTCGAGCGGCGCAAGGAGGAACTGGCGCGCCTGATGACCCGGGAGATGGGGAAGACCCTTCGCGAGACCCGGGCCGATATCCAGGAGGCCATCGACTTCGCTTTCTACATGGCGGGAGAGGGCCGGCGCTTCTTCGGCCAGACCATGCCCAGTGAGCTGCCCGGCAAGTTCTCAATGACCTTGCGCGCGCCCATCGGGGTCGTCGGCGCGATCACGCCGTGGAACTTCCCCATCGCCATCCCGATGTGGAAGCTTGCTCCCGCGCTTCTGGCCGGCAACACCGTGGTGTTCAAGCCTCCCACGGACACCGCGCTTTGTGCCGTCGAGTTAGTGGCCGAGTTCATCGAGACCGGCTTGCCCGATGGCGTTCTCAACCTGGTCACCGGTTCCGGTGCCGAGGCGGGGGAGGCGTTGGTGAATCACCCCGACGTGCGGGCGATCTCCTTCACCGGCTCCCTCGACGTGGGCCGGCACATCGCGACGCAATGCGCCCAGGCGATGAAGCGGGTCTCGCTGGAGTTGGGAGGCAAGAACTGTCTGATCGTCATGCCCGACGCCGACATGGAACTGGCCGTGGAAGCAGCGGCCTGGGGCGCCTTCGCCACGGCCGGACAGCGCTGCACGGCCACCTCGCGCATCCTGGTGCACGAGAAGGTCAAGGCTGCCTTCACCGAGCGGCTGCTTGCCCGGGTGGCAAGGATGAAGGCCGGCGACGGGCTCGACCCGGACGTCGAGATCGCCCCGGTCATAAACGAAGCCCAGTGCGTCACCGTGCTTGACTACATCGAGATCGGCAAGGCCGAAGGCGCCAGGCTCCTCACCGGAGGCACGCGCCTGACCGAGGGCGGGTTGGAGAAGGGCAGTTTCATCGCTCCCACCGTTTTCGACGCGGTCTCCCCCACGATGCGCATCGCTCAGGAGGAGATCTTCGGGCCCGTCACGGCCCTGATCGACTTTGCCGACCTGGACGAGGCCATCGCCATCGCCAACGGGACCAACTATGGATTGTCGGCGTCGATCTACACCCGAGACATCACCGCCACCTTCGAGGCCATCTCCAGGCTCGAGTTCGGGGTCGTCTACGTCAACGCCCCGACTATCGGAGCCGAGGTGCAGCTTCCCTTCGGGGGCACCAAGTGCACGGGCAACGGCCACCGCGAGGCCGGACCCCAGGCCCTGGATGAGTTCACCGAGTGGAAAGCGGTGTCGGTGGACTTCTCCGGCAGGCTGCAGCGGGCCCAGATGGACGAGGAGTAGGGGCAGCGCACTACACTAGTGTGGTTACGGGACTATGACGGAAGGGTGAAAGCGGCGGTGAGGCTGTCCACCAGACTTCGGATGCCAACCTGGCCACTTCTGGCCAAGGTGGGCGCCGGATTGCTGTGCTTCACGCTGAGCGCGGGGCTCATTGCCGTGGCCGCCCGCGCGACGATGCCGCCCGCTCGGCCGGTCACTGCTCTGGTGTCCGTGCCGACTCCGACGTTCACCCCCACCCCCACCCCCACCCCCACCCCCACCCCGACT
>JBBAAN010000100.1:0-7840 GCA_041658225.1 Actinomycetota bacterium
CTGGGGGAGGCACGGACGGAGGTGGAGGAGCTGCAGGCGGAGCGGGATCGCTTGCTGGATCAGCTTCTGGAGGAGATGCGATCGTGAGTGAATTCACTGAGGGTGGCCAGCCGATGACGGAGCAGAGCTTGGACAAGCCGGAGAAGCGCCGGCGTGCGGTGATCGCCGAGGACGAGGCGATCATAAGGTTGGACCTGAAAGAGATGCTGGAGGAGGAAGGCTTCGATGTGGTCGGGGAGGCCGGCGACGGAGCGACGGCCGTCGAGCTGGCCAGGGGCCTCCATCCGGACCTGTGCATTTTCGACATCAAGATGCCCGTGATGGACGGCATCGAGGCCGCGACGCGATTGGCCGAGGATCGCATCGCGCCGGTCATCATCCTGACGGCGTTCGGCCAGCGCGACCTGGTGGAGCGCGCGCGGGAGGCTGGGGCCATGGCCTACCTTGTCAAACCATTCCAGAAGAGCGACTTGATTCCGGCGATCGAGATGGCCGTGGGCCGCTTCGCCGAGATGCAAGCGCTGGTTGAAGAGGTGGCGGACCTGGAAGAGCGGCTGACTACACGCAAGGCCGTGGACCGCGCAAGGGGTTTGCTGATGGACCGGCGAAGCCTGGGTGAGCATGAGGCTTTCCGGCTGATCCAGCGCACGGCGATGAACCGCCGGGTGGGCATGCGGGTGATTGCCGAGGAGATCGTCGCGGAGTTGAGCCAGGCTCCCGGCGGGAGCCCCGAATGGTCCTAGCGGGGCGGGGCCCCCTGCCGCATTGCCGGGTGTGGAGCTCCCCCGGCGACCGGCACCCGGCGGAGTTATGCCGGGGCCACTCTCACCGAGACAAAACCAAGGCCCGAGATACCTTTGGGTCCGCTTGCACCTTCCCCATGCGCAAGTGTTCTCTACTCGGCATCTCGGGCCTTGGAAAGCACTTGGCCCACAGTCCACGCCGACGGAGTCTGTCGCGGGGGGAACCCGGTCGAACTCTGGGGGGCGCCTACTGGCGGAACCAAGGCTGGAAGTTAGCAACCAGTGCCCCGCGTGTCAACGCCGTGGAGCCGTTGTCTACCAACGGGTGTGATGTCTTGTCGCAGGTAGATGGCCGTGCAAAAAAAGTTCCGGTTTCGCCAAATTTCTTGGATCAGCGAATGGCGATCAAGACGCGCGCGACCACGGGTGCGATCAGAAGAGCGGGAAGCAGGTTCGCCACGGCGATCTCTTTCAGGGCGAGCAGGCGCAAGCCGATGGCGATGATCATCACGCCGCCGGTAGCGGTCAGCGCGGCGACGAGCGGCGGGGAAAGGATCGGGCCGAGGCCGGCGGAGGCCGCAGTCAGCGATCCCTGGTAGACGAGGACGGTCATGGCCGAGAACCCGACGCCCCACCCGAGCCCGGAGGCGAATACCAGTGAGGCGAACCCGTCGAGCAGTGACTTGATGGCGAGAAGCTGGATATCTCCGGACACCCCGTCGCGGATCGAGCCCAGTACGGCCAGCGGCCCGACGCAGAAGACCAGGCTCGCCAGGGCGAAGCCCTCGGTGAAGGTGGAATCCCCGGTGGCGAAGCGGTCGCGCAGCCGGTCGCCGAAGCGGGTCACGCGACCCTCCAGGTCGAGGGCGTCGCCGGCCAGCCCGCCCATGAGCAGGCTGCCCAGAACGACCAGGAACCCGCCTCGCCCTGCCACTCTGGCCAGCTTGGGGCCGAAGGCTTCCAGGGCCTGGGAGATACCCAGGGTCAGCGTGCCCAGTCCGAGCACTGCCATGACGGTGGCGCGCATGCGCTCGGTGAAGCGGTGGCCCAGGAAGGCTCCGACCACGGTGCCGAGGATGACGGCCGCGACGTTGAGCAGGGTTCCGGTGCCTCTCACGCTGGAAGTCTCCCCGACGCACTGCGAGCTTGGATGCCGGCACGAGCCCTACGTATTCTGTGCAGAGCGGTTGCAGCGGAGTCTATCCTGGGATTCGCTCATGAGAGAACCGATCGAAGTTCGTCTGGCACGAGAGGCCGACCTGGATCGCCTGATGGAGCTATGGCTGGATCTGGATCGACTGCAGCGGCGCTGGCGGGTGTTCGCCGAAGATCCTGACGAGGCCGAAGCGCGCCGAGAGCACTACCGCGAGATGCTCGTGGCCGAGGACGACACGATCCTCGTGGCGGAGGACGAAAGCGGCGTGGTGGGCATGGCGGTTCTCCGGGTCCAGCGTCCCTCACCCGGGGCGAAGGCGAACGCGCTGTCGGTCTCCAACGTCTCGGTCGAGCCGGGACGGCAGAGGCGGGGGGTGGGCCGGGCACTGCTGGAAGCGACCGTGGACTTCGCTCGAGAGCGCGAAATCGAGCATGTCGCCGCCTGGGTCTACGCGCGCAACCACAGGGCCCAGCGGTTCTGGTCCGCACTCGGCCTGGAGCCCGTAGCCCAGTGGCGCGTGGCCAAGGTGGATGAGGTTGGACGCCGTCTTGGGCAGGGCCGGAACGGGTAGCCGGCGGGGATAGAATGCGCGCGGCGGCGGGGTTCGGTGTGGTCCGCCCTCGGCCGCAGGACCCGGGTGAGGAGGAGAAGATGGGGCCCCTCAAGGGCAAGCTTCTGCTTCTCGACGGGCACAGCCTCGCCTATCGGGCCTTCTACGCGTTGCCGGAAAGCCTGACGACCTCGTCCGGGCAGCCCACCAACGCGGTGTACGGCTTCACCACCATGTTGATCCGGCTTCTGGTCGAGGAGCAGCCCGACGCCATCGCGGTGGCCCTGGATCTACCGACGCCGACTTTCCGAGTGGCCGACTTCGCGCAGTACAAGGCGCAGCGGGCTGCGGCTCCCGATCAGTTCCGATCTCAGATCGGGCTGATCCGTGAGGTGCTTGCCACGCTTCGGATCCCGGTGGTGGAAGCGCCGGGGTTCGAGGCCGACGACGTGATCGCCACGCTTGCCACTCAGGCCGGGGAAGCGGGATACGAGGTCCTGATCGTGACGGGAGATCGCGACACCCTCCAACTCGTCGATTCCTCGACGCGGGTGATGATGACGCGCCGCGGCGTGACCGACACGCTGGTCTACGACGTCGCGGGAGTTCGTGAGCGCTATGGCGTGCTTCCGGAGCAGTACCCGGACCTGGCTGCGCTGCGAGGAGATGTCTCGGACAACATCCCTGGGGTGCCGGGGGTGGGGGACAAGACCGCCGCGAAGCTGGTCGCCGAGTACGGCTCGGTCGAGGAGCTTTACGGGCGGCTCGACGAGGTGAAGGGCAAGCTGGCCGCGGTGCTGCGCGAGCACCGGGAAGATGTTGCTCGCAACAAGCGACTCGCCAGGCTTGTGCGTGACGTCCCCCTGGAGGTGGGGGCGGACGATCTCAAGATGGGCGAGTGGGATCGGGAGGAGGTCCGCCGGGTCTTCGACACCCTGGAATTCCGCACGTTGCGGGAACGCCTCTTCGCGGGGGTCAAGGGCGCCATGGCCCCCGAGGTGGGCTTCACGATGGCGGCTCGGAGGCTGGCTCCGGGGGGCATGGCTGCCTTCTTGCGCGGCACGCGGGGCAGGCTTGGGCTTGCCCCGGAGCTCAGAACCAGGCCCGGTTCGGCAACGCTGGACGGCCTTGCCTTGGCCGATCCGGAAGGCGGGGCGGTCTGGGCTTCGCTGGATGCGGCGAGCCCGGACGACCTGGAGGCGCTGCGCGCGTTCCTGGCCGACTCCTCCCGTCCCAAAGCCGTTCACGACGCCAAGGTCTTCTACCTCGCCGCATGGGAGCGGGGTTGGGAGCTTGCGGGACTGGAGATTGACACCGCACTGGTGGCCTACCTGGCGTTGCCGGCACAGCGGACCTACGACCTGGCGGACCTGGCGGGGCAATACCTGAACAAGGAGCTGAAGTCCGACGCCGCATCTTCCGAGGGTCAGCTCAGTCTCGAGGGCGACTCCGGTTGGACCGACCATTGCTTGCGGGCACAGGCGGTTGTGGAACTTGCCGCGGTGCTCGAGGCCCGGCTCCAGGGGTGGGGACTGAGCCGGCTCCTGGGCGAGGTGGAACTGCCGTTGGTCGAGGTCTTGGCGCGCATGGAGTGGCTGGGCCTGGCCGTGGACACGGGAGTCCTGGGAGAAATCGAGGACCGCCTGGACCAACGGATGCGCACGCTGGAGGTGGAGATCTGGCGGCACGCCGGCGAGGAGTTCAACGTCAACTCCAACCCGCAGCTCCAGCAGGTGCTGTTCGAGAAGCTGCGGCTACGCAAGACCAAGCGGATCAAGACGGGCTACACCACAGACGCGGGCGCTTTGGCGGGTCTGATCGGAACGCACCCCATCATCGAGGCCATCCTCGGTTACCGGGAACTTTCCAAGCTGGTCGGCACGTACGTGCAGGCCCTGCCCCCCCTGGTGCAGGCCGACGGACGCATCCACCCCCAGTACAACCAGATGATCGCCGCCACCGGCCGGTTGTCGAGTTCCAACCCCAACGTCCAGAACATCCCAGTGCGCACCGAGGAAGGGCGCGAGATCCGGAGGGCATTCGTGCCGGGCCCCGGCTTCGAGGGGTTGCTGACCGCGGACTACTCTCAGATCGAGCTTCGGGTGCTTGCGCACCTGGCCGAGGATGAGGACACCATCGCGGCCTTCGAGGCAGGTGAGGACTTCCATCGCGTCTCGGCGTCCATGGTCTTCGGGGTGCCGGCTGAACAGGTGGACTCCGAGCTGCGTAGGAGGATGAAGGCGTTCAACTACGGGCTTGCCTACGGGCTTTCGGCCTACGGGCTGGCCCAACAACTGGGGATCGCGCCCGATGAGGCTCGAGGCCTGATGGATGCCTACTTCTCTCGCTTCCACAAGATCAAGGCCTACCTCGACTCCGTGGTGGAGGACGCGAGGCGCCAGGGCTACACGGAGACGATTCTGGGCCGGCGCCGCTACCTTCCGGATCTCGTCAGCGCATCGAGCCAGCTCCGGCAGGTGGCCGAGCGCATGGCATTGAATGCCCCGATACAGGGGAGCGCTGCGGACCTGATCAAGATGGCCATGCTGCGGGTTCAGCGCTCGATCGAAGAGGGCAATCTCGATTCGCGCATGGTGCTCCAGGTGCACGACGAGTTGTTGTTCGAGGTGGCGCCGGGGGAGCGGGAGCGGCTGGAGGACCTGGTGCGCCGGGAGATGGAGGGCGTGTTCTCCTTGCGACCGGCGTTGCGAGTGGAGACCGGCTACGGCAAGTCCTGGGCGGAGGCGGCGCACTGAGGGTGTCCCTGAGGCCCGGGAGAAATGCCCTTTGACTTGCCAGTTGCGCTCCTGTGATACTGAATTGGCCGTAGGGCCCTGTGCACGTGTTCTTCTCACCCGGGTCAGGGTGAAACACCATTCGCAGGTGCTACGGCAGCATGCTGTCCGGAAAAAGTAGGGGGTCACATCACAGTGGACGTAGACATGACGGAACAGACGAGCCAGCAGAGCATTCCCGAGGAGGCTGCCAGCGTCGTAGTCACGCACAACGACATCGGCTCGGAGGAAGAGCTGATGAAGGCGTACGAGGAAACGATGAAGGACTTCAACGATGGCGACATCGTCTCCGGGAAGGTGGTCAAGGTCGATCGGGACGAGGTGCTGCTGGACATCGGCTACAAGTCCGAGGGCGTCATTCCGTCACGGGAGCTTTCCATCAAGCACGATGTCAACCCCCACGACATCGTCGCGGTCGGCGACGAGATAGAGGCCTTGGTCCTCCAGAAGGAGGACAAGGAAGGCCGTCTGATCCTGTCCAAGAAGCGGGCGCAGTACGAGCGAGCATGGGGCGCCATCGAGCGGATCAAGGAAGAGAACGGGGTCGTTCGTGGATCCGTCATCGAGGTCGTCAAGGGCGGCCTGATCCTGGACATCGGGCTTCGTGGGTTCCTCCCTGCTTCTCTGGTTGAGATGCGCCGGGTGCGTGACCTGCAGCCCTACGTCGGCCGCGAACTCGAGGCCCGCATCATCGAGCTGGACAAGAACCGCAACAACGTTGTGCTCTCGCGGCGCGCCTATCTCGAGGAGACCCAGTCGGCTTCTCGGCGGACGTTCCTGCTCACCCTTCGCAAGGGCGAAGTCCGTCACGGAGCGGTCTCCTCGATCGTGAACTTCGGGGCGTTCGTGGACCTGGGCGGCGTGGACGGGCTCGTGCACGTTTCCGAGCTGTCCTGGAAGCACATCGGGCACCCGTCCGAGGTGGTCGAGGTGGGGCAGGAGGTCGACGTCGAGGTCCTGGACGTGGACCTGGACCGGGAACGGGTTTCCCTGTCGCTGAAGTCCACGCAGGAAGACCCCTGGCGGCAGTTCGCCCGAACGCACCGGGTCGCCGAGCTGGTGCCCGGCCGGGTGACGAAGCTGGTTCCCTTCGGCGCGTTCGTGCGGGTGGACGAGGGCATCGAGGGACTGGTGCACATCTCGGAACTGGCGGACCGCCACGTGGACATCCCCGAGCAGGTTGTCTCCCCCGGCGACGAGGTGACGGTCAAGATCATCGACATCGATCTCGAGCGCCGGCGGATCAGCCTTTCCCTTAAGCAGGCTCTCGAGGCCGGCCCGACGGCGATGGAAGAGGCCTACGAGGAAGCGGCTGCGGGGACTTACGAAGGCCACGAGGTTCCCGAGGACGAGCTGGCTCTCGAGGACGAGGGCTACGCCCGGGAGGAGCAGGCGGGGCAGGCTGTGCCCGGCGAGGCTGAAGCCGGCCACGAGGAAGTCCCGGTGGCCGAGGAAGTCCCGGTGGCCGAGGAAGTCCCGGTGGCCGAGGAAGTCCCGGTGGCCGAGGAAGTCCCGGTGGCCGAGGAAGTCCCGGTGGCCGAGGAAGTCCCGGCTCCTGTCGTGGATGAGTCCTTGGAGTCGATCGTCGAGGACTTGAAACGTCGCTCTCAGGGCGAGTCGCGGGAGTAGCCACAGCCGGCCAATCGTTCCGGACGGCCGCGGCCGCCGGAGGTGCTCGGATGCTGCTGGTTGGGCTCACGGGAGGCATCGCATCGGGCAAGAGCACGGTGTCTTGCCTGCTGGCCGAGAAGGGCGCGGAGATCGTCGATGCGGATCGGATCGCGCGCCAGGTCGTGATGCCGGGCACGCGGGCGTGGTCCAAGATCGTCGACCACTTCGGCAAGGACGTGCTGTTCGAGGACGGCTCCATTGACCGCGCGGCCCTTGCGGACCGTGTGTTCGGGGAGCGCGCGAAGCTCTCCTTGCTCAACGAGATCACGCACCCGGAGATCATGAAGGCCATCGCCGAGCGGCTGGAGATCCTGGCCGGCAGGGACGAGGTCGTCGTCCTTGATGCGCCGCTCCTGGTGGATCTCGGAGCCGGTGCTGCCTGCGACCTGGTGGTGGTCGTCACGGCTGAGGCCGATAGACAGGTTGAACGGCTCGAGCGGGATCGAGGCATGGAGAGCGGCCAGGCTCGGTCTCGCATCGCTTCGCAGATCGATGCGAGACAACGCGAGGACGCGGCCGACATCGTCATTCACAACGACGGGACGCTGGAGGAGCTCCAGGCCAAGGTCGAGGCGTTGTGGTGTGGACTGCAGGCGCGGCTGGCCGCGCGCCGGCGCGAAACGACCTAGTGTGGTGCGTCCGAAGTTCCCCTACATTCGGTCGCGTCCGCATCCCGAATCGCGGCGTTGCTCGTCGGTTGCATACCTACAGGTATGCGCCCTCCTCGCGCCTTGCGCTTCGGGCGCACCCGCGCCCTCGATGTGTACGGGCAATTCGGGCGCACCACACCATAGTAGGGCGGCGTAGGGATGGAGAGGGCGGCGGCGCAGTTCCGGCTGGTCTCGGAGTTCGCTCCGGCCGGGGACCAGCCCACTGCCCGCGACGAGCTGGTGGAGGGACTGGCCTCGGGAGAACGATTCCTGAC
>JBBAAN010000101.1:0-7829 GCA_041658225.1 Actinomycetota bacterium
TCTGTCCATGCCCAGCGGTCCCGTGTAGGGGTAGCCGATGTAGGCCGTCAGGCCGAAACCCAGGATCCAGATCCCCATCCCGTTCACAACCTGGTCGCCCCCCAGGGTGATGGAGAAGAAGCCGTGCAGCGCGGCGATGAGGCCTCCGATGGCGAGGGCTGCCAGGCAGCCGAGCAGGTAGCTCCCGGTGGTCTTGGCCACGATGAAGCCCAGGGTGGCCCCGAAGAGCATCACCCCTTCA
The DNA here is from genome assembly GCA_041658225.1 of Actinomycetota bacterium. Lineage (GTDB taxonomy): Bacteria > Actinomycetota > CALGFH01 > JBBAAN01 > JBBAAN01 > JBBAAN01. The sequence continues at coordinate 242 of JBBAAN010000101.1, forward strand.
ATGCCAACGTTCAGGATGCCCGCGCGCTGTCCGATCAGCTCGCCGAGCGCCGCAATCGTGAAGACCGTCGAGGCATTCAGGCTTCTCGCCGCAAACTCCCACATCCTAAGGCTCCCTTTCCGTCTTCTTCCAGACGATGGTGTTGCGGTAGAAGAACTGGAACGCGACGAGGGTGATCATCAGAACACCGAGCAGGGCGTAGTCGATGCCGTAGCCCATCTTGAGCTGTCCCTGGACGAATCGGCCTCCGTTGGTCAGCCCGCCGAAGAGCAGGGCGAAGGGAATGGCCGCCAGAGGGTTGCCCTGGGAGATCAGCCCGCAGATGATCCCGTAGAAGGACAGATCGCCGAAGTCCCCGTAGTTCAGGGGGATCTTGTACACCCCGGGGACAGCGGCGAAGTAGTGGTATCCGGCCAGTCCGGCGATGAGGCCGCCCAGGATGAACACCAGCAGAGGCACGTTGTGCGGGCTGATGCCCGCGTACTTGGCCGCCGAAGGGCTCAGGCCGAAGGCCTTGATCTGGTAGCCCAGGGTGGTCTTGGCAAGCACGAAGTAAAGCAGCGCCGCCACTCCGAGCGCTATGGGGATCGTGAAGGTCCACCCCAGGACCATCGGCGCGAAGACCGACTCCGACAGCTTGAACCCCTCGCCTTCCCCGCCCCCACCCATGAAGGGGCCGCCCTCCTTGATCATAAAGGCGATCAGCCAGTAGCCGATCGAGTTCAACATCATGGTCACGACGATCTCGTTCGTATTGAACCGACCCTTGAGGAAGCCCGGGATGGATCCGATCACCGCTCCGCCCACGAGCGCCCCGAGGATCATCAGGCCGATGATGAGTCCCGGCGCTGCGGCCGGGGTCTGGGATCCCTTGGCGCCGAAGGCCAGCGCCACGCCGAAGGCGGCCAGCGCACCGCCATAGAGCTGGCCGGCCATGCCGATATTCCACAGCCCGGCCTTCATCGGGACGATGAAGGCACACGTGCAGAGCAGGATGAAGATCGACCGGTTGATCGTCAGGGGCAGGCCGAACTTGTTTGCAAAGGCATAGGAGAAGATGGCCTTGTAACCGGTCAGCGGGTTGACCTTGGCCTGCAGGAAGATCAGGCCCACCAGCGCCAGGCCGATAACGATCGCCAGCAAGGAGATGCCCGTCGCCTCCAAGCCGGTGACCCTGACCTTCTTCTCGAGCTTGACCTCGTAGCTGCCGAGTCTCATGGCTCTGCAACCTTCTGCTTCAAACCTGCCATCATGGCCCCGATGTCTTCGATCCCGGCATCGTTGATCGGGATGATGCCCATGAACTCGCCCTCGTAGATCGGCGCCACGCGATCGCTCAGCGACAGGACCTCATCCAGGTCTTCCGAGATGAGCAGAATGGCGGCGTGCTGCCGCTTGGCTTCCAGCAGTCTGTTCTGCACAAACTCGGTGGCTCCTACATCCAGCCCCTGGGTGGGAAGACTGGCGATGATCAGCCGCGGCCTGCGGGACAGCACTCGCGCCAGGATGAGCTTCTGGAGATTGCCGCCGGACAGGCTCTTGGCCGTGGTGTCCGGGCCGGGGGTGGCGATGTCGAATTCGGAGATCAGTCTTTCGGTAAGCTTGCGCGTCTTCTGGGCATCCACGATCCCCCAACGCGAGAAGGCGCCATCGAAGTAGTAGTTCATCAAGACGTTGTCGGCCAGGGAGTAGGCGCCGATCGAGCCGACATCGATACGGTCCGACGGGATGTAGCCCATGCCGTTCTTCCAGCGTTCCAGCGTGCCGGAACGGGTGATGTTGATCCCGTCGATCAACACCCTGCCGGCCACGGCCTTGCGCATCCCCGCAAGCACCTCGGCCAGGACCTGCTGACCGTTCCCGGAAACCCCGGCAATCCCGAAGATCTCACCCTCATGCACGGAGAAAGAGAGACCCTTCAGGGCGAGGAGCCCCTTGTCGTTCAGGGCGGAGAGGTCCTCCACTTCGAGAATGGCCTTGCCCTGCTCGACCTCCACATGGTCCAGCCGGAAGATCACTTCGCGCCCCACCATTTCTCTGGCCAGGCTGTTCTCGGTTGCCTCCTCCGTGCGCAGGCGGGCAGTGACTTTGCCCCGCCGGAGCACTGTGACCCGTTCGCTGATGGCAAGCACGATGGGCAGCTTGTGGGTGATGAACGGGACGAGGGCAAGATCGTCGCCGGTCATAATGCGGATCGACGCCAGGAGCTTCTCTGTTTCCGGAGGCGCCAGGGCGGAGGTGGGCTCATCCAGGATGAGGATCCGGGCGCCTCGGTACAGCGTCTTCAGGATTTCCACGGCCTGCTTTTCGCCCTCTGAGAGCTGCCACACCTTGGCCTTGAGGTCGATCTTGAAGCCGTATCGGTCGCACAGCTCCGCTATCTCTTCTCGGGTCCTCTTCAGGTCAGGAATGCTACCCGCTTTGGGGTGGCCCAGGATGATGTTCTCGATGACGGAGTGAGCGGGGATCAGCTTGCGGTTCTGGTGAACCATCCCAATGCCAAGGTGGATGGCGTCCAGGGGCGAGCGGAAGGTCACCTTCTGACCGTGAACGTAGATCTCGCCTTCGTCGGGCTGGAGCAGCCCGAACAGGATCTTCATCAGGGTGGTCTTGCCGGCGCCATTCTCCCCCAGGATGGCGTGGATCTCGCCTGCTCGGATCTCGAAGTCGATGTGATCATTGGCGACGACCCCAGGGAATCGCTTGGTGATCCCCCTCGCCTCCAGGACGGTGTCACCCCGTTTCACGTGTTGGATGGGCATGGTGTCAACCTGTTGTCTGCCGGTGGTTCGTGCCTGGCCTCCCCGGACGAGCCGGGGGCGCACCTCGACCCCACGGAAGCGTGAGGCTCTCGTCCCGAGGTCTGCTCCCACAGGACGAGAGCCTCACCTGTCTGTGACTAGGCGTCACACGTCATGCGGATCGACACACCGTGCTACTTCAGGATGGTCGTACCCTGCAGATCGAAGTTGAACATGGCCAGCAGGAACTCGGTGGTCGGAACCACGTCGGCTGCCTTGACCACGGTGCCCGCGGCCGGGATCGGCAGGCCCTCGAGCTCCAGGCCTGTTCCGTTGCTCACGAACTCGTGCGCCGTGAAGGGATCCCACGTCCCGTTCATCATCTCCTCGCGTCGCTGACTCACGAGGTCGAGGATCTCTTGCGGGATGGAGGGGAGCGCCGCCGGGCTGATGGCGTCGATACCGATCTTGCCGTCGTTCATCAGGTCGACGGTCGGTACCACGGTGCCGTCGGCCAGCGTCATCGTCGTCTCCATGCCCGGATACAGGATGGTCTCCGGCGTCTTGTTGCCGGCCATGAAGTCCAGGACCATCTGCTCGTAGATGACCTCCCAGCGCGTGTCGAACGACACGGCGACGGTGTCCGTGTCGGACCAGCCGTATTCACCCACGATGTCCATGTCCTTGCCCACGAACCAGACGCCCTTCTCCTTGGCCACGTCCATGGTGGAGCTCGAGTCGGTCTGCTGGGTCAGGACATCCACGTTGTATGTGTCGACCAACGTCTCGGCAATGGCCCGCTCATCAGCGGGCAGGAACCAGTTGCCGGCGAACTTGACGTAGACGGTGATCTCCTTGTTGAGGAGCGCGGCCGCATCCTGCACGCCAAGGATGAAGCCGGCCTGGCGCCGGATCACCTGGACGTTCGGGAAGGCAGAGGTAATGCCGATGTTGCCGGTCTGGGTCAGCGCCCCGGCGATCAGGCCTTCCAGGTACAGGGCCTGATACTGCTTGGGGAAGAACCGGATGAAATTCGCCGCGGTTGATAGGTCGCTGGCGATGACGGACCCGAAGTACACGTCGGGGTACGTGGCGGCAATGTCCTTCAGGGGTAATCCCATGAACTCCGCATTGCCGACGACGATGTTCGCCCCGCTGGCGATCAGCTCTTCGGCGAAAGGATTGGTCTGATCGGGAGCGACATTCTCGCGGTAGACGTAGGTGACGTTGGGGTATTTCGCCGCAATGCGCTGGCCGGCGCGGTCTTGGGCTCCGGACCAGGTGGTTCCGGCAATGACACTGAAGTGCTCAATTGCCAGGGTAATCTGCATCGGTTCCGCGGCGGGCTGCTCGGTCGGCGCCGTGGGCTGCTCGACCGCCACCGTGGGCTGCTCGACCGGGGGCGCGGCCGTGGGCGTCGCGGTTGCACAGGAACCGAGCAGCATGCTGGCGACCACGAGCAGCGCTGCGAAGACGAAGGACTTCTTGGGCTTCATCACTTCCTCCCTCGCGATCATCTGAGAATGGACACGGATGTTGGAGAGACGGAGCACGGTTTGGCTATCGATGGGCCAGTGACCTCCCTTCGCGGGTCTCATCCTTTGGCGTTCTGTTGGGGCCTGACCGCGATCGGTCCGGGTTGCAGTCTGGCTGCGGCCAACCGCATGGCCGCCAGCCGTGCCTTCGATATTACAGGCAACTGGCCCAATATGCCACCCTCAAGGCGTAGATTTAGAAAGGCAGCCGACCATCCGGCCTGCCAACGCTATCCTGCAGCGCTCCGCGCCTGCAACGTTTCATTCAGCTTGCCCAGGCCTTGTTCAATCATGCCTCGGCTCACCGAATCGAACAGGCGCTGGCCTACGCTGGCGACCTTCCCGCCAATCTGTACTTCACCGGTGTATTTCATGAGTGTCTTCCCCGGGCCTTGATCCGTCATCTCGATGTTTCCGACGCCCTTGAGAAAGCCGACCTTTCCCTTCCCTTCCACAGTCAGGGTGCAGCTGGCGGGCGGCACTTCGTTCGTGACCGACAGCTGGCCAGCGAAGGCTCCCGAAATCGGGCCGACGCGGATCCCGATCTCTCCCTCGTACTCATGCTCCCCCACCTGCCGCACGCTCTGCGTGCCCGGCAGGCACCCGGCCAAGACCTTCGGGTCCCGCACCAGCTCCCACAGGATCTCGCGCGGGCCGTCAAACGTGTATTGACCTTCGACCTTCATCCAGCCTCCTTCCGGCTCCACAGCTCATACAGGCGGTTCGGGCTGAGGGGACTCTCCAGGATCTCCAGCTCCCGATCAGCCAGAGCATTCTCGACGGCCTGAGAGAAGAGGGCGGGCACTGGGATCGTTCCCGCCTCACCGACTCCCTTGGTGCCCAGTTCGTTCAGGGGGGAGCGGGTTTCCAAATGGCCAACCTCGATGCGCGGCATCTCCGTCGTCGACGGGATCAGGTAGTCCGCAAAGGAGGCGTTGAGCAGCTGTCCGTTCTCATCGAAGTGCAGCTTCTCGTAGTAGGCGTTGCCGATGCCCATGGAGACGCCCCCGTGGATCTGGCCCTCCAAGATCAGGGGGTTGAGCACCGTGCCGCAATCCTCGACCGTGACGTAGCGCTTGATCTCGATCATCATGGTTTCCGGATCGATCTCGAGGATCATGGCATGGGCGCCGAAGGCCGTGGCGCCGTAGCGCGGGCCGAAGTAGGAAGTAGCTTCCAAGCCGGGTTCGGTGCCCGGCTCGACGGCCCCTCGCAGGGGATTGGCCAGCGAGGCCAGTTCGCCCAGGCTGATGGACCTGTGGGGGATATCCGCCACGCGGGCCATGCCCCCTTCAAGCTCCAGTTCGTCCTGGGGGGTCTGCAGTTCCTTGCTGGCAAGTTCCAACACCTTGCGGCGCACAATCGAGGCGGCGGCGTGGATGGCGTTGCCGGCGACGACGGCCCCGCGGCTGGCGAAGGTGCCGGTTCCCCAGTGGAACTCGGCGGTGTCGCCGGACACAATGCGCACATCGCTCACCGCCACCCCGAGCTGTTCGGCCACGATCTGGGCGAAGACCGTGAAGTGGCCCTGCCCCTGGGTGCCGACACCCGTGGCGACATGGATCTTGCCGCTGGCTTCGACCGTCACACGCGCGCCTTCGTAGGGCCCCACGCCCGTCGACTCGATGAAGGGGACGATTCCGATGCCCACACATCTCCCCTCTTTGCGCAGGCGGGGCTGCTCCTCGTGGACGAACTTCTCGTAGCCGATCATCTCCAGGGCCTTCTGCATCACGGGCCAGTAGTTCCCGCTGTCCAGGATCAGCGGCGCAAAGGCCTGGTCGATGATCCCGTGCTCGTAGGGAAAGGCATCCGGAGGGATGAGGTTGCGCCGGCGGATTTCCACCGGATCGATGCCCAGCTCCTTGGCGGCGGCATCCAGCAGCCGTTCGATCAGGAAGATCCCCTGAGGACGTCCGGCTCCCCGAACGGGGGTGACCAGGGTCTTGTTGGTGAAGACCACGCTGACTTCGGTGGTGAAGTTCTTGATATCGTAGCCCCCCATCGCATGGCACTGGGTGTTGAGGGGGATGGTCAGGCCGTAGGGGTCGTAGGCGCCGGTGTCATGCAGGAACACGTCCTTCAAGCCCAGGATGCGTCCGTCCCGGCTGAGGGCGATCTCGACATCATGGATCTGTCCGCGTTCCTGGGTGGTGGCGTAGAAATTCTCCCGCCGGTCCTCGATCCACTTGATCGGGCGCTTCAGCTTCATCGCCACCCAGGGGATCAGCATCTCCTCGGCATAGAACATCATCATCTTGGGACCGAAGCCGCCACCGATGAAGGGCGCGATCACCCTCACCTGGTTCTCCGACAGGCCCAGCCTGGCTGCCAGCCCGTTGCGAATCGGGATCGGAGCCTGGGTCGTATCCCATACGGTGAGATGCTGGCTCTTCTCGTCCCACTCGGCAACGATGCCGCGATTTTCCATGGCGGCCGCCGCCCCGCGGTCGATGACGATCCGGCGCTGGAGAACCAGATCGGCCTGCTTGCGGGCGGCCTCATAATCGCCCTTCTTCTGGGACAGGTGGGCGGCCAGATTCGATTCCAGGTCATCGTGCACCAAAGGACTCCCCGGCTGCAGGGCCTTTTCCAGGTCGACTACGGCCTCCAGGGGCTCCACGTCCACCACGATGTCTTCGACTGCGTCCTCGGCGATGTAGCGGCTCTCGGCGATGACCACGGCCATCGCCTCGCCCGCATGCCGGATCTTGTCTTTGACCAGCGGAACCTGACGGCGCGAATAGAACAGGACATCCTTGGCGGTGGGCGGGGGAGAGACCAGCGGAGGGCCCGGCTGCCAATCGTCGCCCATATCATCGGCCGTGAAGACGGCGACCACGCCCGGTCGTTGGCGGGCCGCGCTCACATCCAACCCGAGCAAGCGGGCGTGGGCGTGGTCACTGCGCAAGAAGGCGGCGTGGAGCAGACCGGGGATTTCCACATCGTCCACGAACTGGGCTTGCCCGGTCAGCAAGCGAGGATCCTCGTTTCGCAGCACGCGTTGTCCGATGAGTGTCTTGGTCACTGAACTGCTCCTGGGGTCACCCCGTGACGGATGGAAGGTGCGTCCATCATCGGGCGGGATGCTGGTGTGCGGTCTTCATGTTTTGGGCGGCCAGGTGCACGGCGTCGACGATGTGCTGGTAGCCAGTGCAGCGGCACAGGTTGCCGGAAAGGGCCTCGCGGATCTCTTCCTCGCTTGGGTCGGGATTCTCGGCCAGGAAGGCTACCACCGTGGTCAGGATCCCCGGCGTGCAGAACCCGCACTGCACGCCGTGCGCCTGACGGAAGGCCTCCTGGACCGGGTGC
>JBBAAN010000102.1:0-7486 GCA_041658225.1 Actinomycetota bacterium
CATCGGGATGTGGGAACACGTGCTGGAATCGCTGGAGACTCAAGACTACGACGCGATCGGCCGCCAGGTGGACTGGGCGATCAAGCTGGCGCTGATCGAGCGTTTCCGCCGTCGAGAGGGTTTGGGACTCGCTCATCCACGAGTCGCCTTGATCGACCTTGCCTATCACGACGTCAAGCGAACCCGCGGGCTCTACCACCTGCTGGAATCCAAGGGAGTGGTGGAAAACCCCCTGTGCGACGACGATGTCCAGCAGGCCACAACCGAGCCACCGGCGACGACCCGCGCACGCCTGCGCGGCGAATTCGTCCGGGCGGCCAAAGAACGCCACCGCGATTTCACGGTCGACTGGGTGCACCTCAAGCTGAACGACCAGCCTCAGCGGACGGTCCTGTGCAAGGACCCCTTCAAGGCAGTCGACGAGCGGGTCGAGAAACTCATAGCTTCGCTGTAGACGCCGGGGCTCCGCCGCCGTGCGCACCGCCGGCCGTGGGCAGGTCCGGGTCGGCGATTGGGCGGGGGGGGCGTTTGCGCAAGAGCAACGCCCCGGCGGCCGGAAGATAGCGGGCCGCTGAGCGGGCCGTCATGTTGGCCCACAGCCAGGCCACGGTGCGGCTGCGCTTGGGAAAGGCCGACAGTAGGGAGAAGTCGTTAACCAGGAATCCGCCCAACAACAGGGCAGCCGCCGTGACCGGACTCCACGGCAAGCACGCGACGATCACGACGAGCGGAAGGGTGTGCCAGTAGTAGACCCAGGGCGCGGCGAAGAAGTAGGCGAGCGAGTATGTGGCGATCACCTTCCAGGGCTCGCGCTCTCTGCGCAGGCGAACGCATGCCCACACGAACGCGGCCAGCACCGCTGCCACGGCCAAGCTCCGGGCGAAGCCCGCGGCCAGGGCGAAGGCCGTGTGCCGGTGCATGCCGGGGACGTAGACGAGTAGCGCGACGGTGTTGCGCACGAACCCCGCGGGCGAGGCGGTGAACCCGCCGGCCACATCGACAATCGGCCGAAGGGTGCGTGTCCCCCTCCAGTAGGGTATGTAGGGCCCGGCGACGAGCAAGGCTCCCACGGCGGCAGTCCGCGCCCACAAACGCAGACGTCGCTCGGGTGGCGCCTGACTCAGCCACCAGACGGCGTAGAGGGCGGGAAGCGCCAGAAGGTAGATCTTGACCGAGCCGGCAGTGCACAGCGCGGCGAATGCCCACCCCGGTCGTACTTTGCGATGTGCGTAGAGCGCCGCGCCCACGAGGAGAACGAGAAAGCCGTCAACATGCGCGCCGACCCCTACGGCCAGGATCGCCATCGGGTTCCAAAGCAGCAGCAGCACGGGCCAGCGGCGATCCACTCCGGGCGGCACCGCTTTCGTGAGGAGCAGCGTGCCGCAAACCAATGCGGCAGTGCTCGCGACCTTCAGAGCAACGACTGTGGCCAGGAGCGTGCCCATGGTGAGGGAGACGAGCAGGCGCAGGAAACCAAGGAACACGGGCCCATACACCGCGGGCATGTCGCGCCAGGGCCACCAGGCGTACCAGGGATCAGAGGTGAACTGGGAGGGTGTGACCAGGTAGGGGTTCGCGTGGTAGACGGCCTGGACCTTCCCATAGAAGGAGTAGGCGTAGATGTCGAAGGAGGTCACCGGAGGAACGACAAGAGCCAGGGCCGTCAGCGTCAGGCCCACGCCCACGGTCAGACGCATGGTGGGCCGCCGCCCGCGCACGAAGGCCACCAGCACCACGGCGAAGGCGAGGTTCGCGACCCAGAAGAACGCCGGGGAGTGCCAGGCGGGCAGACCATAGTGGACCCAGTCATGCGCGGGCGGCATTCGGTGGATCTCGGAGAAGCGGCCCGCGAGTGGCACAACAGCAAACGCGACCAGCGCCGCCAGTATCGCCGCCCCGCCGGCCAGGAAGACCCCGTTGCGCGTCTCCGGGCGGGCCTCGGTCACGGCACCTCGAAGCCCAAGGCCAGTCGTCCCGCGAGCAGACCGGCCGCGCCCGCAGCGGAGAAGAACGCCTTCTCCTCGCCAAGCGTGCGGCCCATGGTTGTCGGCGTGAATCCCTCCGACACCATGGCGTCGATGACGGGGTCGCCATCGACTCGCAGGAGCGCGTGCCGGGACGCGACGCCGGCCTGTTCCAGTTGTCTCCAGAGAACTTCGTCCTCGTCCGCGCCCAGGGCAGGCACGGCAACGAGACAACGCGCCAACGTAAGTCGTCCGAGGACGGTCAGCGTGTGATGGCTGACGCCCTGATGGCGCTGTCTCGAATCCGCGAAGGAGATCCGCAGCGCGGCGATGGGACGCCCACCCAGTACCGCGGCGGTGTTGAGCGCGTCGGCCGCGGCGGCGCCCGAGAAACCGAAGGGTGTCGCGGAACCCAGGTTGCCGGGGCCCTGGGCCACGATCCCCACGCGAGCCTCGCCCACCCATCGGGCCGCGATCAATCCGCTCGGCAGGCTTATCGCCTCGAGATCGCCCCCGAAGCACTGGCCGGTGGTCACGACGCAGTCGATGAGGTTGCGAGCCTTCAGCTCGCAGAGGAGTCTCGAGAAAGACGCGACAAGCGCCGCTCCATCGGTCATCACGTAGGCGACGCGACAACCGGGATCGGCCAGCTTCACACCCACCGCCACCGCCGCAACCTGGCTGTGGAGATCCGCGACCACAACGGGCATGCCGACCAGCGAGGTGTGTGCCCGCATCACGTCGTGGTGGGGGCTCTCAGGTTCCTCGACCGCCAGCACCCTGACCTGGGTAGGGGCGTATCGAAGCTTCATCGAATGCCCTGGCCCCTTGAGATCGCGGGCTCCCTCGCGTACCACCGCCATGACGAGGTGGTAGCCACCGGTCCCCAGCCCGAGACTGACGGCGCTCGTGTTGAGGACCACCTCGTCGCCGACGGCGACCGGGCCACAGACATCGTCGTAGTTGAGAGCGGGGGCCGTGCCGCCGTCGACGTCGACGAGCATCTCGGTGACCCCCGGACGGGTGGCGCTTATCTCCAGAACGCGGCCCAGGCGGATACGAATCACAATGGCTCCCAGGACGGCTTGCGCGGTGGGCGGTTTCGAATTCTATCTCAGGGGGGCGGGTCAGGATTGACGCGCGGCCGGTGGGGGGGTGGACCCGCCGCAGCGCGCGGGCCGGCCCGTGACCCGACGCCACACGAGCCGGTGCGGATGCTGGCATTTGGAGCCGGCCTCATTAACATTGAGAGCCATGCACAAGATCGAACGCCTCGTCAATCTCGTCGCCCTCCTGCTCGAGAGCAGGAGGCCCCTCACCCTGGATGAGATTCGCGACAAGCTGGGCGCCTACGCCCAGGATTCCGAATCCGCGCGCAGGATGTTCGAGCGTGACAAGCGTGAACTTCGCGAGGCCGGCATACCGATCGCCGTGGCGGGAACGGACGCCTGGGAGCTGGAGCAGGGCTACCTGATTCCGAAGAAACTCTACCGGCCTCCCGATCTGAACCTCACCCCAGCGGAACTGGCGGCGCTCCGCATGGCGGCACTGGCGTGGGAAGCGGGCGCGGGTGGCCGTGCCGCGGCGGCGGTGCCGATGGTCAAGCTCGCAATGGGCTCCGGGGTGGACGTTCCCTCGGCTCGTCCATGGATCACGCCACGGCTGGTCGGCGGATCTGAGCAGGTCGAGCGCCTCCTGCCCTGGGTTTGCGACCGCCGGGAGATTCAATTCGCCTACCGTGCCCCGGGTCGCGACCCGGAGGAGCGCCACGTTGCCCCGTATGCCCTGGTCCATCGTCACGGTGCGTGGTATGTGGTGGGGCGCGATCTCGATCGCGATGGGATGCGCTCCTTCCGCCTGTCCCGTTTCGAGGGGGTTACGGCGCTGATGCACCCGGCCAAGGAAGGGCCGGAGTTCGATGTCCCCGAGGGCTTCGACGCCCGATCCACTCTGCCCTCGTCTCCGGGAGGGGAGAGCCCCACAATTCGAGCGAGGGTTCGAGCACGCGGGGATGCCGCCAACCTGCTTGCCTTGCGAAACCCCGTGGGCTCTCGCGAAGACCTGGGCAACGATGAGGCGATTCTGGATGTTGAGGTCGGCGACAGAGAAGCGTTCCTGCGTCTGGTGCTCAGTCAGGGCGAGGCAGTCGAGGTGGTCGAGCCGCACGACCTGCGCGTGGAGACCCGGCAGCGGTTGTCGCGCTTGCGAGAGGTCTTGCCGTGAGTGCGGGCAGGCAGCGGCTCTCGCGGTTGCTGGTTCTGGTGCCCTGGGTTCTCGCGCACGACGAGCCGCGCGTCACCGAGGTGTGCGAGAGGTTCGCAATCTCCGCCAATGAGCTCGTGGCGGATCTGGAACTGCTGTTCTTGTGCGGAGTGCCCGGCTACGGACCCGGGGATCTCATCGACGCCGGCATCGAGGGAGGGCGAGTCCATATCTCGATGGCGGGCTACTTCGCGCAGCCGCCTCCTCTGACATGGAAGGAGCTCACCGGGCTCTACGTGGCCGGACGCGCCCTGGCCGCCGTGCCGGGTGGCGGGGAGAAGGAACAGCTGGAATCGGCACTGGCCAAGCTCGAGGCCGCGCTGACTGAGGAAGATCGTGCCGCCCTGCGCAACCTGGCGGATCGGGTGACGGTCGACCTCGAAACCGAGCACGCCGATGCCCCCCATCTCGAAGCCATTCGAGACGCCATCCACACCAGGACTCGCCTGGAGCTTGAGTACTCCTCCGAGCACCGAGGCAGTCCGACCCGCCGGCGGGTGGACCCCTGGTTCGTGTTCGGCGCGCTGGGGCACTGGTACCTGGCAGGCTATTGCCACCTGGCCGAGGGGGAGCGCGTCTTCCGGCTCGACCGCATGGTTTCGGTTCACCCCACCGGCGAGAGCTACCAGCCGCCGGCCGATCTGGATCCATCGGGCGCGGCGGAACGTCTTTTGCGCGGTCCCTCGGGCATCCGCTGCGTGCTGGATCTCTCGAGGGAGGCGGCGTGGGTGGCCGAATACTACCCGGTCAAGGAGAGCCGGCCTCTGGCTGGGGCAGGAGTACGCGTGGAGCTGGAGGCGGCAAGCCTGGATTGGGCCGTGCGCCTGGTCTTTCAGCTTGCGCCTCATGCCGTGCCGGTCCAGCCGCCCGAACTGGTACAGGCAGTACGCGTCGGTCTCGATGCCTCCCTGGCACGGTACACCGGCGGCTAGCGTGGTGCGTCCGAAGTTCCCCTACATTCGGTCGCACCACGCTGGAGGCACATCCCGCAACCATCAAGCGGTAAAGTCCGCCCGGACTCCTTCCGATTGACACAAGGACAAGGCAGAACACCCGGGGCTGGACGAGCGAGAGGGCGTGTCCGGTGAAGATCATCAAGGCCGCGTGCCCCCTGTGCGGGGGGGTCGATCTCGAAGCTTCCGCGATCAGCCTTCGCATATCTCCCGTGCCCGGGGCGAGCGCCTACTCGTTCGTCTGTCCGGAGTGCGCTTCCCTCGTCGAAAAGCCGGCGGACGGTCGAGTGATCCAACTCCTGCTCTCCGGCGGAGTCCGGGCCCAGGCGCTCGACGTGCCGGCCGAGGTGCTCGAGCGCCACGCCGGCCCGCCCATCTCCTATGACGACGTCCTCGACTTCGCTCTCGCGGTTTCCTCCCCCGAGCGCTTCGAGCGAGGGATCTCGGAGCTCAGCGCCTACGCGTAGCCTGCGCCCGGGGCCCGTTCTCGGGTAGCATGGGCACACAATGAGCATTCCGGTTCTGGGCATCATCATCGTGGTGGCCACCACCCTGGGGGCTGCGCTCGCGGCGGTGCCTGTGGTGCTGAGGATGAAGGCCCTGCGCGTCTCGCTGGCCGACGCCGCCGGCGGCCTTCGCCCCGGCCTGGATGCGTTGAGCGGCGAGGCGGAGCGGGCTGCGGAAGGGGCCGAGCGCCTCAGCAGCCGGCTGGAAACCGCGCACAAGGACTCCCTCGATCCCGAGTGGGAGTTTTGCCGGGACGAGGCCGCACCCTCATACTGAACTCCAACGGGCCGTCGTTGAAGGAGAGCCGCCGATGTTTGGCTTGGGTGTGCCGGAACTGATCATCATTCTCGTGATCGTGCTTCTGCTCTTCGGAGTGCGCAGGCTTCCCGAGCTGTCGAAGGCCCTGGGGCAATCGATCCGCGAGTTCCGCAAGGCGTCCGACCACGCTCCCGAGGAGGGCAAGGACGCCAAGCCGGGAACCAATGGCAACGGCAGCAAGACCTAGGTCCATGCCAAGGCCTCGCTGGCGACATGCCCCGCCGGTCCGCTGAAGGGCGGATGAGCGTACTCGATCATCTCGAGGAACTGCGCTCACGACTCTTCCGAAGCATCTTGGTTCTGCTGCTGGCGAGCGCAGCCGCCTTCTTCCTCAGCGACCGCGTCTTCCATCTGCTCATCCAGCCCTACTGCGACCTTCCCGCGAAGCTGCGCCCGGCCATGGCCGGGGGCGCGTGCAAGCTTTACTTCACCGGCGTGGTCGATCCCTTCCTGGTACGAATCAAGGTGACCTTGTACGTCGGCGCCGCGATCGCCATGCCCTTCATCCTCTTCCAGACGTGGCGTTTCATCACACCGGGCCTGCATCCCAAGGAGAGGCGCTACGCTATTCCCTTCGTGATCTCCTCGATGGCCCTGTTCGCCCTTGGGGTCTGGTTCGCTTTCCTGACCTTGCGCCCGGCGCTGCAATTCCTGGTCGGCTTCGCCGGCAAGGACATCGTCCCCTTGCTGACGGTCGACCGATATCTGAAGTTCATCATGGGCATGATCCTGGCTTTCGGGCTCACCTTTGAGTTCCCGCTCGTGCTCGTCTTCCTTTCAATCGCGGGAGTCCTGACCTCGGCCAAGATGATCCGCGCTTGGCGCGTGGCGGTGTTTCTCATATTCTTGGTGGCCGCGGTCGTGACCCCAAGTCAGGATCCGTACAGCCTGACTCTCATGGCCGTGCCCATGTTGATCTTCTACGTAGCAGCCATCCTGGTCGCCCGGTTCATGGTCGAGCCGGCGCGCCGTCGCAGGATGGCCCCCGACCAGGGAGGTTCCACCGATGGCGATCAAGGGTAAGTCCAAGCGAAACCATTCCCGCTCACCGCGGCATCCGTCGCCCGGGCCCCGGCCGCAGAACATCGTCCGGCCGTCTCCCTGGTACCAGCATCGAGGTTGGGCGATCGGGTTGGGTGTCTTTGGGGTGCTGCTGAGTCTGTGTATTTCCGTGCGCGCCGTCGGCCGCGACTGGCGCCGCAGCGATGTCCGCAGCTTCGAGCAGAAGCTGACGGGGACGCTCAAGAGCCCAGGGCCCCTTCGTAAGCTCAGCGAGGTCGTCAACGGCAAGGACGGCGGAACCGCCGGCATGACTGCGGCAGTGGCAAGCTTCGATGCGGGCGAACTCGATGCCGTCAAGCTCAAGGAGCAGGCATCGCAGTGGCAGCTCGAGCTTCGCGTGGCCGACGTCAATCTCCAGGGCTTCACGCCGTCCGGGCGCCTGGCGGAGCTTGCGGACATCAAGGACCTCTTCCGCCAGAG
>JBBAAN010000103.1:0-7471 GCA_041658225.1 Actinomycetota bacterium
CAGGTTCGTGCCGGCCTGACCGTTTTCCTGCATTGGAGACGGAAAGACAGTGCCAGGGCTGCCAGTCCCAGTCCGGCGGCGAGGCCGGCGCCTCCGGTTGCCGGAAGCGAGCGTTTGCCGCCGGCGACCGTGGTGTTCCAGGTCAGTGCCCAGTCGGCGGCCGTGTGCGCCGAGGTGGGAAGGTGGAAGACCGCGAAACCGTCCTTCGCCGTGTACTCCACTGATCGGCCGCCAACCCAGGCACGCAAGCCCGAGACTGCCTCGCTCGGGATCCGCACACGCATGGTCAGGCCACCTCCGGACTCGGGGCGCACGTATCCGCGCATCCGGCCTTTCTCGACCGCCAGGCCGGTCCCCGGGAAGCGAAGCGAGTAGCCGGCGAGCGGAAGGTGCGGATCGATCCGGTAGCCTTCGAGGTCGGGCTCGATGCCGGCCAGCTTCGTGATTGCCCAGAGCATCCAGGCGTGGTTGTTCATGATCTGACCGTAGTAGCTGTACTGGTTGCTGAGAGCTTCGTCCCCGCAGCGCGCCGGGTCCGAGGCATACCACGCATAGCACACGTCATCGACGGAGATGGTCCCGTTCCAGTGGTCGGGGAAGACGGTCGCGTGGTTGGCCAGCGTGTTACGCAGGAACTCATCCCAGGCGAAGTCGGTGGCTCCCGGCACCTTGCCGTCGAGGTTGCCCGCAGCCCAGATCAGCGGACCGTTGATCGCGAACCACACCCCGCCCAGGAACACCGCGTTGCCTCCCCCGTAGGAGCCAAGCGCTCCGGACTCCTGGAAGACGGGAAGCGCGCGCTCGGTCACCTCCGGATCGCTGCTGGCCGGCGACTGGGCCGATCCGATCTTCGAGGGCCCGCCCACCTCCTTGGGGGCTCCCCGGCCGGTCAGGAAGCGTTGGATATTGGCCAGAAGGGTCTTGGCCTGTGCCGGGTCGGCTGCCCCGGCGAGCAGGGCCCACGGCTGCGGTTCGGCATACAGGACACCGGTGCCGAGCTGCGTGGTGACCGAGTATCCGCGAGAGAACCACCCCTTGCCCGTCCACTCCCGCCGCAGGGTCTCCAGAAGCTCGCCCGCGTCCTGGCGCAATGTCTCCGCGAAAGCTTTGTCGCCCTTGGCTTCGGCGACCATCGCCATGCGGGGATAGGCATAGGCGAGCTGGGCGGTGATGAACATCGACTCGTTCATCTGCATGAACTGGGCGGAGAAGTCGGTCCAGTCCCCGGTACTCGCCATGATGTTGTAGCCGCCGTGCGGGCCGCGTCCCACGACGGTCTCCATGTGGGTATGCGCGAGCTTGACGTGCTCCCAAAGCGTGCCGGAGAGCCCGTCGAGATAGGGGACGACCTCGTCGAAGAAGTCGAAATCGCGCGTGCCCAGCGCGTACTCGCCGGCCGTGAGCAGGAACCAGAAGTCCAGGTCGGCCGATGGGAGCGGAACCGGAGTGCACATGTGCCACATCGCGTAGGGCACGTGCCCGGTGACGGCCTCCTGCTCTTTCGCCGAATAGCGGATAACGTCGCGGGTGATCTCGGGAGCTGTATGTATGAAGGCCATGCTCAGCGAGAGCTGGTCGCGGAAGCCGCCCTGAAGGCCCAGCCCGTACTGGTAGTAGCCGCCCTGGGAGATGATGTGGCTGCCGCACGACTCCTCGTAGGTGGTGCCCGAACGCATCATGTAGGCATCCCACTGCAGTTCCCTGGCGAGCCAGGCGTTTTCGGGGCTTTCGAAGGAAGCGCGGGGAAGCCAGTCCTGCCAGGCCTTCTGGCTGGCGCGCAGGGGGTCGCCGTTGCGATAGCGGGACACCACGGTTGCGATCTCCGGTGGGTGAGCCGCGCCGTAGGCGTATCGCAAGGTCACCGTCTTGCCGGGTTCGATGCGCACCGGGGAGCGGAAGGCGAACATCGCTCGCCCGTCGCCCTGGTTGAGGCTCGCGGGCGCGATCGATCCGGTGGCGCGATCGGCAGTCACCGCGACCGGTGCCGCGCGAGTCCCGGCGCCGAAAAACGCGTCGGTGTCGGTCTCGAACCCCGAGACCTCTCCGTGCAGAGCCGAGGCGTAGATGGTCAGCGGATCGGTGTCGTGATCGAAGGGGAGTTCAGCAACCGACAGCGTGCGGGTAGCTGCATCGTAGGTGGGCTGGAGATAGCCGTGCTTTCGTTGTCCCACCTGGATCTGAGAGCCCGAAGGATTGACGTCCCAGTACTCGAACCAAGAGGTGCTCAAGGCGGCTGCCGAGGTGTTGGTGATCGAGACGTCGTGCAGTACCACGGGGTCGTCCCCGAACGGGGAGTAGACGAACTCCTCGATGTCCACCGGCGCGACCGTCGTGCGCTTGCGCCCGTAGCCGACTCCGAAGTCCCGCTCGGTCACGGCGCCCCTCGCGCGGTCGTCGTAGAGAGTGCTCACGACATGGCCTCCGAGGTTCAGGTAGCCGAAGCCACCCGAGTAGTGCCTTGCCGAGGGCTCGTAGAAGTTGAGCCAGTGGTAGGTGCGGTCCTGGCTCCAGACTTGCGTGTAGCCGTGGTTGTAGGGGGTGGCGACCACGTGGTCGTTGCCGATCTGGTGCCAGGCATCGACGCGCCCGGCCAGCTCGGTGTTCTTGGCCTGAGGCGCGGTCTCCTCGTCGACGGTGTAGCGGTAGGCGGGTAGGGCGAACCGGTCCACGACCCATGAGCCGAAGTGTCCGCTGCCATAGGTCGAGGCGACGTCGGCGCGGCTCGGGTCCGAGGAGAGAGCAGGCGGCGCCTGGGATTCCTGGGACCAGGAGGGCGCGGGCCCGGCCAGGATGCTCAGACCGACGAGCAGCGAGCCGAACGCGCACGTCAGGCGGTTTGCTCGCACGGTTCCTCCGGGTGCCCGCTCCAGATGCCTGCTTGGTCCTCTCTGTACTCGGAGGGATTCTACGTGCAGCGTCCAAGTCCCTTCCGGAGCACCGCGTCGACCTGGCAACCTACGCCCTGCTTGGCCGACCCCATGAACGCCGCTACCGCGCTGGTTCCGCGGGACTCCGTGAACGCCGCACCCGCGCTCGTTGCGCAGAACCCCGTGCATGCCGCGTCCATGTCCATTCCAAGACACCCCGTCGACCTCGCAAACTACGCTCCGCTCGCGAGACTCCGTGAACGCCGCACCCGTGCGGCGAGGTAACCTCTACGCATGGCTCTGTACAAGATCGTCAGCGAAGTGAAGCTCGAGGCCCCGGTTCTTGTGGCTGCTCTCGAAGGTTGGGTGGACGCCGGCGGCGTGGCAACCGCCTGCGCCTCGCATATGACCGAGGGCGCTGAGACCTTCGCGGTCTTCGACGCCGACGTTCTCTTCGACTACCGCGCCCGCCGCCCGATCCTGGACATCGTGGATGGCGCGATGAAGGAGATGACCTGGCCCGAGCTGGCGGTGCGCCACGTCAACGTCGGCGGGCGCGATCTGCTGGTACTCAGTGGCGCGGAGCCCGACTTTCGCTGGAAGGAACTTGCGGCCTCGCTGGTTGACTTGGTGTTGAGCGTGGGGGTGGTGGAGGCGGTGAGTCTGGGCGCGCTCCCGGCCGCTGTGCCCCACACACGCCCGGTGCCGATGCTTGCGACCGCCTCGCGACCGGATCTGCTTACCCCGGAAGACCGAAACCCTGGAGGTCTCCTTCGCGTACCGGCCGCGGCGGTCAACCTACTCGAGATGTCCTGTACGCAGGCGGGCATTCCCAGCGTCGGTTTCTGGGCCCAGATTCCCCACTACGTCAACGGCGTCTACTTCCCCGGGATGCTCGCCCTGTTCGATCGTCTGGGTCGCCACCTGGGCGTGCGCTTCCCGGTCGACACGATCACGCAGAGAGCCGCCGAGCAGCGCGTGGAATTGGACGCGCTTGTGGCCCAGCGTCCTGAGGCCAAGGAGTATGTCGAGCGGCTGGAGATGCTGAACTCGGAGCAACGCATTCCCACGGGCGACGAGATCGCCGCCGAGATCGAGCGCTTCCTTGGTGAGGCCCGCGGGGACGACGAAGGCCCGTTCAAGACCGAGTAGCCCACCAGGCCCGGCGCGTCCTGCCACAGGGTCGGCGGGCGCGCTGAGTGCGAGTACTGCCGGAGCGGAGAAGTCGTGTCGTGCTCTCCGGAGCGTGCCTCTCCCGCCGTTGACCGGGGCTCAGGCCTGTGTCACCCGTCCTCTCAACCGACTAACGGATGGTCCACAGAGGCTTCGTCACGGTGAGCCCAAAGGCGTGGCCGAAGTGGGCGAAGAGGACGAAGACCAGCAACGTGGCGCCCAAGAGGGACACGTTGCGCATGAACGACATCTGGTTGTCCATGCGCTGCTTCGAGTCGGTGTCCTTCCAGAAAGCGTGCATCATGAGAGAGGTGGGTATCAGGAACGCGACAAGCAGTAGCGCTCCGAGGTCTCCGTAGATCCCCACCGCCACCATGACTCCCCCGGCCAACAGCAGAGCCCCGCTGCCGAGAACCATCAGGCCGGCGGCCGGAACGCCCTGGGACTTCGCGTACCCCGTCATCATGTCGCGCTTGGTGATGTGCCCTACCCCACTCATGAGAAAGAACAGCGCAAACAACATGCGTCCGACGAGTATGAGAGCATCCACTTCTCCCACTCCTCCTTCTTTCTTTGAGGTCCATTCCTCCGGGTCGATCCTCTGCAACCCATTCCCTTGAGCCGGTTTCCCTGGGCCGGTCTTGTCGTTCTGGTCCCTTGAGCCGAGACCCTATCGCCAATTCCACAATGGTCAAGGCGAGTCGGCGTGCCGGATATTCCCTGATTGCCGCGGGGGTGCTGCCTGAATAGGATCTGCGGAGAGCGAGACCGCGTCGGGCCAGCGTCGAAGGGGGACGGCGTCATGTGTGATTTCTGCGTCCAGTACGGAGAGGGCACGGTCTGGCATCAGAACCCCAAGAACTACGCCAGGCGCATGTACTCCGACCGCAGGAAGAAGGCGGACCGGCCGGCGGGGCCTCCTCCTGAAGTGGCGAGCCAGGTGCTTCACGCCCAGCTCTTCGCGGCCAGGAACGACGAGCCGGAGAAGGTACCCGAGATCCGCGCCGAACTGGTGGAGTTGATCGCCAAGACCCACGGCGGCCAGGTCGTCACACTCGACGAAGCCAAGGAAATGGTGGATCTGGCTTCCCCGATAGCGCTGATGGGTTGCGTCTGCCGCCGGGTGGTGCGGGGCAAGGTGGAGAAGCGTCACGAGTTCACCTGTATGGGGCTGGGCGTCGGGATGTTCAAGTGGGACCGGTGGCCCGAGAGATACAAGGGGGGAGTGGAGTTCGTCACCCCCAAGGAAGCCAAGAAGTGGCTCGACAAGTGGAACAAGGCCGGTTACGTGCAGACCCTGATGATCTTCGACGCACCCTACATAGGCGGCATCTGCAACTGCGATTACCCGACATGCCTGGCCATCCGCTACCGGATGGACTACCGCCTGGACAGCTTCATGGTCAAGGGCCACTACGTCGCGAAGGTGGACCTTGAGGAGTGCAACGGGTGCGGCAGGTGCTTCGGCCGTTGCCAGTTCGGAGCCCTGACCAAGGAGATCTTCGAGGAGAAGGCCTACGTGGACGCGATGAAGTGTTTCGGGTGCGGAGTCTGCCAGACCTCGTGCAACCGGGACGCCATAGCGCTCATCGAGAAGAGCACCTGGCCTGCGATGGAAGGGGTGTGGTGAACATGAGCCCCCTTGCCGACGAGATGAAGCCGGCCCTCGCCCAGATCGACGTCGACTTCTCGAAGTGCACCGTTCCCATGACCTGCAAGAAGTGCTTGCTCCTCTGTCCCCAGCTGGTGTTCCAGTTGGTGACCCTGAAGGACGAGAAGTTCAAGGAGACGGCGATCACGGACGCGGGAGCCTACATCGTGCTGCCACTGCACCGTTGGAAGTGCACGCTGTGCGGAGTGTGCGCGGAGGAGTGTCCTGAAGACGCAATCACGTTGACGTCCAGACGGGGGTAGAGCGATGGGCGAGGAAGAGATGTCCTACGACCTCAGCACCGAGTTGCTGGACGCTGTGCAGAAGGCCTCCGATGTCGACAAGCTGGCCACGGACATCGCCGAGGCGGTAGCCGGCAAGGAGGGCAAGGAAGCGGAGGAAGCGGCCGGCAGCGTGTTCTCGGGGTTCGGCAAGGCCTGGATGGAGACTGCGCTGGAGCTTGGAGAGAAGCACAGCGACCAGACCTATGAGGTCTTGAAGCAGGCCGCCGAGAAGACGAGCATGCTCCGCTTCCCACACGTGGCGCAGCGATTCGTGGAGATCGCCCACCTCGCGATTCAGCCCTTCCGAGAGATGGACATCGTTGAGAACAACTCCTCGCGGTTGGTCTACAGGATCGGGGAGTGTGCCATCCACGGCGCTGTCTCGACTCGTTGTGGCGAGGCGGTGGCCAAGTCCATGGCGTGCCGGCAGGCCTGCCTAACAGGGCTGGACACGCTGTTCGGCAAGCTGGACATCAAGGCCGGGATCGACATGACCGCGTCCATGGTCCCCGACGGCCACTGCGAGTTCGTCGCCCAGGCGCCTGCGGGCTGAGGGAAGGGGAAACTCCCCGCCACTTGGGGTGCCCTCCGGCTGAGGGCGCGAGAGTTCCCCGCTACTTGGTGCGCCCGGCCTGCCGGCGGGAAGGAGCCGCCATCTTGCCTTCGGCGCGTTTCTGAGGAAGAGCCGTCTCCTTGCGATCAGCGGGCTGACGAGAAGAGGCCTTCTCCTTGCGATCAGCGGGCTGACGAGAAGAGGCCTTCTCCTTGCGACCGGGCTGTGGGCAGGCGAGGCTCGCATCTTCCCGCACTGCCAGCCGGCGAGCTAGGTCGAGCACCCGGTCGAGATCCTCCGGCTCCATCAGCCGAGCCAAGCGGCCAAGTTCTTCGGTGGGGTCTGATGTGAGAGTCCTTGTCTTCGCTGGGGTGTCCCCCAGGGTTCCCGGGATAGGCAGGCCTCCAGCCAGGCCCGGTCCCTTCATGGAGGCAAGCTGGTCGGCCGCAGCCAGCAGCTCGTGCGGCTTGACATCCAGCGCTTGCGCGATGGCGAGGAGGGCTTTCGACGAAGGGTGTTTGCGTGCGGCTTCGATCTCGGCCAGGTAGGGGTAGGAGACTCCGGCGGCGGCGGCAAGGTGCTTTCGCCCCATCCCCCGGGCGGCGCGCAGGACCTTGATCGCCCGTGCCACGTATTCGTGGTGCTCCCGCTCGAGCGTGTCGTCGCCCCGCTCTTTGTCTCGAGCATCATCCGATTTCGCTGCTGTCATGACGCCCATCCTTCCTCCTCGCTCACCGTCCGGCCCCAGCCATGTCCCGAGGGCTATCGGTCCTACTCGCCCACCGTCCGGCCCCAGCCCCGCGGCCACGCCGCATGTCCCGACAGTATAGTAATGACGCTCAGCGGTGACAAACAGATGCTATCAGCATAACCTCGCGACGCAGTCAATAGGGGACCCCACAGGGCATGGGGAGGCGCAGCGGCGAACCTATGGACTGCGAGC
>JBBAAN010000104.1:0-7443 GCA_041658225.1 Actinomycetota bacterium
GCCGATCAGGGCGGTCACCTGCATCGGCTCTATCGTCAGCGTGATGTCTTCCACCGCCTTGAGCTGCCCGAAGTAGGCGCTTACGTTGGTAGCTTGGATGCGCTTGCTCATCAGTAGTGCTCCAGTCTCTCTTCCGCTCGGCCTCCCAAGCAGCAGTCCATCGTTTCCGGGCTACCGCTTCGACGCGCGGCCGCCCCGCGCCGCGAGGAATCGAGCCAGCACCGTCAGAACCAGGACCATCAGGATCAAGGTCAGGGCCCCCGCCCACGCCCTCGCCTGCGCCGCCTTGAACCCGGATATCGCGTTGCCGAAGATCTGAAGGGTCAGGGTGGACATGCGCTTGGCGGGGTTGAACTCGGTGAACAGGTCGTTTCCCAGGGCCGTGAGCAGCAAGGGCGCCGTCTCTCCGGCGGCCCGGGCCGCCGCGAGCATGAGCCCGGTGGTGATGCCGGTCCACGCGGTCGGCAACACGACTTTCAGGATCGTGCGCCAGCGCGGCACGCCCAGCGCGTAGCTGGCCTCGCGCAGATCGTTCGGGACCAGCCGCAGGATCTCCTCCGACGAGCGCACCACCAGCGGAACCATGACGATCGCGAGCGAGATCGACCCGGCGATCCCCGAGAAGCCGTAGCGGGTGACCCAGATCGCGTAGACGAACGCGCCGGTGACGATACTGGGAATGCCCACCAGCACGTCCGTGAAGAAGCGCACGGTGTGCCCGAAGGCGCCGCGCCCGTATTCCACCAGGTAGACGGCGGTCAGGATGCCCAGAGGCGCCGCGATCGCAAAGGCCAGTCCCACCGTCTCCAACGTCCCGACGATCCCGTTGAAGAACCCTCCGCCGGCGAGCGAGGGGTTGGCCGGAGGATTGGAGCGCAGGAACTCCGGGCCCAGGTACTTGACACCCTGCGCCGCGACGTAGGCCATCACCCAAACCAGGGGTATGAGAGTCAGCACAACGCTCAGGAGCATCACGCCGGTCATCAGCCGGTCGCGGGCTCGGCGCGTCCGTCCGGCGATCTTCATGTCGGTGGCGACGGTGCTCATCGCCTGCCCGCCCTGGCTTGCGGCCGCCGCTCGACGATCAGGCGAGCACCGGCATTGACGATCAAGGTGATGACCAGAAGCCAGAAGGCCACCACGAACAGGCTCGGCAGATGGAACGGCCGGTTGGCCTCGGTGAACTCGTTGGCGATCACGCTCGCGAGCGTCGAGCCCTGGCCCAGCAACGACTTGGCAATCCGGGAGACGTCGTTGCCGATAACCATCGTGACGGCGATGGTCTCCCCCAAAGCGCGCCCGAGCCCGAGAAACGCCCCCGCCAGGATTCCCTTGCGCGAGTAGGGAAGAACGGCAGTGCGGATCATCTCCCAGCGCGTCGCCCCCAGTGCCAAGGCGGCTTCCTTGTGGTCGCGCGGGACGGTCTCGAAGACCTCACGGACGATCGCCGTGATGATGGGCAGGATCATGATCGACAGCACCATCGCGGCGGCGATGATCGAGAAGCCGAAGTAGGGCCCCCGGAACAACACACCGACGCCGGGAACTCGTCCCAGGCTCGACTCCAGGAGATGAACGGGCCCTCGCAGCGCCGGCAGTAGGGCGAAGATCGCCCAGAACCCGTAGACCACGCTCGGCACGGCGGCCAGCAACTCCGTGAGCGATATCAAGGGTTTCTTCAGCCGTGCGGGCGCGACCTGCGTGATGAACAGCGCCACGCCGACACCGACCGGCACGGCCATGACCATGGCAATGGCCGCGCTTACCAGCGTGCCGTAGATGAACTGGAGGATGCCGTAGGGGTTGGGGTGGCTCTGCGACGCGAGCGCTTCGCTGGGCGCCCATCGCACGTGCAAGAAGGAGAAGAACCCGTATTGGCGGATTGCCGGCAACGCCTGGCTGAACAGGAACAGCCCCATTCCCGCCAGCACCACGACCACTGTGAAGCCGGCCAGCCAGGCGAGACCCCGAAAGGCCGAGTCGCCCGATGCCAGCGGGTGACGGCGGCGGCGGATGCCCACTCCAGGCGGGTTGTCCTTCGAGCGCACCCGCGCCCTCGGTGTGTACGGTGAATTCGGACGCACTGCACCAGCCGCCTTCCCAAACTAGAGACGTTCTTGCTGGGGGGCCGGTTCTTGGCACCGGCCCCCCAGCTCCGTGCGATCCGAGGCGCCCGTCCGACCCTAGCCGACCAGCGGTGTGCCGTCGACCTCGATCTTGCGGATCTGCTTGATCGCCAGGTCGCGCAAGTCACTCGAGAGCGGCGCGTAGTCCAGGCTGGGGGCGCTCTTCTGGCCGTAATCCATGGCCCAGACCAGGAAGTTCACGAGCGCTTTGGCTCTCGCGATGTCGGTCTGTTTGGAGTAGACGAGCAGCCAGGTCGCACTTGATATCGGGTAGGCGTTCTCGCCCGCCCCGTCGGTCAGACTGAAGCGAAGGTCCGCCGGGAACGGGAATCCCTCCGCCGCGGCGGTGACCGTCTCCACGCACGGCTGGATGAACTTCTGAGCCCGGTTCTGGACCAGACCGATCGCAAGATTCTGCTGGATCGCGTAGGTCAGCTCGACATAGCCGATGGCGCCCTCGGTCTGGCCCACGGCCCCGGAGACCCCGTCGTTGCCCTTACCGCCGATTCCCACCGGCCAGGCGACTTCCTTGCCCTGGCTCCTGCCGCTACCGAGGGCACCCACCCAGGTGGGGCTGGCCTTGGTCAGGTAGTCGGTGAAGACGGCGGTGGTGCCCGATCCGTCCGAACGATGCACCACAGCGATGGGAGTCGAGGGGAGCGAAACACCCGGGTTCGCGGCGGCGATCTGCGGATCATTCCAAGCGGTGATCTTGCCGACGAAGATCTTGCCGAGCAACTCGCCTGTGAACTTCAAGCCGCTCGAATGCCCGGCCAGCCTGTAGGTGACCACCACGGCTCCCAGGACGGTCGGGATGTGCAGGACCTCCCCGCCCTTGGCCGCCTTCATCTCCTCTTCCTTCATCGGAGCGTCGGTGGCCCCGAAGTCAACGGTCTGCGCGCTGATCTGCTGGATGCCTCCGCCCGATCCGATCGGTTGGTAGGCGACCTGGACGCCTTGGGCCTTGTTGAATTCGCCGGCCCACAAGGAGTAGATGGGCGCTGGGAACGTGGCTCCCGCCCCGGATAGAGACGAGGCAGCACCACCAAGCTTCTTGATGCCGCTGGGCTTCGCCTCGGTCGCCGACACACCCTTGCCGCAAATTGAGTCCTTGGCGCCGGCAATGGACTCGCCGGCCTTCGGAGTGTTGTCCACCTTGCTCGTGTTGCCGCAGCCCACCGCGAGGACGGCCAACGCGGTCACCACCGCAACCAGGATCAGATACCGCTTCACGCGCTGCGTTCGTCTTCCCACTCCACTTCCTCCTTCTTGCTCCTCGCCGCGGGCCACTTGCCCGCCACCTCTTCGACTTCGCGAACCGATGCTACACACCGGGCATGGACGCCCCGCGACAACCAGGTGATCAGAAGATGAACTTCAGGCGAAACCTCGATCGGTCGCCGCCGAATAGCCACACTGGGCGCCAACCTCACCCTGCCGGGCTTCTCTTATCCGAAAAACCCGTCCCTCAAGGGGCAGGCGCCTAAGTACTCGCTCCCGCAAGTACGCCCCCATTCGAACGCCCCTCCATCCCCGATGGCTGCGTTGCTCGTCGCTTGCGTACCGCCAAGGTACGCGGCGCTCCTCGCGGCCTTGCCCTCGGGGCGCGGTGACGCTCTCGGTGGTGGCCGTACTTGCGGGGGCGAGTACTAAGATGCACGGAAGGGTTCCGCCTCCGCGGACGGCTACCGGCGGGAGGATCCAGTGCTCGGCTTGGGGAAGTTTCTGGCCAGTCGCCACGCCCGAGCAAAGCTGTTGAGGACGCTCGAGCGCCTGCGCTCGGCCACCGGCACGCCCGGTGAGGAGACTCCCGGCGCGAGCACTCCCGGCGCGAGCACTCCCGGCGCGGCGACTATCGAGAGCCTGGCCGGCTCACTCGAGGTCCTCTCATCGCGAGTGGAAAGCCTTCTCCAGCAACTGCGAGACGAGCGCGATCAGTCGGTCGGCGTGCTCTCCGCTATGACCGACGGGGTATTGCTCGTCGATCGCGCGGGACGGCTGGAACTGGCGAACTCGGTCGCTCGCGAATGGTTCGCGCTGCCAGAGACCGGCTACCGTGGCCTTCTGGCCAGCCGGGTCCTCGGGGGGGATTCCATCGCGGTCCTGTCCCGGCGCGCCATGGAAGGCGCGCCCGCCAGCGACCAGATGGAGCTGGTCTTCCCCGTGCGTCGCTACCTGAAGATGCGGGCGCTGCCGGCCGGTGGGGGAGCGCTGGTCGTCGTCCACGACGCCACCACCGAGCTCCATGTCGAGGAGTTGCGTCGCGACTTCGTCATCAACGCCTCTCACGAGCTCAAGACACCGGTGGCGGCGATACACGCGCTGGCCGAGAGCCTGGAGCAGGCTCTGAGCGATCCCCAGACCGCGCGCCGCTTCGCCTCGCGGATACAGTCCGAAGCCGCGCGCCTGGCCCGCCTCATTTCCGACCTGCTGGATCTGTCTCGCGTCGAAGCGGAGGCGGAAATCGTCGAACCGGTCGACCTGGCGGAAGTGGTCGAGGGAGTTCGAGAGGCCTTTGCCGAGCCGGCCCGCGCGGCCGGGGTTCACCTGGAGACGGATATCGTCCGCACGGCCGACGTGATGGGCGACCGGGCCCAGCTCGCGCTGATGGTCTCCAATCTGGTGGACAACGCCGTGCGCTACACCTCTGCCGGCGGCTCCATCGCCATCAGGCTGGCTTCACGAGAAGCCCATGTGGTTCTCGAGATTCGCGACACGGGCGTGGGCATCCCTGAAGCCGAGCTGCCCCGGGTGTTCGAACGCTTCTACCGAGTGGACCGCGCCCGTTCCCGCGCGACCGGAGGCACGGGGCTCGGCCTGTCGATCGTGCGTCATGTGGCGGAGGGACACGGGGGGCGGGTGCTGGCGCAAAGCGAACTCGGACGGGGTAGCACGTTCACGGTGGAGCTGCCCCTAGCTCCGCCGGACTCCGCCCCCGCCTGACGGCATCCGCTAAGCGCTCGCCCCCGTAAGTACGGCCACCACCGAGAACGTCACCGCGCCCCGAGGGCAAGGCCGCGAGGAGCGCCGCGTACTGGACAGTACGCAAGCGACGAGCAACACGGCCATCGGGGATGAGGGGGCGTTCGAATGGGGGCGTATTTGCGGGGGCGAGCGCTAAGCTCCGTACTTGGCCAGCCGCCCGGCGGAGGCCAGCAGCATCGGCATGAGCTCGAAGGCGCGCACGCGCCCGATGGAGCCCTGCCGGCAATGGGCCTCGTCGAAACGCGTGATGCCGTCGGCCGGGGCGCTTCCCCCCCACAGCAGTACGGGAACCGGATGCCAGGAGTGCGCCGCCAATTGCGACGGCGTCGAGTGGTCTCCGGTCACCAGAAGATTGGTGATGCCCGTTGCGAGCAGCTCGGGAACCAAGCCGTCCATTCGCTCGATCGCGGCCACCTTGCGGGCGAAGTCCCCGTCCTCCCCGGCGGAGTCGGGGTACTTGAAGTGGAAGAAGACGAAGTCGAACTCCCCGATGCGTGTCGCCACCGTCGCGATCTGCGCCTCGGGTGAGTCGTGCGCGGCAGGAGTGGTGAAACCGAGCAGCCGGGAGATGCCCACATACATTGGGTAGGCCGCCACCGCCAGTGCCCGCACACCATAGCGTTCGGGGAACTGCGGTATGGCGCGGTGGGTGTCGAAGCCCCGCAGCAGCACGAAGTTGGCAGCCTCGCCGTCCAGGATCACGCGCGCCTGACGCAAGAACGAGGACACGATCTCCGAGGTGTGCGTGGCCTTCGGAGTGCGTGGCGCCGGCTCGAGCGGAGCGACGCCCGTGACCTGCGGATCGGTGTCGCCCAGGTCGGGCGCCAGATCCTCGCCGCGGAACACCAACAACGCGCGGTGCTCGCGCTCGGTGCGCACGAACACCTCGACACCGGGGATCTTCACCTCGGCCTGCAAGCGCCCGGCCAGTCGCTCGTTGTCCGCAGTCGGCAGGCGGCCGGCGCGCCGGTCGGCAACCGTCCCGTCGGCGGCCAGGGTGCAGAAGTTCACGCGGGCGGCCACGTCGCCCGGCCTCAGCTCGAAGCCGACTCCGGCCGCGGAAAGCGCCCCGCGGCCAATCTCGTAGGCCAGCGGGTCGTATCCGAACAAGCCGAGATGCCCCGCGCCGCTTCCCGGAGTGATGCCGGGAGCCACCGGGTCGTGGAGACCGAGACAGCCCTCGCCGGCGAGGCGATCGAGGTTGGGGGTATTGGCGGCCGCCAGCTCGGAGGTGCGGCCCATACCGTCGAAGCCCCCCAGCCCGTCCAGGACCAGCAGGCAGACTTTCGAATCGGCCGGCTGGGATAGCCGGCCTACAAGCTCTTCGAGCATCACTTGGGGTTGCTCCTCTCCGGCGAACGCCGCCGCGCCCCGCGACGCTCCCACAGGATAGGGCGGGACCGGACGGCGGGCCACCTGATCGCGGCCCGGCCGGGAGCGCGAGCCCTTCGCCGCCGTTCTCGCCCAGGATAGGTCCCGGCACGGATGCCGGCCACCCAACCCGAGGCCGGTGTCGGGCTACGACCGTTTCCCGGGCATCGGACCACACATGGGTGACAATGGCCTTCGCGAGGTAACATGGCGGCCGTCACAACGCCGGCCTGTCAAGGGGGGCAATATGCGAGGACGTGCAAGGCTCATCAGCTACCTCGGTTTCGCGGCTTTGGCTGTGGGGTTGATAGTCATCTTGGTCGGCTGGAACGGCGCGGCCGGCACGGACCGCATACAGGGGCAGCTTCCCTACCTGCTCTCCGGGGGCTTCGTCGGCCTGGCCTTCGTCACCGTCGGCAGCGCACTGCTCCTTCTCGACGGAGCCCGCCGCGACCGAGCCCATCTGGAGCAAACCCTGCGTGAGCTGACCGACGCCGTGGAGCGCATGTCCTCCGCGCCGGCGGCCGGCTGGCAGCCAACCATGAGCACCAGTGAGGACACCGTTGTCGTCGGCGCCCACAGCTTCCACCGCCCGGACTGCCGTCTGACCGTGGGCAAGACCGGCCTCAAGCGCGTGGTTCGCTCACAGGCGATCGCAAAAGGCCTCGAGCCTTGCAGAATCTGCAAGCCGTAGAGCCGTAGAGGGACCTCAAGCGGGAGCGCCCAAGTAGGCCTGGCGCAGCTCGCCGCTGCTCAGCAACTCCCGCCCCGAGCCCTCGTAGACGATCACACCCTTCTGCATCACCAGGGCCCGGTGCGCGAACCGCAGCACTCCGACGTTCTGCTCTACCAGGATCACGGTCACCCCGTCGGCGTTTATGCGCGCCATGGTGTGGAAGAGGGTCATTGCCGTCTTGGGCGCCAGCCCCAGGGATGCCTCGTCCACAAGCAGCAGGCGCGG
>JBBAAN010000105.1:0-7426 GCA_041658225.1 Actinomycetota bacterium
TCCTCGACCTCCGAGCGTCCGGCCTCGGATTTGATCTCGCCTTTCTCCATCACGTACACGCGGTGGGCAAGTTCTAGGGCCAGCACGTTCTGCTCGACAAGCAACACGGACACCCCGAGTTCGGAATTGACTCGCTGGATGAGATCGAAAGCCACCTCCGTCATCGAGGGCGAGAGCCCCATGGACGCCTCGTCGACGAGCAGCAGACCGGGATCGCTCATGAGCGCACGAGCAAGCGCCAGCATTTGCTGCTCTCCACCCGACAGCGTGCCGGCAAGCTGCTGACGGCGATCGGCCAGGATGGGGAAGGTCGAGAACGCGCGCTCGAACGCTTTGCCCATGCGGGCCTGGTCCCGGCTGATCACCCAAGCTCCGAGCTCCAGGTTCTGCTGGACGGTCAACTCGCGAAGCATCCCCCGCCCCTCGGGGACCAGCGATAACCCCTGGCCCACCAGGGACTCCGGCGAGAACCGCGTGACGTCCTTGCCCTTGAAGTAGACGTGGCCCTTAATCGGACGTATCAGGCCCACGATCGTCTTCATCGTCGTGGTCTTGCCGGCGCCGTTGGAGCCCATGAGGGCGACGATCTCTCCGGTGTTTACCTTCAGCGAGATGCCGTGCAGCACCACGAGGCTGCCGTAGCCGGACACGAGCCGGTCGACCTCGAGCAAGCCGCTGGGGGCCTGACCGGCCATGGGTACGTTGCCGGCCGTCATGCCTTCACCGCC
Organism: Actinomycetota bacterium; assembly: GCA_041658225.1. Classification (GTDB taxonomy): domain Bacteria; phylum Actinomycetota; class CALGFH01; order JBBAAN01; family JBBAAN01; genus JBBAAN01. The sequence goes on from JBBAAN010000105.1 coordinate 729, forward strand.
TCGGCGCGAGGGCGCCGCGCCGAATGCGACCTGCCCATGAACGACTCGACCACCTTGGGATCAGATGTTACATCGGACGGGTGCCCCTCACAGATGAGACGCCCCGACTCCAAGCAGTAGATGTAGTCGGTGACGCGCGCGATCAGCGGGACATGATGCTCTATGACGATGAGGGTCAGGTCCAGCTCGCTTCGAAGCGCGAGGAATTGATCTCCGAGCTGGCGGGCCTCCTCCGGCGCCAGACCGGCGGACGCCTCGTCGAGCATCAGCAGCTCGGGTCCGGCCGCAACCGCTGCGGCGATCTCCACGCGGCGCATCAGCCCGTAGGGTAAGTCCCCAACGTGATGATCCTCCAAACCCTCCAGGTCGAAGATCGCCAGCGCCGCCTGGGAACGGCGCCTGAGCTCCGCCTCCGTGCGCACCGCCCCGTCGAAGCCAAGAATGCCCAGGCCGGCCGAGTAGCCTGCGATCCAGTGCTGCGCCAGCAAGAGATTGTCGCGCACAGTCTCCGCCCGTACCAGGCCCATCTGCTGCCAGGTGCGGGCCAGCCCATAGCGGGGACGCGCCGAGCCGGGCTCGGTCAGCAACTCGCGTCCAAGGAACTTCACCGAACCGGTTGCCGGCGCAAAGCCTCCCACCGCGTTGAAGAACGTCGTCTTTCCGGCGCCGTTGGCCCCGATCAGCCCCACGATCTCACCGCGGCGCACCTCGAGATTCACGCCTTCCAGCGCCTGCACGCCGCCGAATCGAACCGACACGCCATGACCTTCGAGCATGCAGCGGGTGGGCATCCGAAGCGACAGCGGGCGCGGCACCCGGCGCAGGAAAGCCGCGTCGTGGGCGCGTTGGGCCACCTGTTCCGCCGAGCTCACCGGGACACCCTCTTCTTCCTTGCGGCCTCGTTGCACTCCGAAGAGCTTGTCTCCCACTCGGCGTACCAGACCTCCCAATCCCCCCGGCATGAACCTGACGACGATCACGAGCAACACCGCCGCAAACAGCGGCGCACGCCGGCCGGGATCAATGTTGGCCCCGAAGATAACCTTGGGCATCAGCGCGGGCAGGGCGAGCAACAGGGCCGCGGAGACGAGCACTCCCAGCCGGGATCCCACGCCACCGACGACCACGATCACCACCAGGTTCAATGACAGGAAGATGTCGAAGGAGGACGGGGTCGCGGCGCCGACCACATATGCGAACATCGCTCCCGCCAGACCGGCAACCATGCCGCTGATGGTGTAGGCGAGTAGCTTGGACGACCCCGGCTCCACCCCGAAAGAGGCCGCTCGCTCTTCCCCGTCCCGCACGGCCGCGAAAGCGCGCCCCGCCTTGGTGCCGCGAACTCGCACATCCGCCCAGAATGAGGCGGCCAGGGCCGCCAGCGCCAGGTAGAACACGGCCCGGTCGCTCTGGAAAGGCACCGGACGGTCGATCATCAGTCCGGCGGTGCCGCCGGAGAACCACTGCTGGCCGAACAGGAATTTCTCGGCCATCACGCCGAAGGCCAGCGTCGTGACCGCCACCTGGAGCCCCCGGATCCGAAGGCTCGGCAAGCCGGTGATCGCAGCGGTCACGCCCCCGGCCGCCGTGGCGGCCAGCACCACCAGGGGTAGCGGAACGTGGCGAACCGCGAGGTTGCCGGCCACGAACGCCCCGACTCCGATGAAGGCGCCCTGGCCGAGCGACATCTGCCCGGCCTGACCGACCAGCGTGTTCAGGCTCATGGCTCCGGTCGTCTTGACCAGGACGACGGCAAGCGTGAACGCCTTGGCGGGCAACGCCAGCGGCAAGCAAGCAACGATCAGCAGACCGGCAAGGCAGAACAGCCGGCGTGGATCCGCCAAGCGGCTAAGCGCTTTCACCGAACAGCCCCCGAGGACGAACGATCAGGGTGGCCAGGATCAGGCCGAACACCACCACGTCGGTGACTCCGCCCGTGCCGATGTAGCCGCGGGCGAGAGACTCCACCACCCCCACCAGAAGGCCTCCCACGATTGCCCCGTGCACCGAGGTCAGGCCCCCGATGATGGCGCCGGCCAGGGCGCGAATCAGGAAGAGCGTCTGGTGGAATGGCACCAGGGCCCCGAACTGCGGGACCAGGATCACCGCCGCCAGCCCCGAGAGCACACCCCCCAGCCCCCATGAGAACTGGTATACGCGCGCCACCGGAACGCCCAGGAGGCGGGCGACGTTGGGATCGGCAGTCGCACCCTTGACCGCAAGTCCGAAACGGGTGCGGGCGAAGAAGTAGTACAGTCCGGCGGCGGTGATGCCGGCAAGCACGAGGGCCGCAATATTGTTGGCCGAGAGAACCCCGCCGGCGATGGAGAAGGTCTTGGTGCCCACCGACGACGGGAAGGACTTGATGTTGAACCCCCAGAGCTCGCCCTCGGTGTAGGTGAGCACCAGGGCGATCCCAAGGGTCATGACCGCGCCCACCAGTTGTGGCCGTCCTTCCAGGGGACGGATGGCATAGCGCTCGATCACCAGCGCCAGCAGCCCCGCCACGACCACACCAAGCAGAGCCGCCAGCGGCCCCGCCACCCCGTGGTCGTGGATGGTCCAGGCCACGAACACACCGAATGCGCCGATCTCTCCCTGGGCAAGCGAGAGCACCTTGGAACCCTTGTAGACCAGGACGATACCAACGCCCATCAGCGCGTAGGCCGCCCCGCTGGCCAGACCGACCAAGATGTAGCCGAGCATCGGACTGCGGCTCCTCCCACTAGTCGGGGGGCAAGGCGTTTGGCGAAAGACTACCGCACCGGGCAAGAACCGGGTCGAAACGGCTGCCCGGCCGGGCCGCGCCGGCTAAAACGAGGTGCGGAACGTGCCGACCTGGACCCAGTGGTCAGTCGATATCCGGTACTCGGCCACCGAGGTCGTGCCCACTCGGACGCCGGGTCCGAAGCGAAGCGGGCACCACGTCTCGGGGGTGATGTTGAGGTTCTGGAAGGCATTCCGGAAGGTGTTGTAGCCGAGGTTGGGTCCCGCCGCCTGCAGCGCCGCCTCCAGGACCTCACCCACGCCCCAACCCACCAAACCGAGGTCATCTGGCGTCTCGTTGGGGTACAGCTCGCGGTACGCGGTCTTGTACGTATTCGCCGCCGGGCTCGACAGCGCGACCCACGGGGAGAACGCGCGGGCATCCTTCAAGGCTCCATTGGCGTTTCCGAGCTGTGCGGCCATGTCGAAGTTCCACGAGATGGAGTTGCCGAACCACACCGGGTCGTAGGCGGCGGCGTGGGATTGCTGGGAAAGCTTGATGAGTGCGGCGGGACCGCCGTAGAACCAGACCACTTGCGCGTCGGCTTTCCTGAGCGTCAGCACGGTGGAGGAGAAGTCGTTGCCGTCCCCATCGACCCTCTCCTCCGCTACCAACTTGATGCCTTTCTCCGCAAGCCGTTGCTTGAGCGCCTCCGTGCCCGGTATGAGTTCCGTGAAGTCCTCGCGCACAACCGCGTACTTCTTTCCCTTCAGGTCCCCATTGGTCCAGTAGTCGGCGATGAGCCGCCCCTGAACCCGATGGTCGATGGTAATGGCGAAGGTGTTGGCCCGGCTAGGCGCCGACGCATCGGGTGACGCCTGGATTAGAACGTTCGGGATCCCCTTGCCATCCAGAAACTTGCCGATCCCGGCCGCCTCCGCAAAGCCATCCAGGGTCACGAACGTGAAGTACCCCTCGTTGACGCACTCGCGCGCGACGGAAAGGCCCGTGTCCACTTGCGACTTGGTGTCCTTGATGACGATCTTCACGTTTCGCCCGAAGATGGTGCGCCCCTTCTTCTTCATGTAGTCCCAATAAAGGTTGGCTCCACTCTCCCAGTTCGTCGGGAGCGGTGTGGCGCCGGTCTTGGGGACCAGGTAGCAGACTTTGATCTCCTTGTCCGTCACCCCGGGGTGAGGCCCGGGGTTCACGCTGGTAGCGCCGGGCACTGGGGTCTTCCCGGGGCCCGTGCCCGTCCCGGGGGACGAGCTACCGACCGGAATGGCGATTTCGCCGGGAGACGAGACAACTTCCCCCGGGCTTTGGGAGAGGTCGGTACCGGGAGTCTCCTCGCCGTACACAGAGTCGCCGGTACCTGGTCCCGGCTCCTGCTCAATGGCCTGTCTCTCCCGCGCCGGCGACCAGCGCGCCCCACACCCCGAAGCCAGCATTGCCAGCGCGCCGACCACCGCAATCAGGCGTACCGAGAAAACAGCCTTGCGAGACTTGTTCACGCCCCTCACCTCGCTTACCCCCCTTGCCTGATCCCGCCCCCACCAGTCCGTCCTTTGAACCAGATCTCCTCGATCCCACTCGGCGAACAGCGTGCCAGCCCCAGGATGCCTAAGTGAGTGAGCAGAAAGTCGAAATCGGGCAGACGCCTGTGACAAACGTGCTGGTCAGACGGGGTGTCGAGTGAGCCGAATTCACGAAAACCCCGCTTTCTGCTCAGTCTCCTAAACATCTCCTTGTGGCAGCGCACCCTACTCCGTCAAGGCGCCCTCCCACAAGTGCAGGGGCATCATCATTATCCGGAATTCTCCATAATGATGAGACCCTGTCCATGATCCCTTGATGCTTGAAGAGCGCGGCGACGAGGATCAGAATACCCTGGCAGCGACCGCGTGAATCAGGCGAAGTATCCCCTGAGAGAACGAGAGGTACGAGATGACGAGAGCGATCATTGTCGGATCGGGCATGGCGGGGCTCACGGCCGGGGCGTACCTGGCTCGCGCGGGATGCGAGGTGGAGGTATACGAGCAGGCTGATCACATCGGCGGAGTCACGCACACACTTCGCAAAAACGGATTCGCGTGGGACTTGGGTCCCATGATGGCTGAGGGCTTCGGCCCCGGGGAACCGGCCGGCAGGGTTCTCGCCGAGCTGGGCTGCGCCGACAGGGTGCAGTTCATCCGCGGCGATCGGACCTTCTCTTTCCCCGACTTCCGGATCTCTCCTCCCGCCGAATACCAGGGGCCGTACTGGCGGCGCGAGTTCTTCAAGCAGATCTTCCCGCACGAGGCGGACGGCCTCGATCGCTACTACCGCTTCTACGACATGGTGGTGAACCTCATGGCGCTCACACGGCGGGCTGAGGATGGAAGCTTCCCGCAGGCGCTTCTGGCAAAGCTCCGAATGCTCCCGATGGCCGGGCGCGCCAAGCAATACATGAAGTGGAGCGCCCAGGACCTGATGGACCACTTCTTCACCGACCCGAAGCTCAAGGCCGTCTTCACGACCATTCTGGCCGACCTCACCGTCCGTCCTTCGGAGTTCATCTCTTTGGGTATCCCGGTTTTCAACCCGGAGAACTCCTTCGACCGGCGTATCCCGACCAGGATCTCCTCGGCGGGACCACGCCTGGCCTCCCAGTTCGCGGCGGGTGGCTGGGGGAGCCTCGTGGAGGCCCTCGCCGGAGTCATCCGCGAGAGCGGCGGCAAGCTACACACCAGCCGGAGCGTAGCCAGGATCGTCTTGAAGGGAGATCGCGCCCGAGGAATAGAGTTGGCCGGTGGCGAGCGCGTCGAGGCGGACCTCGTACTGGTCAGCGGCGCCGCGAGCGAGTGCTTCTTGAAGCTGATCGGACGCGATGCTCTGCCGGGCGATCTCGCGACGAAGGTGGAGGGCTTCCCCCTGATGGAGTCGGTGTTCATGGTGCACCTGGGCGTGGACATGGACCCTAGCGCCCACCAGGAGGCGATCCTGAACTACTACTATCGGACATATGAGATCGAGGAAGGCATCGCCCACGTGCAGAACGGCGACTACCACGAGGGGAAAGACGGCTTCCTCATCTACGTCCCATCGATGCACTCGCCGGGCATGGCGCCACCCGGCCAGCACGCCATCACCATCTACACCATCGCCCCCAACAAGCTCGCTGGTGGGTGGGAAACGCGGCGCCAGGAGATGGTGGACAAGCTGCTCGACGAAGCCGAGAGGGAGATCCCGGGCCTGCGGGAGCACGCGCGAGTGGTCGTGTCGCTCACGCCGGAGGACTTCGGTCGGCTCACCCAAATGCCGGACCACCACTCCTTCGGTGGGCTTCGGCCCGTGATGGGGATGACCGGCGCACCGCACCGCACTCCTTTCGAGGGACTCTGGTTCATCGGGGCGCAGAGCGAGTCCGGCGCCACCGTCAACGGTGTGCTGCTCGGAGCACGCAAGGCCTGCAAGATGATCGGCGTCTAGCCTGCGCTTGCGAGCACGCTGATCCGCCCCCAACGGTCATGCGTTCGAACTCGCCGAGGACTGCGTGGCCGTGGCGGTCGGCCGTGGCGGCTGCCACTTGCCCATCAGGTTCTCGACAATTTTGGCCGCACTGGACTGGAAAGCCAAAGGCGAGCAACAGGGGCCCGATGGTGTCCCCTGCGTTCCACCCATTCTGCTTCCTGTTTGCTTCCTGATGTGGCCCGTCAAGAGAAGTCGAAGTGCTTCGGGCATGGCGAGCGGCTGCGGGGAGCTTCGGTGAGCCGCGTCACTCAAGTAACCCAGCCTCCGGTAAACAGCGAAGATTCGGCCGTGAGCGTGCCGACGTCTGACCTGCCGACAAACTGACCCTGTTGAAACGATTGGCGGCCGGGCCGCCGGCTAAAACGAGGTGCGGAACGTGCCGACCTGGACCCAGTGGTCAGTCGATATCCGGTACTCGGCCACCGAGGTCGTGCCCACTCGGACGCCGGGTCCGAAGCGAAGCGGGCACCACGTCTCG
>JBBAAN010000106.1:0-7415 GCA_041658225.1 Actinomycetota bacterium
CGGCGCTGGCCATTCCGCCGGCGGCCGGCAAGGCGCCCCAACTGGCGGCTTACGGCGGATCGGCCATAGCTCAAGCGACGAAGGTGCGCGGCGAGACCAACGCCTTCGCGGGTCTGCCCGCCGAGGTCAACATCCCGTTCGCTCAAGGGGTGCTCGAGTCCAGCCCGGCCGGCGAGGCCACCGCCGCCGTGCTAGACACGGGTCCCCTGGGCGCCACCGTCGTTCCCTCGCAACCGCAATACGCCACGGCACTCTACCCGGGCGGCCCGACGGAATCGCGTGGGGCCTCAGTGGATTCCTCAGATCCCTCCGGGGTGTCTCACGTAGCAGCCGGCAGCGCTTTCGCGAAGACGGGGGAAGACAAGTCCGAGGCGACTTCCCGGGCGGCGGGCACGTCATTCCTGCCCCCGGCGGGCACGTCGGTCCCGACCGTTCCGGGCGGTGAGTCTCCCAACGCGCTGCACACGGGAAGCTCGGAGGCCACCATTCGCGTCGAGGCCACGGCTGAGGGTTTGGTCTCGGTGGCCGAGTCGTCCGCTCAGGGCGTAGACATACTCGGTGGCCTGATCCACTTCGACTCCGTCCACTCCATCGCCAGGGCGGTCTCCGACGGCAAGAACCCCAAGGTCTCCGGCGATCTGTCGGTCGCCGGCGCCACGGCCGGGGGCGTGCCGGTAGTCATAGGTGCTTCGGGGATGTCGGTCGCCGGCAACCTCGTGCCCGGGGGACCCGCAGCGTTGAAGCCGGCCCAGGATGCCCTCAACGCCGCGCTGGCCCCGATGCAGCTCGCCTGCCAGAGCCTGGCCGTGACCCAGTCCGTCACCAAGCCTCCCGCGCCGGGAGCCTCCGCGGCGGCCCGTGTGGTCGTGGGCGGGGTGCGCTGTGACTGGACCACGCCAAGCCCCTCCGAGGGCGTGCCCCAGCAGCACGTGGCCGTCATTCTCGGGGCAGCCGAGGCAGAGGCGCACGCGGCTCCCGCCATACCGGCTTCGGCTGAGGGGGCCCCCACTGAAGAGACCGCCGGCGTCGACGCCGGCGGCTATTCCGCCGAGCCCGAGGTTAGCTCCTACATCCCTGACGTGGGTGGGGACAGCGGCGCCGGCACGGCCATCACGGGATCCGCTCCCCGGGCCGACTTGGGAGGGAACCTGGTCACCCACGCACGCCGCAAGGACTGGCTGTTGATCCTCGTGTACCTTGCCTGGCAGGTCGCCGCAACCGCCGTGTTGATCAGCGCCCTCCGCAAGCGCCAAGCTGCCAAGGCGGGTTCGCGATGAGCACGCTCCTGGAGACGCCCGGTGTGACCGGCAAAGGCAGTGGGAAGGTCGGCGACCCAGCGGGCGGAGGGCGAGAACCCAGCGCCGTCCGCTGCCCGAAGTGCGCGCTGGAGTTCCACCCCGCCTACACCGAAGGCTGTTGCCCGCTCTGCGGAGAAGCGGTCCCCGGCGAGACCGAAACACCACGTCTGCCGTTCTGGGCCTCCATCACGCAGTGGGCCATCTCGGGCGACCGGGCGCAATGGGCAGCCATCGGCTTGTTCGCGGCCGTCAGCCTGGTGATGTTGATCATCACGATCTTGGCCTACCTCCACGTGTAGAACGGACAGACATGCAGACTGACACGCACGCCTCGGTGGAGATTCGGCCAACAACTTCCCGAAGTCGTCCTTGCGTTCACCCGTGCGACACCGCACGTCCATGCTCGGCGTGTGGAGTCAATCCGCACCGCCGTTTCCTCGGCAACCTCGCATCTTTGGCACTCGGGTACCCAGTGAGGAGAGGGCCCGTGCGCTTGAAGAGAATGTGCGTCGGGGTGGTGTTCGGCCTTGTGCTCTGCTCACCTGTGGCTGCCGCTCCCGCCGGAGCCGAGTCCGGAGTACCCATCGCCAACCTCAAGGACCAAGGCCTCAATCAGTTCGAGGCCCCCTACGCCGACAAGCTGATCGCCGCCTACACCTCCCCTGAGTGGCGGGACGTCATCGACATGGTCATGACGTACCGGAACGGTGCCTACGAGGTGTGGGGCGGTAGCGGGCACATCCGCTTTGTGCGCCAGCGTCAGGGCGGTGGCTGGAGCTACCGGATCGTCGAGCAGTTAGGAACCAACCCGATAGCCGATCAGCGGGTCGACCGCCTGGCCACCTCGGCGGAAGAAACGGCCCTGCCGATCCCGACGGCGGCTCAGAACACCTGGCCGAATGCCTACGAGCGCATCGTCGGACTCTTTGACCACCCGAGGGCACCGGATCTCGCGATTGTCCGCAACACGGCAAACTACGACGGCAGCGAACTCGGCAACCACGGCTCGCTCGGCGCCTACCAGTCCCGGGCGATCCTGCTCGCGGCCGGAGCGGGAGTGAAGAAGCTGGGCATCATCAACAAGAGCGCACGAGTCGTGGACGTCGCCCCCACGGCCCTGAACCTTCTCGGGACCGCCACCCGCGAGGGCAAGACCCTCAACGGCTCGACGGCCACGGGCCTGTACCTCGCCCGGCAGGATGGAAAGGTCCTCGCCGATATTCTCGACGGCACCACAGCCGAGTACGTGCTCATCAACCTTTGGGACGGGGCCCAGCCCACGGTCCTGATGGATCTGGTGGCCAAGGGAGAGCTGCCCACCATCAAGTCCCTCCTCGATGACGGGACCATGTATGGCTACGGGAGCATCTCTGTCTTCCCAAGCGTGACCCTGGCCAACCACCCGAGCACCGTGTTCGGCTCGTATAACGGCCACCACGGGTCGATCTCCAACAGCTTCTATGAGCGCGAGACGAAGACCCTCGTGGCAATCAACAGCATCAACGAGTGGTACCGGACGGCGAACTACCTGGAGAAGGACAACGAGACCGTCTTCGAGGCCGTCCACCGCTCCTTCGGGGACTGGAGAGGGCCCGACAACACCGACCCGCTCGCCGAGGGCGCCTATACGGTAGCCACCAACGAGCCGGCCGACCGCGGCGCCGACTTCTCCACGTTCCAGTACCTGCGCACGAGTCTCCAGCCGGGCAACCCCGCCGACATCCCCCCTGACGCCTTGGACCCCACCTACCTCCCGTGCTGGGACCCGGCCATAGCTCTCTCCTACCCGGACAGCTACGGGCTCGAGTCCCAACTCGACGACATCTCCGCCCGGGCAGTCATGCAGGCCTGGAACACGGCCGGGGTGACGCACCCCGCGCCCAAGCTCGTATTCATGAACTTCACCCAGCCCGACGGCACCAGCCACGTGGTCGGACCCAGGGGGCCCGAGGCGTTGCGCGCCTACCGCGACAACGACTGCCGGCTGCGTCAGGTGCTCGCGAAGATCCCGGCAGAGGCGCGAGCCAAGATGGCCATCTTCTTCGTGTCCGACCACGGCATGGGCCCGATGGACAAGTCGAACCCCAGGAATACCGACGACGTGCTCGCCAAGGAGCGGATCCAGGCCGTCGAGGACGGCGGCTTCATCTACCTGCTGAACCTCCGGGCGCAGCTCACCTCCGGCACGCCCACCAAGGGCGCGGCCAGCACCCTTGTCTACACGGTCACCGACGACGACACGGGCAAGCCGGTATCCGGAGCCGAGGCCACCTTGACTTCGGGAGAGCAGCGGCTGGAGGGCACGACCGACGCCGATGGTAAGGTCACCTTCTCGATCACGCCCTCCGCGAACGAGCTGGTCTTCGAAGCCTCAGATTCAGGCTTCAACGCTGCGCGCCTCACCCACGACCTCTCATCCGCGAAGGGCGCGCGTACCCCCGGAACCGGATCGCCCGCAAGCTTGGTCCTGGCGGGCCTGGCCGCCCTGGTGAGCTCCGCCGGCATGCGTCGGGCCCGAGCCCGCATCCAGCACCGAAACACTCGGTAGCTCGACTTCCACTCCTGTCGGAAGCCCTCTCCGCTCAGCCGGTCACTCCGAGTATGATGGGTGAGCGATTCTCCCAGAGCCGGCCACCGAGCGAACGGACTGCGATCCGAGTGGAGAGTTCCGCCGACGAATACCGCGTTCTCCTCGAACTCAGCCGCGAGGTCACGAGCACCCTCGACCTGCAGGAAGTCCTGGACAGGAGCTTGACTGCCCTTCGGCGCTTGCTCTCCTTCGGCGGCGGCGCCATCCAGCTCATCGACGGAGACGCGCTGGTCGCGGCGGCAACCGACCCCCCGGCCAGCCCGGAAGCTCTCACCGTGCGCATCCCTGTGGGACACGGCGTTTCCGGCACGATCGCGGCCACGGGCGAACCGGTCTACATCCCCGACATCACCATCGACCCGCGCGTGTACCCACAAGGCCGGGCCAAGGGCGTCAGCACCGGGGTGCGCAGCTACTTCGGCGTCCCGCTGATCCTGCACGGCAAGCCGACCGGTGTGGTCCAGGTCGACTCCCCCGAGGTCGACGCGTTCCCCCTCGAGGCACGCCGCTATGTACTGGCCTTCGTGCCGACTATCGCCGCCGCCGTCCAGAACGCCCAACTCTTCGAACGGGAACGGGAAGCGCTCGCCCGCCTGCGAGAGGCGGAACGCCTCAAGAGCAATTTTGTGTCGGTGGCCTCCCACGAGCTGCGCACACCCCTGACCACCATCGCCGGGTTCGCCGAGATTCTCGAGCACCGAGCCGAGCAACTGGATGCGGCGATGGTCGCCGACTTCGGCCAGCGCATCGCTCAGGGAGGCCGGCGTCTCGGTCGCCTGGTGGAGGACATGCTCTTCCTCTCCGACATCGAACGAGGCGTTCTGCGGATCGCAGTCGACCCCACCAACGTTGAGCCGGTGGTCCGGGAAGCGGTGGTGGAGGTGGGGGAGGCCACCGGCCCGATCGAGGTCGAAACCGATCCCGGCCTTCCGCTCGCCCTCGCGAACTCCGGTCGACTCCAGCACGTCGTGGCCCACCTAATCGGAAACGCCGCCAAGTTCTCCGAAGCCGGCATGCCCATCACGGTGCGGGTGAGGGCCACGGACGAATCCGTGTTGGTCTCCGTGGAGGATCGCGGCAGAGGTATCCCGCCGGAGATGCTCGATCGAGTATTCGACCGCTTCTTCCAGGTCTCACCCGCGGAAACGCGCGAAGCCGGAGGTCTCGGCGTGGGCCTGTACTTGATCAAGCAGCTCTGCGATCGCATGGGGGCCCGAATCAGCGCCACGAGCGAACTGGGTCGGGGCAGCACCTTCACCGTGGAGCTGAGGCGCGCGGACCTCACAGCCCACGACGCCGCGGAGGCCGCTAGTACGCCTCGACCTTGATGTTCCCGCCGCCGAGAGTCCCTGAGGTCTTGTAGCTGAACAGCGGGTCCAGCGTTTTGGTGACCGTGAGATCGAAGGTGTCGGTCTGGCCCTTGCCGTTGTCCTGCACCACCATCTGGAATTGGTAGCCGGACTGCTCGTTCACTGTGGCAGGTCCCCGCACGGTCGCCTTGTTCGCCTCTATCACAAGCCGGCTGACTCCCACGGCCTTGATCTTGGTGCCGGTGTGGTCGTTGAAGGATAGCTCCCCGCTCGGCGCGGGCTCTCCCGCCCTGTACTCGGCCCAGAAACCGAAGGTCCGCTTGTCGGGATCCATGATCCAGCCGCCACCGGAGGCTTGCCCCGGCGTGCTCTGGCCACCCGGAAGCACCGCGCCGGTCCAGGTGATCGTCGCCGAACCCGACACTCCGCCCGATGTCGCGGTCACCGTTTGGGTCCCCGGGCGGTCACTTGAGGCCGTGGCCACCGCGGTGCCATCGGCGTGGGTGACGGTCTCCGCGGTCGAGATCTGGCCCACTCCGGCCCTCGCCCAGGCTACGGGCGCGTTGGCAATCGGGTTGCCGGCCGCGTCGAGCACCGTAGCGGTGAGGGTGACGTCCTGGCCCGTGGCCGAGGTCGAGGTCGGCACGCATCCCGCCGGCGAGCACACCGCCGCCGTCACCGTCACGGTCGCCGGCATGGGCCCCGGAGGGAGCTGTGTCCCGTCCGGGTAGACGGCCGACCAAATGCCCTTCACCGTGTCCACGGCGGAGAGCGTCCCGTGCACGACCGCCCGCCAAGTGCCCGAAACCGGCCCGGCCACGGTGAGGCGCTCGTTGGGCACATTGGTGCAGAAGGACGAGTATCCGTTGGGCTGCGCGGGCGGGCTGCACACGAGTGTGGTGGTCAGCACTCGCGTACCCGCCGGGTTGTACAGGTCTATGTCCACGTCGTTCGCCTTGACCGTCCAATCGGCCATCACGTCCAGGGACACCGCTCCGGCCGCCACTTGGAAGTCGCTCGTAATCGACTGAGTCGCGATCAAAGCGGCCGGGCCGATGGAGCCGAAGAAGGTCCGCACGTCGTAGGCCACACCGTCGTCGTAGGGCTGGACGCCGGTGCCACCTGCCGCGGCGCTCGAGGCCGCCAGCGCGTCCACGTACCCCGCTCCCATGGTGTAGGCCTGGTAGTTGGGAAGGCCGCCGGGCCCGCGCGAGGCGTCCCGTGACACCGCGGTGTTCCGCAGGATGTTGCGGACCTCACTCGGGCTGAGCCAGACGCCCCTGGAGGAGAAAGCCGCCTGCTGCATGAGAGCGATGACGCCGGCCACATGAGGGGAGGCCATCGAGGTGCCGTTGTTGACCGCGTAGTAGACGTCGTCGGGCGGCAAGATGACCGTGCCGGGGGTCGTGCCGCTGATATCGCCCACGTCGGTCAGGAAGCCCGTCGAGGCCCGCGCCGACGCGATGAGATACCCGGGCGCCGTGACTGTCGGATGCCACAACTCACTCCCGGGCACGCCCCGCGAGGAGAAGAAGGCCACGTGCCCGGTGTTCTCTCCGGCGGCGACCGAAATCGCCTTGGGGTTCACTGAGAACATGTTCATCGTGTCGGTCGTCGGCCCTTCGTTTCCGGCGCCGAACGTCACCGAGATCCCGGCCGCCCAGGCGGCATCCGTGGCGCGGTTGACCGGGTGCTCGGGGTCGTAGGCCGCTCCCGCTCCGGGACCCCAGGAGTTGTTGATGACCTTGATGTTGTAGCGGGGGTCGCCCGCGTGCTCGATCACCCAGTCGTAGGCGGCGAGCACGTTGACCGCCTCAACCGCCTCTCCGGTACCCAGGCCGATCAGCCGAGCCCCATGGGCGACGCCGCGGTACTTGCCTTCTTCGTACGCGCTGGCGACGCCCAGCCCCGCGGCGATCCCGGCCACGTGGGTACCATGCCCGGAGGAGGTATCAGTGTTGATCTGGTCCTCGAACACGACTACCGGATCGGCAAGATCCTGCCGTCCGAGGATCTTGACATTCTGAACCGTCTTCACCGCCGTCCCGCGGCAGAATGCCTCGGCCGCGCAAAGGTCCGGGTGGGTACCGTCGATACCCGTATCGACAACGGCAATGCCCACACCCGCCCCCGTGTACCCGAGATCCCAGGCTTGGTCGGCCCGGATAGCTCGAGTCGACTGACCAAGCCCCTTCACCATGCCGGTGTTCGGGAAGA
>JBBAAN010000107.1:0-7409 GCA_041658225.1 Actinomycetota bacterium
ACCCGTGCCGATCCCCACTTCGAGGACGAGCCCACGAGCCTGGGACAGCAAACGGCGTCGCATCGTCCTCACGCCCGAGATCTCCATCGGCGCGTTGTACGCGTCGTAGAGCCAGGCAAGACGGTCATAGCGCCGCGCCACCACTTCCCTACCGCTCCTCTTCCCCATCCGTCCTCGCTCTCTCTCCACGACCTGAGACCGTCTCCCGACTCGGCCGTTCCGGAAGATCGGGGCTCTTGCCGAAAGCGGCCGGTCGGCGGCCACCACCATACCCCCTAGGGGTAGGCTCGTCCAGAACGAGCTGGTGCTGCCCCACCGGTCATGGTGGTGCCCCCGGGGGGTATTTGACACCTCGGCGTCAAACGGCTACCGTCGCGCACATGAATTCTCGGTCCTCTCGATTCGCCGCCCCCACGTGCAATTGCGGCTGCGGCTCCACCTGCGGCTGTAGCTGTAGCTGGGGTGCCGTGGGGCGAATGCCTCGCCGCGGGATCTGCATCTCGTAGAGCCCGTCGCGTAGAACCGGCCTCGTAGAGAGCCGACCGAGTCCAGGTCCGCTAGAGACCAAACCCCCTCGTCACCCATCCGGCGGATGGTTCTTGGCGTTCCCGTATCTCCCTCACCGGGCCATCCGCGCTTCGCTTCGCCTTGCTCACAAATCATGTGACCCGTTAGGAGATATTCAGTGTCAGGGTCGACTTGGGCATTTCAAACCCACCGAATCCACGCGGGCGTGCAAATCGACCCGGCGATCGGCGACCGTACGGCGCCGATCTGCCACACCGTCTTTTCGCCGTTTCCGCAAGTTGCGGGCAACGAATACCGATCGTACGGGCTACCTCGAAAGGGGCGGGCGTGAAAGGGCGCGGATGGCTCGCCGCCCCGGTGATGCTGAGCCTTCTTGCGTCCGGCTGCTACTCCACCCAGGTGCGGGTCCGTCGGGTGCCGGTGCCCATGTCCAGCCAAGGATCTCCCGGCCCCCAGGCGATCGGGGGCGCTGAGTCGCCGAACCCCGGGGCGGGGTCGGCCACGCGGACCCAGGGGCGGCACCGTTTCGGGCCGACGCCCATGGGAGTCCGCGGCGCCACCGAGGTGGGCGTGACGTCCTCTTCGATAAAGCTGGGCTTCATCGGGGACTTCACCGGCCAGGCACGCGCTTTCTACGGCGGCGTCTTTGACGGGGCGAACGCCTATGTCGCGGACCTCAACGCAAGGGGAGGCATCAATGGACGGCGCGTCCAGATTGTCTACTACACGGCCTCCTACCAATCACCGGATCAGGTCCTGGCCGCCGCCAGACGACTCGTTGAGGAGGACGAGGTCTTCGCCGTGGTGGCTCAAGGGGAGATGCGCAACGCCAGCACGTCGGCCATCCCCTACTACAACGAGCGGGGCGTGCCCTGTGTGGGCTGCTCGTCGGCTTCCCAGCAAGACTTGGCTCTGGGCCCCGCCAACTTCGAGATCAAGATCGCCCCAACCAACGAGGGCACCATTGTGGGCAACTTCATCGCAAAGCGACTCAAGAAGACGCGAATGGCGATCGGGTACTGCCCGAGTGCTTGGTCCCACCAGGTGAGAGATGCCGTGACGTCCTCGTTCCAGAAGGAGGGCGGCGAAGTCGTTGACCAGCGTGACATCGGAGCCTGCGACCAGACGTCCATGGAATCGACGGTGTCCGCTTGGTACAGCCTGGTCCCGCGGCCGGACGTGGTGACGGTCATCGACCCTATCGGAATGGCGGAGGGGGCGGCCGCCGCCAGGCGCATGGGCTGGGATGTCCAGTTCACTGGTGCCGGCGGCATGTACCAGCTCGTGCTCGACATCGGAGGAAGCCAAACCGAAGGCCTGATAAGCACCACCGGAGGGTTTGCTCCTCCCGGTTACCAGACTCCGCAAATGGCCCGATACCGAAGAGTGCTCAATGCCTACTACCCCAACCGCACCGAGGAGGAGCCGACGCTGTATGCGTGGATCTCGCTCAGCTTCTTCGAAGAGGCCGCACGCCGGGCGGGCGCCGGACTCACGCGCCGGGGGCTAATCCAGGCATTGAACGGCATGGGTGGCTGGGACAGCGGGCTCGGAGCGGTAACCTCGTACTCACCCGAGCGCCACTGGGCCTTCGCCAAGACCTCGTTCTTCAGGATCCATGACCAGGCTTTCGAGAAGGCCACGCCGGAGGACTTCCTTTCGGCCGAGGACCAGTAGAGGGTGGGATGACATGAAGGGAGGCGCGGTTTCTGCCGTGGGGACTGAAAAGGCCGTCGTGCGCGTGGACTACTTCACGGACCCGAGTTGCTCATGGGCATGGGGCACCGAGCCCAAGATCCGCAAGATCGAATGGGAGTTCGGTGGTCTCCTCGCTTGGACCTACCGCGTGGGCGGGCTGTTCCACGACGTGGATCTCGCCTGTCCCACCCATGAGGAACTCCTGCGGGCCGGAGAGCACCTCGGACGCTACTGGGAGGCGATCGCGATCGAAACCGGAATGCCGACAGAAACCCGCTTGCGGCGTGCGACGGTGTCGACCCACCCGGCGGGCATCGCATTCAAGGCCGCCCAGATCCAAGGGGAGAAGGTGGCACTGCGGTTTCTGCGCCGCCTGCGGGAAGGGTTCCTGGCCGAAGGCAAGAACCTGGACGATCCCGATTCGATACTGAATCAGGCGCGCACGGTCCCGGGACTGGATGTGGATCGCCTCGCCAGGGATATGGAAGGCGAGCAAGCCAGGGCCGCCTTTCAGGAAGACTGGGAGGCCACCCGCAACCCCCTCCGGGAGGTGGTCGACTTCCCCCACGAGGACCGCCCGGGCACGGGCAGGCCGCGCATGGTGGATGGCAGGCTTCGCTATGTCTTCCCGACGATGATCTTCCAGGGCGAGGGGGGACGCCGGCCGGTCGCCGGATGGAATCCGTATGAGGCCTACCTCGAGGCGATCGAGGCCGTTGCCCCGGGCATCGGGACACGACGCGGGCAACCCCCCACCGTCGACGAGCTGCTGCGCGAGTACGCTCGGGTGGCGACCAAGGAGGTCGAGATCGTCTGCGAGATACCGAGAGACCGGGCGATCGAGGTCCTGGAGGCACTCGAAGCCAAAGGCTCCGTGGCGCGAGTCCCCGCCGGGACGGACTGCTTCTGGGACTGGATCGGGGCCTGAGGCCAAGCGCCCGGCCGACTCCTCATCGGCCGGGGGTGCACTTGCCGCGATCCGCTGAGCCGCCGCCTGAGGGCCTATTCCTCATCTCGGCCGGGGGTGCACTTGCCGCGATCCCCCTAAAGGTCCACCGGGTCCACGTAGATCACGCCTCGCTCAAGCGGCTTGGTGGCGCCGGGCTCCAGCTCCTTGACCATGAGTTGGTACCGGTCCGAGAACCGCAGGAGCCCGCGCAACGCCGCCACGATGGGGTCGGCGGGATCAACCATCGTGATGGCCGACATCAGCCCGAGCGCCGCCGCCCTCCGCAGGGCGGCGCGAATCGCCGACCGTCTCTCGGCCGGCTCTCCCGGCCGGGTGGCCGCGCCGAGAAGGATCGCGTAGCGAGAGGCCTCACCCAGTCGGGGCAAGGACGGCAGCGACAGCGCCCGGCAAGCGGCGCCGGCGATTCTTATACCCGCTGGAAGGCGAACGGGCAGGCTCGCCGCAACCGGCCCGTAGTTCCAAACCGCGGCAACCGCATCCGGGCGCGCTGGAAGGCCGCGAACCCTCACGTCTTCGGGCACGAGGCCCGGGAGGCGGCACCAGTGGTCGCGCAAGGTTCCATCGGGCTCCGGCCGCAGCTCGTGCTTGGAGTAGGTTTCCGCGAGCAGTGCCGCCACACCCTCCCAGTCGTCTTCGCCGGCGGCTCGCCAATCGCCGGCAGATTCCGCCCTCGATGCCCGCCGTCCAAGGGGCATGAGAAAGGCCCGGAGGGTCCTGATCGGCTCATACCCGGCGGCCGCGAACAAGGCCGCGGACGCCGCATTGCCGCGGAGCACGTGCGCGTACAAGATGCTCGCCCCGGCAGATCTTGCCCATCTTTCGGATTCGGCCAGCAACTCCCTTGCCAGGCCCTGTTTCCGGTGAGCCTGGTCAACCGCCACGTCGAACACGTAGGCAGCGAGACTCGCCGTCCCGCCCAAACGCACCCCCTTGAGCGCGGCGGTCGCCGTGGCTGCGAGGCCACCCTGAGCTGCGTCCGCCACCCAGATCGCGCTCTGCCGGTAGGCCCTGGCCCGCAAAAAGAAATCCGGCGACCGATCCTGGGCGATTATCAGGCGGGTGCCCTGGGGGCAGCGGCGAAGGAGCCCGACGAGATCCCCGTTGTCCTCCGGACGCGCCTGGCGCAGCGGTTGCGTCCTGTCTACCAAGGCAGGTCCCGGGGCACGAGAGACCCCAGCTCGTCGAGGTTACGCTGCCCCATCGCGCGCTCGCCCCGACCGATTTCGCGCAGTTGGCGCAAGACCGTTTCGTTGATCGGCACGGCCAGTCCGCGCTCTTGCGCCTTGCCGACGACATAGCCGGTCACAAAGTCAGTCTCGGTAGCGCGCCCCGCTTGCAGATCGGAAAGGGTGACCGACTTGACCTGTCCAAAGCGAAGGGCCATCAGGTCCATGATCGCAAAGCAGGTCTTGGCTCCCTCCTGGTCGGAGGTCTTGAACATCATGGGATCCACGAGACCCTCGAACTTCTCGAGGCGCACTCCCGCGGCGGTGGCTGTGTCTATCGCCTCGCCCATCAAGGCCAGCAGCACGCGTTTGTTCTCGGCGGGAGCGAGCAGTTCGCCGGTCGTC
The DNA here is from genome assembly GCA_041658225.1 of Actinomycetota bacterium. Classification (GTDB taxonomy): domain Bacteria; phylum Actinomycetota; class CALGFH01; order JBBAAN01; family JBBAAN01; genus JBBAAN01. The sequence continues at coordinate 4,768 of JBBAAN010000107.1, forward strand.
ACCCCGGCAACGGCGCCAACGACCGTCACGCAGTTGATGATGAGCTTGGCCCAGAGGTCCCCGAGTATGTTCTCGCTCAGCCTGACAGGAGCCACCTTCTCCAGGGTGGCGGCCGCACGCCGAAGATCCGTGTCCACTCTGCCGTCCAGCCGGCCGATGACGAAGTCCCCTTCGGAGGTCTGGCTGACGTGCCCGGGAGCCACGTACGTCGCTCCCCAACCCACGGTGGCGCCAATCGTTCGCTCGGCCCCGATGGTCGATGCGATGAGCTCCTCGTTGATTCCGTTCTGCAGCGAAACGACTTGCGCCTGATCGCCGAGCAACGGCAAGACGGCTCGCAGGGCCTCCTCCGTGAAGTTGGAGCGAACGGCCAGAAGGATCAGGGGCGGAAGGCCGGCGGCGGAGCCCTCAGCGGAGCGCGCGGTGGAACCCTCCGCGGACGCCCCAATAGACATCCCGGCGTGCGCCTCGCCGGAGACTTCCTCTGGGGCGATGGCACGCAAGGGCACGGTGAACTCGCCCTTGACACCGTCGACGATCAGCCCTGCCTTCAACCGGTCGCGGTGTGCCTGGTCCCTCTCGACCACGAGGACATCGACGCCGGCCGAGGCAAGGTGTGCGGCGGTGATCCCACCAATAGCCCCTGCTCCGACTACGACTGCCCGCTCGTACGGGGCAATCGCTGCGCCCGTCCCTTCCATGTCCACCCCCTTCCGGACCGCATCCGGCGAAGACCTGGGCGTGGTCAACCGGTATCCGCGGCGGACGCGGGAACCTTCACACGGCCATCCTCCGCTTGCGTGGTTCCCGAGGAAGGCCGGCTTTCCGAAGCGTCACCTCGCCGTGACCTGAGAATGAGAGCGGCCGACACGACCAGGATCGCGATCAAGGTAACAATTTGGGAACCCGAAAGACCCAGGGCACGGACCGGATCGTCCCGCGTGAAGTCGCCCAGGAACCTGCCCGTCGCGTACCAGAGAGTGAACAGGCCGGCAATGGAGCCCTCCGCCCGGCCTCTTCTTCTGAACCAGAGCAACACGCCGAAGAGCGCCAGAAGCGATGCGAGGTCGTAGAGAGCGGACGGGTGCACCACGACGCCCAGCGGTGGCGGCATGCCCACAGGGTCACCCCCGACGTAGCGGAACCCCCAGGGAAGCCCCGTGGGCTTGCCCAGATGATCACCGATGATGAGGTCGGAGACCCGGCCCAACGCGATGCCCGCGGCGAACCCGGGAGCCGCGGCGTCAAGCAGAGCCAACAGCCGCACCTTGCGCTTCCGGGCCAACGGAACCACAGCCAGCACGCTTCCGGCCAGTCCGCCGAGGAGGCTCATTCCCCCATGCCAGAGCGCGAATACCTCCAAGGGGCTCCCCAGCTCACGATAGTGGCCGGCCAGCCAGGCGAGTCGCGTTCCGATCAGCCCTCCCACGATCCCCCTGAAGAGCATGGCCTCCAGCGTGAGATCGTCAACGATCCCCCGCCTGCGGGTCTCCCTCCGCAGGATTGCGGCTCCGACGAGGATGCCCGCCGCAATTAGCAGGCCGTGGGGGAACAGGGTGATCCCGAACACGTGCCACCGGGACACCGGCCGCCAAGAGATAAAGGCTTCCGTCACCCGTCCTCCTAGAGCACGAAGTCGGCCGGGATCGGCGGGGTGTCGGTGGGCGTGCCGCGCCCGCCGTACTTGGCGTCGATGCGGTCCCGGATCTCCACCGGCGCGACCCCGTCCTTCAGCATCTTCTTCACGTCCTTGGCTTCATCCAGACAGATCTCGCAGTTGGCCGCGTGCGCGCTCCAGGTTCCGTCCGCATGCAGGAAGCAATCCTTGAGATTGCGGTAGAGCTCGCGCTTCTGTCCGCATCCGCAGTAGCAGGGGATGTAGGCCATGAGCCCGCCCTCGCGAGTCGCCGCGAACGTGTATCCGAGGATGGAGAGCTTCGTGCGGTAGGCGAACTCCGGAAGGGCGACCGCCGGCGTTTCCTCGCGCCGCGTCTCCGTGCGGGAGGACTTCGAACAACCGGCCACGGTAAAACCGCCCAGGACAATCGCTGCCATCAAACCGGCCAGTAAGCGCTTGCTCATCGGACTCCTTCCTTGGGATGCGTGGCACCTCTCATGGACCACTTCCTCGTCGTCAGCAGGCGGATGACATCGGCAGGGCGAGCAACGAGGCGAGAAGCAGGGTGATGGCGGCCGGGGTGAACATTGCAACCGCGGTGCCTCTCCCGCGCGCGCTTCCACCTGAAGGATGCGGCCCCGGCGATGCCGTTCCTGCGCCGCCCGAACCCCTTGCCACCAGTGCTGGGGTGTCCCCTCCGGTCCCGGTGGCCGCCAGAGCTACCGACGCGCGCGCCGAGCGCGCGGCGAGCACAACGGCAGCGCCCAGAATCGCAAACTGCAAGACCTTGAGGACCGGCACGACCGCATAGGTGATGGATGGAGGCAGGTGCCCGAAGCCCGTCAGGGCCCCCACCTCCAAGAGGACCGCCCTCACTACGGCTCCGCCGGTCCCCCAGATGTGCTGCAGCCCCAAGACCACGAAGGTGCCGAAGGCCAAGGGAGTCAAGGTCCTCGCCAGCGAGGTTCCCGCGCCTGCGGCTGCTCCCGTCCGGCCGGCCACGGAGCGTGCGGCCAGCAAGACC
>JBBAAN010000108.1:0-7366 GCA_041658225.1 Actinomycetota bacterium
TTAAGCGCGGCGACAGCGTCTATGCCCGAGGCGGTGTGACCCGTGACGGCGCCAACGCCGAGTATGTCGTCGTACCGGCATCGGACGTCGCTGCCAAACCTCGCTCGCTGGACCACATCCACGCGGCGGCTCTCCCACATGTAACTCTCACTGCGTGGCAGGCGCTCTTCGAGTTGGCAAACCTTTCCAAGGGACAGACCGTTCTCATCCATGCCGCTGCCGGTGGGGTCGGACACATTGCCGTGCAGCTCGCCAAGTGGCGTGGTGCCAAGGTCATTGGCACTGCGTCCGTCAATCTTGGTGTTCTGCGCGAGCTTGACGTCGACCAGGCGATCGATTACAGCACGACCCCGTTCGAGAACGCCAACGGCTACAGGGGCCAAGTAGATGTTGTCCTTGACACAATCGGTGGCGATACCCAGGAACGATCATGGGAAGTGCTGAAGCCAGGCGGGATTCTTGTGTCAACCGTCCAGGCACCTTCGCCGGAGACGGCCACGGCTCACGGCGTCCGTCAGGCGATGGTCTTCTCGACGCCCCCGATTGGCAAAGTCCTGACCGAAGTTGCTGCGATGGTGGACTCTGGGGTAATCAAGCCCCGCGTTTCTGCCGTGCTTCCGCTCCATGAAACCGCACGAGCCCACGAGATGATCGAGGCCCGGCACACGGCCGGCAAGATCGTGTTGCACGTGGCGGATTGAGGGCCCGCGTACCAAGGCAGGCCTGTGAGCGCCAGCACTTGCACACAGTCCTGAGACCCAACAACTCGCCGAAGCCCCGGAGGGCCCAGCCCTCTGGGGCGCTTACCTTACCCCTAGCCTAGACCTGGACTCCGAGTGGCGATGCCCGCTTCCGCCGGGCAGCTCCCCGGAAAGAACACGGGGCTTCGTTGCTCGAGGCCGTTAGGGATCGCTAAGGCCTGCACCGCAGGTGACGGTGCGCATGTTGACATCTCTGCCCTCGAGGACGATGTGACGGGCACCCACCGGCGCGCTGCACCAAGCCTTCTACGGACCTTGCGGCGCGGCCAGGAACCTGGCGGTGGTATACAAGTCAATCCCTCGGGGAGATGCCGCCTCTACGGTGCCCACGGCAGACAGGAGTATATGAGCCCATGCTCGGAATGAAGACCTACACCCAAGACTACATCGACGCTTGCCGCGCGAGGGTCGACGCTAACCTGCGTGCGTACCGAAAGCAGGTCGGCATGGCACCATCCAGGGAGTTCGAGATTCGCTTCTTCAACGACCAGGTCCTCCTCCTGGACCACATGTTCGTGCACCGGCTCACGGGCGTCGAGGGTAAGGACGGCAATCCGTTGAACGAGGTGCGCGTCCTATGCAACTCGATCCTGCTCAACCAGGCCAAGCTGCAGGTCGACAAGCTCCCGGGGTGGCCGAACTCTGCGGGTGGTTCGATCAAGCTCCCGCCGGAGAAGTCCGTGCTGAAGTTCAGGGTGGGTGACGAGGTCAAGCTGAGTGAAGCCGACTTCGTGCGGCTCTCCAAGGCTTTCTTCGCGGAGATTGAGAAGAGATACACGTGGGCCCGCACCGACAGCGCGCTTCCACTTCAACTGACTGCTCGCAAATAGATACAGACGCAATGCTCTCTGAGGTGTAAGCGGACGTCCAAGCAGCCCAACCTGTCGTTCATGCCGGCCGTCCTTGCGCGCCCTGTATAGCACGGCATAGACGCTATCATTACCAGGCGCAGTCTCCCATCCGGGCTTCCAACAGGACCTTGGCGATGCCTATCGACTCGCTAAAGCCCTGGACTAACACTACCGCCCGAGACGTCCCGCCAACCACGTCCCGCCAACAACGCGGGACCCCGGTAAGGACATCCGGGGCGAACGGCCTGCGGCGGGACCCCGGTATGCAAATCCGGGGCGAACGGCCCGCGGCGGGGCATTCGGCACGATCCCGGTCAAGTCATCCGGGACGAACGGTCTTTGACCCTGGAAGATCACCAGGGCCCTCGGCTGACCCGACGGGCGGGGCTTCGATTGGAGCTTGCCTGGCCCGCCAGCCTATCGCACAATCCGTATGAGACTGCCCGCTTTCGCCGGGCTGCTTCCCGCAGAGAACACCCCGCCAGGAACGCTGGACCCTGGTAAGGACATCCGGGGCGAACGGCCTTCGGCGGGACTTCGTAGCTCGAGGCTGTTCGGCGGCAGGTTGCCGCCTTTCTCTCAGGCGAGGAAGGACGATATGGATGTAGAGGCCACGTTCCGCGGGGTCTTCCTGATCGTCTTCCTCTCTTCACTCGTCATCTCCGGCTACTACCGCAAGCGCGCCCGGCGATCTGGTGAAGTCATTCCAAGACGTGCGGAAGGGCCGATCGCGCTCCTTCTGCGAATGGCGATGGCCCTTCTCGTGGCTGTCTCATTCCTTGCCTATGTCTTCGCGCCGACATGGCTGTCTTGGTCGGCCTGGTGTCTTCCCATCTGGCTCCGTTCGGCGGCTGCCGCCATTGCAGTCGTCTGCCTTCCCGCGATTCGGTGGATGTTTCTCAGCATCGGAGACAACATCTCCGAGACGATCCTCACCAAGCGCACTCATCAGTTGGTGACTCACGGTCCATACCGTTGGATTCGGCACCCCCTTTACTCCTTTGCACTTCTGGAGCTTCTCTCTCTAGCCCTTCTCGCCAACAACTGGTTCCTGTTCTCGTTTCCGTGTATCGCGTTTGCCGTGTTCCGCTTGTTCGTGATCCCAAGAGAAGAAGAGAATCTTATCAAGGTCTTCGGAAAGGAATACGAGGAATACAGACACCGAACCGGCGCCCTGGTTCCCCGCCTTCGGCCATAGACAGATAGCCTGCCGCCTCGCACCTCGCGGAGGCCCTGGAGGAGCACCCCTGCCCAGGACGTCCCGCCAACCACGTCCCGCCAACAACGCGGGACCCCGGTAAGGACATCCGGGGCGAACGGCCTTCGGCGGGGCCACCGGCAGGATCCCGGTAGAGTCATCCGGGACGAACGGTCTTCGACTGACGCAGCGGGCCGAGCACCGATTGGAGCTTGCCTCGCCCGTCGGCCGGCCGTAGAGTTGGGTAGGGCATGCCCGCCTGTGGCGGACAGCTTCCCACAAGGAACGTGGGACCACGTAACTCGAGGCCGTTAGTCGCCCGGGAGCACCCCCATGCCGACTGACCTTTCGCCAGAGGAAATCACCCGCGCACATCGTTGGTACACGATCGAGTGCAACAACCTCGCGTGGAAGCTCAGTGACCTCGCGAGTAGGACGGCTCGCCAGGACGAGGAGATGCTAGATGCGGCCCACGCCTCAGCGTTTCATTGGACCAGGGTGGGGACCGACCTCAATGCGGCCAGAGCTAGGATGCTCCTCGGTCACGTTCACGCGGCACTCGGGCTTGGCCGGACTGCCTTGGCCTACGCTCAGCAGAGCTTTGACTACCTGGTCGCGCATGATCCGCCTGATTAGGAAGCCGCCTTCGCCCATGCCATTCTTGCTCACGCGGCCTTTGCAGCCGGCGAGAGGAGTCTGCATAGGCGACATCACGCCAGTGCCCATAAGCTCGGCAAGGCAATCGCAGATCCCGAAAACAGGGAGATCTTCTTCAAGACCTTCCACCTCATCCCCGGTCCTTAAGAGCTGGACGCCAGACAACTCACTCGAGCCGTGGAAGAGCACCCCCGCCTAAGACGCGCGACCTACGGCAGGATCCCGGTATGTCCATCCGGGACGAATCCCGCCAAGACCGCGGGACCTGCGGCGGTCCTCGACCAGCCCGACGGGCTGGGCGGTGGGTCCCGCCGGTTCTGCCCGCCAGCGAGGCGCAGAGTCTGGAGACCTGGCCCGCTTACGCCGGGCAGCTTCCCACAATCTAATCGGACCCTTGTAGCTCGAGGCCGTTGGGAGGCGGCTGACCGTCAGCTGGCCGGTCGTGACTGATAGAATGAAGAGAATCGCGGTGGAGACGGAGGTACGAGATGGCAAAGGTGGCAGGGAAGGGCAAAGGTACGGCGGACGATCCGTGGGTCTTGAAGACCCCGCCAGGGACGTCGGAATACAAGATGTATCGTGACGAGGCAGCCGATCCGCCGGCGTTGATGTGCATCGTGGGCACGACCAAGCTCAGTTACCAGATGCGATGCATCGAGGACCTGCATGCGATGCTCAAGAAGCACGGCGACTGGATGTTGCTCGGCAGCGCCGACGAACAGAAGCCAGCCGCTGAGGGGACCGTCGAGGCATGGGCTCGCTCACCGAAGAACCCGGTGAAGGGGTGGTATGGATTGAAGAAGGGCCTTCGGGGGCGATTCGCCATGTATGTCCCGCCCTTGATGGAAGCCTTGGGCAAGGCTGAGGTCGAGCACAATGCGAAGGGGAACCGCATGCGAGCGATCTGATGTCGTCGCGGGTCACGCTGGGTTCCGCTGGGCGATGGAAGCCAAGACGAAGAAGGGCTGGAAGTGCTTCATCGAGCATCCATCCAGCGCCGAGTAGACGAGCCGGTTGCCCTACAAGTAGCTGAAGCCCTGAAGGACCACTCCCGACGAGGACGTCCCACCAAGAACGTCCCGCCAACAACGTCCCGCCAACAACGTCCCGCCAACAACGCGGGACCTTCGGCGGGACCCCGGTAAGGACATCCGGGGCGAACGGCCTTCGGCGGGGCGTACGGCAGGGTCCCGGTAAAGACATCCGGGACGAACGGTCTTCGGCTGAACCCGGCGGGCGGCGCTCTCGGCGGTGCTTGTCCTTCACGCCTGGCTTGCCTAGAGTCCTGACAGCGATGCCCGCGTCCCCCGGACAGATTCCCACAAAGAGCGTGGGACACTGTAACTCATGGCCGTCCGGCAAACGGTGCTCCGCTTGCGCTTCAATCCCACTTCAGGAGATGGTGCATGAAGCTTCGTGTCGGTGACCCCTGGATGCCCGCCAAAGACTACGGGCAGTCTCTGCGAGGCCTTACCGTCAATCTGCTGGTCGCGGACATCGATGCTGCGCTGGCCTTCCAGCGCGACGTCCTCGGCGCGACGATTGTCTACGCGGATCCCGACTTCGCCGTGTGCTCCAGACCTGGGGCGGAATGGATGCTCCACGCGGACCATACCTACGACAAGCACCCCATGCACACCACGGTCAGCGAGACTCACCTGAGGGGCGCAGGGATCGAGCTCCGCCTACACGGCTGCGATCCAGACGCCGCTGAGGCTGCCGCGCGCCGCCATGGCTTGCAGGTCCTTTCTCCTGCCACGAACAAAGGTCACGGCCTGCGAGAGGCATACATCCGCGACCCCGACGGTTACATCTGGGTTCCCGATGTTCACACTTGAGTCATTCCAGCTTCCGGCCAGCCTGAAATATCGCTGAAGCCCTGGAAGTTCACCAGGACCTTCGGCCCTGGAGGACCACCCCTTCCGAGGACTTCCCGCCAACCACGTCCCGCCAACAACGCGGGACCCCGGTAAGGACATCCGGGGCGAACGGCCTTCGGCGGGACCCCGGTAAGGACATCCGGGGCGAACAGTCTTCGACTGACCCGGGGCACTGGGCGACTGGGTGGGTGCTCGGCCTGCCGGCGTGTGCGAGAGTTGGTTGTGAGTAGTCCGCTTCCGCCGGGCAGCTCCCCACAAAAGAACGTGGTACCTTGTAGCCCGTTGCCGTTGGACAGCCAGTTGGCTGCTCCGCAGACAGGAGATGAGATGACTCGGCGCCTGGTCACCTCGCTCTCACACTCCATCCGGCCCCTGACACATGCCTTCAATCACAGTCGGGGGTTGCCCCGGCTCGTCGCCCTGGTCTCTCCAACTTGACCGGCCTGCCTGCAGGGCGCCCGTGCGGTGCACAGAGTCCTTGCCCAAGCGAACCCGGATGCCGATCTGGCGGCGATGATCGTTTGGATCGAGATGCTACCGGAAGACAGAGTGGCCGACGTCACCGCTCTGGCAGGGGAGATGTCCGACCCCCGGATTCGGTGGTTTCACGATCCAAGTCGGCGCGCGGGCCGGGCCATTGCGGCTTCCCTTGGTGCTGCCGGCCAAGTTGCCTGGGACGTCTACCTGTACTTTGATGCGGACGCAGAGTGGAGGAACCAGCTGCCGGCGCCTCGTCAATGGGCTCACCAACTCGATGACGCGTGGGCCGATCCGACGCGTCACCACTTCGGTGATCAGTTAGAGCCGGAGTTGGGCCGGCTTCTCAAGAGCATACTCGGCCAATGACTGGCTGCCCGACAACCCGCTGAAGCCCTGAAGGACCACTCCCGACGAGGACGTCCCACCAAGAACGTCCCGCCAACAACGTCCCGCCAACAACGCGGGGCCTTCGGCGGGACCCCGGTAAGGACATCCGGGGCGAACGGCCTTCGGCGGGACCCCGGTAAAAGGACATCCGGGACGGACGGCCTTCGGCGGACCCGGCGTACGGGCCGTAGTGTGGAGCGACCTGCGCGCCACGCGGCTTTCCATCAAGAACGCGGGACCTTGTGGCCAGGCCCCGCCAGGCTGCTCCGGCAAGCGGCTAGTGGTGAGAATGTCCGCGAAGAGCCCTCTCCATGAAATGCTAGCCATCGGCGACCTCAGATCCGACGGTCTGTCGCGGGAAGCGGCAGCACTGGTGTTGCAGAACCCACATCTCATACCTGAGCTGGTCGATGTCCTGCTCACAGGGTCACCGGCCGCAAGGGGGCATGCGGCCGAAGCGATCGAGCGCGTATCCCGGAGTCGTCAGCAACTGGTGTCGCCGTATATGGTCGAAATCCTTCCCCTGGCCGCGCAGGATGGGGTGGCGATGGTCCGATGGCATATCGGCATGCTTCTCACCAATCAAGTCGTGTCGGCCCTTGCGGCGAAGACGGTGGTCCCCGTCCTGATCGGCCAGCTTTCCGATCGGAGTGCCTTCGTGAGGAGCTGGGCGATCAGCGGGCTCTGCATCATCGCCAGGCGATACCCCGGGATGAAGCGGCTTGTACTCCGGCAACTCCGCTCGATGGACCGCGATCCGATGATTTCCGTTCGTCACCGAGCGCAGACGGCGATTCGGGTCTTGCTCGATGACAGCGCCCCGATCCCGGCGACTTGGGCGAAGGCTACCAGCAGAGACAGCTAGCCGATCCTGATGCGGCGCAGGGTAAGAAGGACGGTCCAGCCGCGCCGTCTATCCTGAGGCCGTCAGGGGGCAGCACCAAGACGTCTTAATCGGATGCGGTGTCCGCGAGTGCACGCCTGGGAGGTTCGATGTTGCCGCAATTCGAGATGATTCTCCAGCTTGTAAGTTTCACCGCCCTGATCGCAGGCATTCTCTTCGGCGTTCTTGAGGTGCGGAGGACAGCCAAGGCGCGTGCTGAGTAAGCCGCCCTCGACGTGTTCAAAATCACCGTCCAACATGAGGTCATG
>JBBAAN010000109.1:0-7340 GCA_041658225.1 Actinomycetota bacterium
GGCCGGCGGGGTGAGGTCTCTCCAGGACCGGCGAGGTGAGGGGCGCGCCCGCCAGACACGGGTCGGTTGGCTCCCCTACTTGCCCATCCCAACGCCCTGGGCGCGCTGGAGCGCCTTGCCCTCGGTCTGCAATGACGGCGCCACCATGACCTCCGCCCGCTGGAACTCCTTGATCGTGGCGTAGCCGGTGGTCGCCATCGAGGTGCGCAGCGCGCCGAAGAGGTTCATCGTGCCGTCGTTGACCGGAGCCGGGCCGAGCAGGACCTCCTTCATGGTGCCCAGGATGCTGGTGCGCACCCGGGTTCCGCGCGGCAGGTCGGGGTGGAAGGTCGCCATACCCCAGTGATACCCGCGCCCGGGAGCCTCGGCCGCGCGCGCCAGCGGGGAGCCGATCATGACCGCGTCGGCGCCGCAGGCTATGGCCTTGGCGACGTCGCCGCCCAAACGCATCCCGCCGTCGGCGATCACGTGCACGTAGCGTCCCGTCTCCTCTAGGTGGCGCACCCGCGCACCCGCGGCGTCGGCCAGCGCCGTGGCCTGAGGGACGCCGATGCCGAGCACCCCGCGCGTGGTGCACGCCGCGCCCGGGCCCACGCCGACCAGGACTCCGGCCGCGCCGGTGCGCATGAGGTGAAGCGCCGTCGAGTAGGAAGCGCAGCCCCCCACGATCACGGGCAAGTCGTAGGAGGAGATGAACTCTTTCAAGTTGAGCGGTTCGGAGCGACTGGAGACGTGCTCGGCGGAGACCACGGTGCCCTGGATGACCAGGATGTCCAGTTCGGCCTCGAGGCAGTGGGTGTGCAGCTTGCCGACCTTCTGGGGCGTGAGCGAGGCCGCGGTCACGACCCCGGCCTGCTTGATCTCCTGAATGCGCTTGCCGATCAGTTCGGGCTTGACCGGCTCCTTGTAGATCTCCTGCATCCGGGGAGTGGCTTCGGCATCTGCAAGTGAGGCGATCTCATCCAGCACGGCGTCGGGGTTATCGTAGCGGGTCCAGAGCCCCTCGAGGTTCAGGACCCCCAGGCCGCCCAGGCGCCCGATCTCGATGGCCGAGGCCGGGGAGACCACCCCGTCCATCGCGCTGGCCAGCAACGGCAGCTCGAAATGGAAAGCGTCGATCTCCCAGGAAAGGTCGATGTCCTCGGGGTCACGAGTACGCCGGGAGGGCACGATCGCGATGTCGTCGAAGCCGTAGGCTCGCCGCCCGCTCTTGCCGATCCCTATTTCCACTTCCGCCACAGCGACCTCCTCGAAGGCAAGTCCAGCTCCACTGCCTCTTTGGATGCCGGATCGGTGAGTGCCTGGCCGGCAATGGAAGCTGGGTCGAGTTTCCCGATACGCAAGCCAGACAAGGGGTCTGGCCGGGGAGACCAACCCAGGCTAACATCGGCCCATTGCCTGGGCAAGAAAGCCCCCGCTCGGCGTTCCCCGTGCGGTGACAGCTTGCGCTAGCATATGGGGTGCCGGACCCGACCGAGGTGACCTCGTGGAAGAACCGTTCGAAGACTCATTCCAGGACTCCTTGCCGGAGCCTCTGGATCAGGAGGAGCGAGAGCAGCTCCTTCAGGACCTGGGGGACCTGGCGGCCTTTCGTGAGATCCTCGAGCCGCGCGGCTACCGCGGGGTGGTCATCGCCTGTCCGGACTGCGAAGAGGATCACTACTTCGGCTGGGATCTGCTCCGGGACAACCTGAACCACATCCTCGAAAACGGTGAGCCGCGCATCCACGAGCCGGCCTTCGAGCCGCGCATGGAGGAGTACGCGACCTGGGAGTACGCCCGCGGCTACATCGATGGGCTGACCGAGGGCGAGGAAGGCTCGGGCCCCGACCGCGACGGCCGCACCTCTCCGATGGAGGCCGCACGGCGCATCGTGCGCGCGCTCAACGCGCGGGGGCTGTCCAGGGACGAAGTGGCCAAGGTGCTGGAGGAAGGCGGGCTTCCCGCCCACGCGGTCGACGCCGACGCATAGAACTAGCGTTGCCGCACTTCAGTTGCGCGGCCGTGCGAACTCACGGTGACCGGCTCGGATGGCGCCAGGAGCTTCGCCATGCGCAGCACGAACGCATCGATAACCTTCTGTGCCGCATCGGAATTCTTGTCGGGCAATCGGTTGAGAAGCACCGAGAAGGTCAAGTCCCCCTCGGGTGACAGAAGGTACCCGGTGCGGGCGGCCACGGAATCCAGACTCCCGGTCTTGGCGCGCACCAACCCCGCAACCGCGCTGCCGGTCAGGTGCTTGTGCAGCGTGCCGTCCACGCCGGCCACCGACAGCGCGTCGGTGAACGCGCCCTCGCTAAACATCTCCTGCGCCATCCCCGCCAGAAGGCGGGCCGATAGGCGGTTGGCGGTCGAAAGGCCCGAGCCGTCGGCGACGACCAGCCCCTGGCTGCCCAGGCCAAGTCCGACCAGGTAGGAGCGCACCACGTCCGCCCCCGCAGCGGTGGTGCCCTTGCCGGTGGAGACCGCCCCCAGTTCCTTGGTCACCATCTCGGCGGCAAAGTTGTCACTCTCCTTGCCCATCATGCGCATGAACTCGCCAAGGGGAGCGGACTCAACGGACGCGACTTCGCGTGCTCCTGCGGGCGCCGTGCCCGCCACGTCGGGGCCTTCGACCTGGATCCCTTGTGCGGCAAGGGCTTGGCGGAAGGCCCTCACCGCGTGCAGCGGCACATCCCTGGCGTAGCTTCCGGTCTCCAGGTCGGCACGGTTCTCATCCACCGCCAGAGCGGACAGCGGCGGGCAGATCCGCTCGGCCGCGTAGCTCGCCTTCCAGTCCGGGCCCGTTCGAAGCGAGTCGAAGTGAGACTCGTCGGCAACCAGGCTGCCAGTCACCCGGCGGACGCCCGAGGCCACGACCCGCACTGCCAGCTCGTCCAGAGATGTCGAGGGGAAGTCTGGGAACTTCTCGCGAAATGCGGTGGTGGCCAGCCCGGGGTCTCCCCCGCCGGCCAGCACCAGGTCCCCAGCAAGCGTGCCGTCGGTGGCGACCTGGGCGCCGGTGAGCACTCGGGTGTGGAAAGTCCAGATTGGACCCAGCACCCGAAACGCCGCCGCCATGGTGGCGAGCTTCTGATTGGAGGCCGGGATCATCGCGACGTCGGCCTGGCTGGAGAGCACGGGACGCGGGTCGTGACCGCGACGGATCTCGACCGCAATGGCGGCGCCGGCTGTCGCCGGCGTGCGCAACACATCCAACAGTTCCGCCACGACCGATTGCGGAAGCGGGGTGCGGGCCCGTTCGGCCGGACTGCCAAGCACCGAGGGAGTGGGAGAGGTGGCTGCGGTGTTCGCGCCGCCGACCCGACTCGGCGAAGGGCTCGGGGAGCCTGCCGGATGACGGCAGTCCACCACTGCCAGGCCGGCCGCGAGGACGGCGGCCAGCAGCCCGGCGAGAAGCACCGATCGGCGAAGGGCGAAAGTGCGTGGCGAAGTCACGGCGCCAAGTGTACCGGCACGAAAACGCCCGAGCTTCGATCACCTCGGCAGCCGTCAACACGATCAGCTCCATGGCGTTGACAACGCCGGCCGGGAACGCGCACCTGACTCGGCTCCAATAGAAAAGGGGCCTGTCCAAGGAACGGGCAGGCCCCTTTCGAGTGAGCGCTCAATCCGGCTCGGGATCAGCCAACGACCACAAACGCCCTGTCGCGCCGGCGGCCGAACCGGTAGATCGCGAAGTCGGCATCGAAGCTCGCGACCCGCTGTAGGCCGAGCCGCTGCATGACGGCGAAGCTGGTACGGTCCACGATCGAGAAGTCCTGATCCGGATAGACATCTCCGACGGCCCAGGCCACTTCGAGATCCGCGAGGCCGACGGGCTCGACGGTGGCCACGCCACTGCGGAGCCCCTCCCAGAAACGCTCAGCCGCCCCCCGATCCAGGCGGTGATGGATGAGCAGCCAGGACTCGACGAGAACGTGATCCGTGGTCACCAGCGGCTCGCCGGCGGAGAGAATGCTCCTCGCGCGCTTGTTGCCGGCGTCTCCCTTGTCCGCGGCCGCGTACCAGACCGAACTATCGACGAACAGGCTCATCGTCTGGAGCGCGGGTGTCCGGCCTGCCCGGAGCGTCCGGCCCCCACGGCCTCGCCCACATACCGGTCTTTGGACCGCGCGATATCGGACCCGCCCGAGTCCCCGAGGTTGAACACTACCGATGGGTCCGCCGCCGGCCGTGGGTGGGCAAGATCGCGAGCGACCAGCCCACGGACGTACTCGGCCAGGGAGACTCCGAGCGCAGCGGCCCGCTCCTTCGCCCGGCGAAGGACCTCGGGATCGAGCGAAACTTGAGTTCTCGCCTCCATGGTGTACCCATCATAGCACCGGCCCCAGGCACCCGCCCCAGGTCACGGATCTCTCGTCGTACCGGCGTTCGTGGCGGCGGAGGCCGACTTCCTCATCCTCAACCGCCTTGGCATCGAAGCGGAACTTGCCTTCCTGGCCGACCTTGCCGCCGGCACGTACGTCGTGGACTCGCTGAGCCAGACGGAACTCAGGACGGCAGTTGACCTCGCGCGCCGGTATCGGGACCTCGAGCTTGGCCTGGTCGACGCATCCATCATCGCGGTGTGCGAACGGCTCGGAGAAACCAAGGTCGCCACCCTGGACGTAAGGGACTTCTCAGCGGTGAAGCCCCGCCATTGCGAGCGCCTGCGCCTGCTCCCCGAGCCGGCGCGGCGGCGCTAGGAGCCGTCGATCGAGTCTCTCGACGGTTGCGCACGGCCGTGGCCTCGACCAGGTCGACGCCTCCGTTGGCGGGTCAAGCAAGGATGCCAACCTCAGTCCGGAGACGTCGCGGGGGACCGAAGCAACACTGCGCGCTTGTTGGGACCGGGTTGCCGCCGACCTCGACCCGCGTAGGCTTGGGGCAACGGCCGGGCGATCTGTATATACGCTGGCCGGATTCGCTATACCGAAGCGCGCCGGACCGACAGAGAGCCCGTTCTCGGGACCGGGAGCGTTTCCTGGGGAGGCAACATGGCCGTCAAGGTGTCCAAGAAGGGCTGGGTGGTCATCCCTCGGGAGATCCGGAAGCGGCACGGCATCCGTCCGGGGGACTCGGTTCAGGTCATCGACTACGCGGGGCGCATAGCGATCATCCCGGCGCTGAAGGATCCCGCACGGGAAGCCAG
This sequence comes from Actinomycetota bacterium, assembly GCA_041658225.1. Lineage (GTDB taxonomy): Bacteria > Actinomycetota > CALGFH01 > JBBAAN01 > JBBAAN01 > JBBAAN01. The sequence goes on from JBBAAN010000109.1 coordinate 5,135, forward strand.
AGGGATGCTCAAAGCCGGCACCTCCCTGCCCCAAGCGCTTCTCACGGGCGATCCGGACTTCCGAGAAGCCGAGGGCCTGGTCGCCATAGAGTGGCTCCCGCAGCGCGCTACCGGGTAGCTTCCCCTGGTGATGGCGGAGGAACGCCCGGCGAAAAGGCTCAAGACAAGCCCGCACCCAGGTCTGCGGGACTCCCATAGCCCGGACGAGAACAGGTGTACCATGTGCATCAATGCGCATGTTACAGTATGCGCATGACGCTCACTCGACGCCTCCACGTCCTTCTAGACGAACAACGCTGCCAGCGCCTCGCGCGCCGGGCCGGGCAGCGCAAGACCTCCGTCGCTACTCTGGTACGTGAGGCCATCGATACCGCCTTCCCACCGGAGGATCCGCGCAAGGCAGCCGCGGCCCGGGAGATCCTCGAGGCGCGGCCGATGCCGGTCCCCTCGCCCGCGCAGCTCAAGCGCGAGCTCGGGCAGATCCGCGCCCGCCGATGATCCTGCTGGACACCACGGTCCTCGTGTACGCCGTCGGTGCGGATCACCCGCTGCGCCGGCCCTGCCGCGGGATCGTTGAAGCGATCGGTGAGGGGCGCCTGGAAGCCACCACCACAGTCGAGGTCATCCAGGAATTCGTCCACGTCCGCAGCCGCAGCCGCGGTCGGGTGGACGCTGCCCGCCTCGGCCGTAGCTTCGCTCGGCTCCTGGCCCCGCTGGTGCGACCCGGAGCGGAGGACCTCGCCGAAGGCCTCGATCTCTTCGAGCACCACAGGCAACTGGGTCCCTTCGACGCCGTCCTGGTCGCCGCCGCAATCTCGGCCGGCGCGACCCTCGTCTCTGCCGACACCGCCTTCGCGCGCGTGCCGGGGCTGCTACACGCGCATCCCTCAGAGGCCCTGCGCGAGCTAGGCACCCCCGGGTCCGAATGACAAGCCTCGCGGCATCCGGCGCTTGACGCCCGAAGCTCACCGGCGCGCAGGGCCCGGCCACCTCCTCGGGACTGCCGCCCGCTCGGCACGATCAATCGCGCGCTCCAGGGCCCCAAAGCTCGGCTCGGACCCGCTGGGCCACGACCAGATAGCGCCGGTTCACACGTCGATCCCTTCACGCTCGATAACGTCCCGAAGAGAAGCGCGGCAGGCCCCCATGTCCACAAGGTTGACCTCGATATCAAGGTCTGGATCGCTGAGAGGCTCGAGCGGAAGGTCTCCTGAGGGCGCGGTCGACCCCAGATCCATCCCCAATGAGCGGAAGGTGCGGAGGGTATGGTACCCTACGGGTGCCATGAAGAAGACGACCGTATATCTGACCGAGGAAGAAGCTGAGTCGCTACGGCAAGCGGCCACCAGGACGGGTCACTCGCGCTCTGATCTCATCAGAGAAGGCATCCGCCGAGTAACTCGCTCGGACACCAAGCGCCGGTTCCTAAGCATGGGCGTCGGCGAGGGAACCGGCGAACCGGTGGGACGGCGTGCCGAGGAGATCCTGGCCAAGACCCTCACCCCTCGGCGATGACGCTCATCGTCGACGCGGGACCGCTGTACACGCAAGCGGACCGGCGCGACCCCGATCACAAGGCCGTGGTCGAGGTTCTCAGAGCCGAACGCGGATCCCTCGTCGTACCGGCGTTCGTGGCGGCGGAGGCCGACTTCCTCATCCTCAACCGCCTTGGCATCGAAGCGGAGCTTGCCTTCCTGGCCGACCTTGCCGCCGGCACGTACGTCGTGGACTCGCTGAGCCAGACGGAACTCAGGACGGCAGTTGACCTCGCGCGCCGGTATCGGGACCTCGAGCTCGGCCTGGCCGACGCCTCCGTGGTCGTGCTCGCCGCAAGGCACCGAACCCACCGTCTTCTTACCTTCGACGAACGCGCCTTCCGGGTGCTCACGCCCCTTCAGGGCGGGCACTTCACCCTCCTACCAGAGGACCGCTGAGATCCTTGGGATCTCGCACCGGCGGCCGCGGCAGTTCCTCGGCGGAAGCTCCTTGATGGCACTTCACTCAGCGTTCCCGATCTGACGTTGACGCACTTCGGTTGCGCCCTCAAGAACTTGGACATCGCCTGCGCCGGCCGATCATCGGAGGGTCTTTGTCTTCAAGGGGGCCACAGCCCGGATCCGCTCGAAATCCTCGTCGACGTGCCACACCTCGATGTCGGCCGCGAGGGCGGCCGCGGCAACCAGGAGGTCCGGCAGCGGCACCGTCG
>JBBAAN010000110.1:0-7317 GCA_041658225.1 Actinomycetota bacterium
GGCTGGGGCTTGCTGGTGACGGGGCTCGGCGTGGGTATGGGCATCGGTATGCTCGGGGCTTCGTGGGTGATGCGCTTTGTCTCGAAGCAAGCGGCCTTCCCGGCGGCGATCATCCTGGCCGGGTTCCTCATGACGTTGACCGCCAACGGCCCCTCCATCGGCTACGTGATGTTGGGGGCGGGCATCATGGGGCTCTGTGCGGGGTTTGCCTGGGTGACGGGATACACCCTGTTGCACGAGAACGTCTCCGACGAGTTGCGCGGCCGCACCTTCGCGACTCTGTATGCTCTGGTGCGCCTGTGTCTGTTCCTCTCGCTGGTGGTGGCGCCGCTGGCGGTGATCGCCGTCGGCGAACACACCCTTGAAGTGGGGGGGCGCGCGCTCGACGTTGGAGGCGTGCGGCTGGTGCTGATGGCCGGGGGAGTTCTCGCGGCAGTGTCCGGCTTGGTGGCCCGGCGGCGCATGCGCGAGCGCCCCTCTCAGGCCCTGCTCAGACTGGGACTCAAGGTGGCGCAGGCGAGTGGGGAGCATCGGGGGCTACTGGTGGTCTTCGAGGGCGTGGAAGGCTCGGGCAAGTCGACGCAACTCGAGATGCTTCGCGAGGAGTTGACCCGAAGCGGGAGAGAAGTTGTGGTCACGCGGGAACCCGGCGGCACCGCGATTGCCGAGCGCATCCGGGAGATCCTGTTGGATACCGCCGCGGCTGAGATGGTGGCCAAGACGGAGGCCCTGCTGTACGCGGCGGCTCGGGCCCAACACGTGTCCGAGGTCGTGGCTCCGGCGCTGGAACGCGGGGCGATCGTGCTTTCCGACCGCTACCTCGATTCCTCGCTCGCCTACCAGGGCCTCGTGCGGGGCCTGGGGCACGAGACGATCCTCGAGCTCAACCGCTGGGCAAGCGGCGACTTGCTGCCGGATGTCGTCATCCTGCTGAAAGTGGACCCGGCGGTGGGCTTGGCGCGAGCCGGAACGGATCTCGACCGGCTGGAGAGCGAGGGTCTGGAGTTCCACCAGAGAGTGGCGAAAGCCTTCCTCACCCTGGCTCGGGAGTACAGGGACCGCTACGTGGTCATCGACGCCACGGGCTCGCCCGAGGAAGTCCAGGCGCAGGTGCGCTCCGCGGTGGCGCCCCGTCTGTGAGCCGCTCATGAACAGGGCCGCGCCGCGCGCGCATGAGGGTTCGCCCGCCCGGGACGCCCGAGCCGGGGTCTGGGATCCCATCGTCGGCCATGAGGCGGCCGTGGAGTCATTGCGGCGCATGGTTTCCGCGAGGCGGGTGCCGCACGCGCTGCTGTTCGCCGGCCCCTCGGGGACCGGGCGTGGAACCGTCGCCACGGCGCTGGCCGCCGCTCTCAACTGCGCCGCGGACGGCTGCGGCGGGTGCGAGTCGTGCGCAAAGGTCGCTCGCGGTGTCCACCCCGATGTGCACGTGATCGAGCCGGAAGGCGAGCAGCTTCTCGTGGAGGAGGTGCGCGCCGTTCGGGAGGAGGCTTTTCGCTCCCGCCACGAGGGTCGCGCGAAGATCTTCATCGTGCGCGAGGCCGACCGCATGAACGCGACCGCGGCAAATGCGCTGCTCAAGGTCCTGGAGGAACCCCCGGCCGATGTGGTGTTCGTGCTGCTGGCTTCCTCGCCCGAGGACTTGCTTCCCACCGTGCGCTCGCGCTGTCGCAGCATCGACTTCCACGACGCCAGCCCCGCCGAGGTGCGCCGTGCGCTGGTGGATCGTTACGGGGTGGCGGAGGAGCAGGCGGTTTGGGCCGTGGCGGCGGCCCAGGGCCGTCTGGGCCGGGCGGTGGCGCTTGCGACCGATGCCGGGACCGCCGAGCGCAGGATGTCGCATCTGCGGATCCCGGCCGCTCTGGCCGCCGGCGACGCGGCGTCCGCGCTGGAGGCCGCCACCGGGCTGCTCGCCGAAGCCGAGGATTCCGCTGCGGGGCTGAGAGATCGCCACCGCGAGCAGATCCAGGTGATCGAGGATTCCCTGGGTGGCTCGCGTGGAAGCGCCACCTTCGTGCGTCGCGCCGAGCGGCGTCAGAAGCGGGAACTTCGTCGCGCGCAGCGCGACGCCCTGGACGAAGCCCTGGTCGATCTGGCCGGCTGGTACCGGGATATACTGCTCGTGCAATCGGGAACCGGTGGGGATCTGGTAAATCCCGACATGGCGGACGCGCTCGCGCGGGAGGCGGAAGGAATGCCGGTGCGAGCGGTGCTCGGCGCGATTGCCTGTCTGGAGGAAGCGCGGGCCCGGCTCGTTCGGGGAGCGCAGGCTTTGCTGGCCGTGGAGGCCGCATTGCTCGGGATTCAGGCGGCAATGGCCGGTACAACCACGCCGGGTCGTTTGGGGAGGCAGTGATGACTCGTGTGCTCGCCGTGGCGCTGGAGCGCTACGGCCGTTTGCACTACTTCTCGCCTGGTGAGCTAGAGGTCAAGGTGGGCGACAAGGTCCTCGTGGTCGTGGGCGAGGCATCGGAAGTTGCCGAGGTCGTGTGGCCGGTGCAGGAACTCCCCGGCGAGATGCCCGGCCTGCAAGCGATCCAGGCGCTTGCCACCGAGGCCGACGTCGCTCGCGCCTCGCGCGTCCGCCGGCGTCGCGGCGAGGCGGCCGCCGTTGCCCGCGCGGCCATCCGGGCGCGGGAGTTGCCGATGAAACTCTGCGGCGCGGAGTTCTTGGAGGACCGGGGGCGATTCCTCTTCTACTTCACCGCCGAGAACCGAGTGGACTTCCGCGACCTGTTGCGGGATCTCTCGAGTGAACTCGGGGCGCGAGTGGAGTTCCGACAGATCGGCGCTCGCGACGAGGCCAAGCTCCAGGGCGGATTGGGACCCTGCGGACGCGACCTGTGTTGCGCCAACTTCCTCAAGGATTTCGAGCCGGTGTCCATCCGCATGGCCAAGGACCAGGGCCTGCCACTGAACCCGCTGAAGATCTCCGGTGCGTGCGGGCGGCTGATGTGCTGCCTGAAGTACGAGCATTCTCTCTACCAGGACTTCAAGGCGGTGGCTCCCGACATGGGGACGCAAGTGAGCACTGCGGAAGGGCCCGGCGTGGTCGTCGACTACCAGGTGCCGGCCGAGCGAGTCGTGGTGCAGCTTGCGGAGTCCGGACGTCAGTGCACCTGTCCGCTGCGGGACGTGGCTCGCTCGCGAGAGGCCTACGAGCAACGCTACGGCTGCTAGCGTAGTGCGTCCGAATTCGCCGTACACATCGAGGGCGCGGGTGCGCCCGAAGCGCAAGGCGCGAGGAGGGCGCATACCTGTAGGTATGCAACCGACGAGCAACGCCGCGATTCGGGATGCAGACGCGACCGAATGTAGGCGAACTTCGGACGCACCACACTGGTACACGCTCCGGCGGCCGGACAGCCAGGACGCTCGGCCACTGCGACGAAGGAGATCCGGTCGTGGTGGGAGACCAGAATCTTGTCGAGTGCGCCGTGTGCGGAGTGATGGTCGAGGTCTCCGAGGCCCAGGCGGACACCGAGATCAGCCCCCGTCAGATCGCCGATCAGGACCTCTCGGCGGTCAGGTGGATCTGCTCGAGCTGCCTGTCTGAACCCTAGTGTGGTGCGTCCGAAGTTCCCCCACATTCGGACGCACCACACTGTAGCGGCACGGCCCGCGGGCACCGCCACGGCGCGCGCAACACACCCGAAGTGAGATACGGCGGCGGGCGCGGGAGACATCCGGCCCCTGCGGCCTCCCGTAGGCACCGTGCCGCGAAGAGGGCCCAGTATGATCGCCGCGATCCGGCACGCGCGAAGCCTCCTGCCCCACGTCGGCGCCGGAGCGCCCAACCGGCTTCGCAGCGAGAGTCTGACGAGGCTTCCACCCGGCACACTGCTGATGCGTACCGCCCCGTACCAGCCGGAATCCAACACAGATCGGATCTCGAAGCAGTTGGTCCAGGGATCCTCACCCACCGGCAGGGCACGGCATCCGGCCTCCCGCAATCCCACCAATACCGCGCCGCGAACAAGATCCCGCGGCCAGCGCAAGCACTCCTGCTCGACGTAGAGGTAGCGCGTGGCAAGTCCCTGCCAGGGACCCGACACTCCGCCCAGTTCGAGAGCCTCCGCCACCTCCGAGGCCGGCCGTCCCTTCAGGCGCCTGAAGAACCTCGGATCTCCCAGACGGGCAGCGCCCGCGGCGAGACCCAGACCTCCCGCCAGCACGCCGGCGACCAGGAGCACGCCGGCGACTCCCGCGCCCATCGCCTCAGAGCCTCCAGTGCAAACGCAGCCAGCCGAAGTGACCACAGGCCGGGCAGCGCATCAGGTGCCGGCGCACGAGATGGAACGAGATCGGCAGGGAGCTAACGATGATCTTCCCCAATCCCACCGGGGTGTCGGCGTGACAGCTCGAGCACTCCAGACTCACCGTGCCCCAGGGCCTCTGAGGTGAAACGGAGAAAAGGGACCGGCGTCCCAGCGGATCTCCTTCGCGATTCTGTGACGCGATCTGTGCCATGGCCTCCGCGACCCCACCCCCCGAGTCGTCGAGTGGTATCTCAGGCGCCAGGCGGGGCTTGACGCGGTCGAGGCCGGTCGGGGGCTTGACGCGGTCGAGGCCGGTCGGGGGCTTGACGCGGTCGAGGCCGGTCGGGGGCTTCGTGCGTGCGGACCCCCGGTTGGCAGTCTTGCTTCTGTCCGTGCTTCGGCCCGTGCTTCCCACCGCGCTCATTTGACCAGCCCTTGGGCGATATCGAGATAGGCCTGGGCGCCCGGAACCGAAGGAGCGTAGGCGTAGATGCTCCTGCCTTCCTTGGGGGCCTCGGCGAAACGGATCGAGCGGCGTACCGGTGGATCCAACACGTTCAGCCGGTATCGCGTGCCGATGTCGGCCAGTACCTCTTTCGCGTGGTTGGTGCGCCCGTCGAACAGCGTTGGCAGCAGCCCGCGCACCTTCAGGCGCCGGTTGGTCAATCGGCACACGTCGGCGATGGTGTCCATGAGTTGGGACACCCCGCGGTGCGAGAGAGTCTCGCACTGCACGGGGATGATGACCTCATCGGCGGCGGTGAGGGCATTGAGTGTCAGCACGCCGAGCGAGGGCGGGCAGTCCACCAGCACCACGTCGTACTCGGAAGCCAAGGGAGACAAGACGCTCGACAGGGCATACTCACGTCCCGTGCGCGTGATCAGGTAGGACTCGGCACCGGCCAGGTCTATGTTGGCAGGGATCAGGTCCACGCCCTCGTCGAGCGCGATCAACGTCTTCCGTATCTCCGCGCGCCCGGTGAGCACGTCCTGGATCGTCGGTTCGGTATCGTCGGGGTCAAGACCCAGGCTGAAGGTCAGACAGGCCTGGGGGTCAAGATCGACCAGCAAGACCCGCCGGCCCATCGAAGCCAGCGCCACGCCCAGAGAGGCGACCGTGGTCGTCTTGCCCACGCCCCCTTTCTGGTTGGCAACAGCGAAGATAGAGGACATGGATGCCTCAAGACTCCTTGTCTCAGCCGGTGGCCTCGCGAACCATCACGCTTTTCTCGAACACCACCCGGGCGCCCAAGGCACGACCCTCGACTGTGAACCGGTCGACGAGCCTGGCCAGGTCGGGCCAATCGTGCCGTTGACTGGGGTGGTTGGAGCAGGACCCGGCGGCGGCTTCCCGATCCGCGGCCTCGAAGCGGAACAGGCCCTCGTCCAGTGACCAGTGGAACACCAGGACAGGGCAGCGCCCTTCCTCGCGAGCGGCCGGCCCCTCCAGACTCGCCACGTCGGCGGCGGTGAGCACGGCCGCACGCAGCAACTCGACGCGCTCGGCCTCAGCAACTCCCCACAGCTCCAAGTCCTCGGACAGAACCCGCGCAAGCCGTTCGGCGGATTCGGCCGCCCAGGGCAGCAGCAACGGCATCGAGTGATTCGAACCCTCGGCTCTCACATAGCCTCTCTTCCCCGCACCCGCCCACCAGGTTCCCATCATCGGCCGGCCCTAGTTCGCGGGCTGCTCGACTGCCGCCCGCTCGCACAGATCGTCCAGTCCGACACCGGGGAAACAAGCGGCCAGTCGCTCCATAACCTCGGCGGTGGAGGTGAAGACCACTCCCGTCATCCCGGCCGCTTCCGCTCCCTCAACGTTTGAGGGAATGTCGTCAACGAACACGCACTCCTCAGGCCGCACACCCAGACGTTCGCACGTCAGCATGAAGATGGCGAGGTCGGGCTTGCGCATACCCACGGATGATGAGTCGACGACGACGTCGAACGCCTCGTCCAGATCGACCAGGTTCCGCCAATGCCGACCCCACTCGCGCACGTTGTTCGTCAGCAGTCCCGTGCGGTAACGCTTTCGCAGCCGGCCGACGGCCTCGATCATCAAGGTATTCATCCGCACGTCGCGAAACATCTCCGCTCGCCACCCCTCGGCGTCGCTGGGGACCTGCACGTCGGACCCCAGGTGCTCGGCCAGACTGCGGTATAGCTCCTCCTCGCCGATCTCCCCACGCTCCAGCCGATGCAGTGTGTTGTTGTCGTCGTGGTGGTCGTAGTGGTGGAGGAAGTACTCGAGTATCCCGCCCGAGGTGACCCCGAGACGCTGCTCGAAGGCCAGGAACGCCTCACCGATCGATGTGGTGAGTACCCCGCCGAAATCGAAGACCGCCGCCTGGTATGTGCTCATGGGACTCCTGTCGCTCCGTGCCGCACGAAGGTCTCGATGCCGGACGCGATCATCTGAGCCGCGATCGCCGCCAGCAGCAGACCCATGATCCTGGTGATGAGATTGATGACGTTGACTCCGAGTATGCGCGCCAGGCCTGCGGCGAAACGCAGCGCCACCCAGAGCACGACCAGCACGCACATGACCGCCAAGACCACGGTGAGCTTGTCGGGCACGCGGCCGGCTTGACGCATGAGAACCATGATCGCCACGATCGTACCCGGCCCGGCCAGCAGGGGGGTTCCCAGCGGGACGAAAGCCACGTTGATGTCCGGATTCCGATCGCGCGGGCTCTCGGACACCTCCATCAACTCCAAGGCGACCAGCACGAGCAGGAAGCCGCCGGCCACCTGGAGTGAAGCCATCGAGATGCCCAGATACAGGAGCATCTGCTGGCCGAGGAAAGCGAAGGACATGACCACCAGGCCCGCCACAGCCACCGCCTGCCAGGCGACCCGGTGGCGCTCACGCGGGGTGGCCCGGCTGGTAAGGCCGATGAAGATCGGAACGTTGCCCAGTGGCGTCATGATGACCAGCAAGGTCACGAGTGCCTTGCCAAACAGATCCATGTCCATTGCCGCAGCATAGCAGCGAACGCCGGTCGAACAGGCAACCGTCCGGCCCTTCTCAAGTGGCCGCGGTGCGCCCGCCTAGCAG